>JAHZBJ010000054.1:2070-11621 GCA_019423445.1 Oscillospiraceae bacterium
GCTTGTCAGCGAGGACGAGCTGAAGAACAAAGTGGCCGAGATGGGCCGGAAGATCGGCCAGGATTACCAGGGCAAACGCCTGGTGGTGATCGGGGTCCTTAAGGGCTCGGTGGTGTTTATGGCGGACCTGATCCGTCAGATCACGGTGCCGGTGGAGATGGACTTTATGGCCGTTTCCAGCTACGGCGCGGGGGTCAAGACCTCCGGCGTGGTGAAGATCCTCAAGGATCTGGACCGGCCCATTGAGGGCTGCCATGTTCTGGTGGTGGAGGATATCCTGGATTCCGGGATGACCCTGAGCTATCTCACCGAGCTGCTCCGGGACCGTGGCCCCGCCAGCGTCCGCATCGCCACCCTTCTGGATAAGCCGGACCGCCGCCAGGTGGACATCAAGCCCGACTATGTGGGATTTGCCATCCCTGACGAGTTTGTGGTGGGCTACGGCTTGGATTACGCCGAGCTGTACCGCAATCTGCCCTATGTGGGAGTGCTCTCTCCCTCGGTTTACGAAAAGTAAAACAAAGCAGCTCCAGAGTTGCGGAACCCCCAGGGGTTCTCCGCCTTGTGCCAGACCTCGGCTTTCGGGATGGGGCGGTGGGATCTCCCTTTCGCAGAAGCGATAATTTTCTCCCAGACAGGAGTGAATCCATTGAACCAAAATAATCGGAAAGGCTTTTATATCTATCTCGTCATGCTGTTGGCGGTGGTGTTCCTGGCCATGAGCTGGTTCAACGCCAATACTGCCAAGCAGGGGGTGGAATACAACAGGATTGTGTCCGATTTCCTGGAGGACAAGGTGGCGGAGTACCAGTTGGATTTCAATACCCGCAACCTCACTTATGTCCTCTGGAGCGATCAGGAGGCGGCCCAGTCCGCCGGGACCCAGGCCAAGGTGTACACCTACCAGGTGCCTGACGTCAATCTGTTCGTCAGCGACGTCCATCAGCATATGCTGGACTACAACGCAGAGCACCCGGATAAGCCAGTGAAGATGGTCTATATCCCCTTCAGCGATCCGTCCTTCCTGGAGACCTGGCTGCCGATGCTGCTTCCCATCTTGGCTATGGTGGCCCTGTGGTGGATGATCATGCGCCAGACCAGGGGCACCGGCAACCCCATGTCCTTTGCCAAAGCCAAGCCCAAACTCCCCACCGACGGCCCGCGGGTCACCTTTGACCAGGTGGCCGGCGCCGATGAGGAGAAGGCGGAGCTCCAGGAGATTGTGGAGTTCCTTAAAAACCCGGAGAAGTTCAACGCCCTGGGTGCCCGGATTCCCAAAGGTGTTCTGCTGATGGGCCCTCCCGGAACCGGTAAAACCCTGCTTGCCAAAGCGGTAGCAGGGGAGGCGGGGGTCCCCTTCTTCTCCATCTCCGGTTCGGATTTCGTGGAGATGTATGTGGGCGTAGGCGCTTCCCGTGTCCGTGACCTGTTTGAGCAGGCCAAGAAGAACGCCCCCAGCATTGTCTTTATCGATGAGATCGACGCCGTAGGCCGCCACAGAGGGGCCGGCCTTGGGGGCGGACACGACGAGCGGGAGCAGACTCTGAACCAGCTCCTGGTGGAAATGGACGGCTTCGGGGCCAATATGGGGGTCATCGTGATGGCCGCCACCAACCGCAAGGACATCTTGGACCCCGCCCTGATGCGCCCCGGCCGCTTCGACCGGCACATCACCGTCAACTACCCCGATGTCAAGGGCCGTGAAGAAATCCTCAAGGTCCATACCCGGAATAAGCCCATCGGCCCCGATGTGGATCTTGGGGTCATCGCCAAGACCACCGGCGGTTTCACCGGTGCAGACTTGGAGAACCTCACCAACGAGGCTGCCCTTTTGGCTGCCCGGAAGAACAAGAAGGCCATCACCATGGAAGAGATCGAGGAGGCTACCATCAAAGTTATCGTTGGCCCCGAGAAGCCTTCTCATGTGGTCACCGAAAAGGAACGCCGCCTCACCGCTTTCCACGAGGCAGGCCACGCCATTGTCACCTACCATTGCCCCACCCAGGATAAGGTTCATCAGGTTTCCATTATCCCCCGGGGCAGCGCCGGCGGCTTCACCCTGAGCCTGCCGGAGAAGGATGTCATGTATATGACCAAGAAGGAGATGGAGGAGGAGGTCTGCACCCTCCTGGCCGGCCGTGTGGCAGAAAGCCTCACCCTGGACGACATCTCTACCGGGGCCAGCAACGACATCGAGCGTGCCACCAAGATTGCCCGTGCCATGGTCACCCGCTACGGCTTCAGCGAGCGGTTGGGCACCATGGTCTACGGTAAGGACCAGAGCGAAGTGTTCCTGGGCATGGAAATGACCCAGGATCGCGGATATTCCGAAGAGATCGCCGCCACCATCGACGAAGAGGTCCGGCGGATCATCGATACTGCTCAGGCCCGTGCCACCAAGATCCTGGAAGAGAACCGGGAGAAACTGGAGGAGCTGAGCCGCTACCTTCTGGAGTTTGAGAAGATTGACGGCGAGGTGTTCCAGCGTCTGATGGACGGCAGCAGTACAGTGGATGAGTTGATCGCCGAGACGGAAAAGGCCAATGCCATCAAAGCGGAGAAGGCCAAAAAGGCCCGGGAGGCTCAGGAAGCCGCCCAGCGTGCTCAGGAGGCTTCCCGGCAGCAGAACCCCGGCCATCGGCCTCATTTCACTCCGCCTTTTGTGGGGCATCCCAACGGTCGCCCCGCCCAGCCGCCTGCTCCTTATGGAGAAGAGCAGCAGCCCTGGGAGCAGCAAGGGCAGCCTCAGTCCCAGCCTCAGGATGGCGGTTCCGCTCAGCAGGAGCCCCAGGATGGAGACTCCACCCAGCAGCCACCCCAGGAATAATCTCTGGCTGATTCAAAAGCAGTACGCCCCTTCTATCTGGATGGATAGAAGGGGCGCTTTTTTGTATCTTTGAAAGAATCAGGGGCTTTGTTTTTAGGGAAATTGCTCTCAGCTGTCGGAAGGGGCTGCTCCGTTACGGTTTCGAAACTGTTTCTCCAGGCGGATATCCTTGCCGGTAAAGCCGTAAATGGTGCTGCCGCAAAGAATGCGGCTGGCAATGCGGTCCGAGTAGGAAGCGGAGATTTGCTCCGGCGTGAGGTTGGTGCTGATAATAGTGGGGAGGGCGGCGGTGATGCGGTCGTTGAGGATGTTGTAAAGTACCGACTGAGAGAAGGCGGTGGAGAACTCCGCTCCCAGGTCGTCAATGACCAGGAGGTCACACCGGGGGGCCATTTGGACAAAATCCCGGTCCTCCTGGGTGGCGCCCCGGTCAAAGCGGACCCGTTCGCTGCGGTCCACGATGCCCTGGGTGGAGGAGTAGAGGACGCCGAAGCCTTGACGGGCAACCTGCCCGGCAATGGCCAGGGACAGATGAGTTTTCCCCAGGCCAGTCTTGCCCAGGAAGAGAAGGCTGCCGCTGTCGGGGCCGAAAGAATCGGCATATTCCCGGCACCGCTGGAGAATACCCGCCATCACCGTCCGGGGGGATTTGCCGCTTTTATCGGGCTGGGAAGGGTAGTAGGAGAGGTCGAAGGATTGGAAGGTACATGCCCCCTCCAAAGCCGCCGCAGGGAGGCCGCGGCAGCTTTCCGCCCGGATCAGGGCTTCCATGCACTGGCACCGCTTTCCGTCCACCGAGCCGGTGTCCTGGCAGATGGAACAGGTATACCGGGGCTCGAAGACGTCTTCGGGAAAGCCGAGACGGCGGCAGAGGGCCCGTTTTTCCTCCTGGACGGCTTTGATTTCCTTCATGATCTTTTCCACCTGTTCCGGTCCATCGGGGGAGAGCGCCGCCATGGCGATACCTTTGGCCAGGCCCTGGATCCGCTGGTCCAAGGCCCGGAACTGGGGATGAAGCTGATAGATTTCACTGCGCCGGTCCATGGCCCGCTGTTGGGCCTCCTGACGGCGCTGAAACAGGACGGCAGCGGCCGCCTGGATGGCTTTGGAAGGATACATGGTTCATCCACCCTTTCAGGAAAATGGTGCTTGAGGGGCCGCCGGACAGGGTCAGGAGTTTTCCAGTGCCATGAGCTTGCGGATCTCCTCCAGATCGTAGGAACTTTCCTCAGCCTCTTGGCCCTGCCCCACAGTTTTCCGGGGACCGTTTTCCATCTCGGCCATGGCTTCTTGGGGGGTGTGGACCCCTGCTTCGTGCCAGCCGTTCAGAATTTTGTTCAGATAGGGGAAGGCCGCTTTGCCGGTGTTGTCCACCGTCCGGTCATAGGCCAGTTTCACCAGCTCGTCATCGAAACCAAGATCGGTGTACCAGTGGTCGATAAACTGTTTCTCCTTGGGGGAGAGCTCCCGGTCCCCAAGGCCGAACATTGCCTTTACACGGCCCTCATTGCTGCGGCAGCGGGAGAGCCGGGCGATCTCCTCTTCCGCCTTATCGTATGTATCGATTCCCCGGCTCACCCAACCGGTGACAAGCTTTTCAATCTGGCGGATATTGTCCCGGCCGATATCCCGGCTGTATTGGGCCGCCATGAGGATATATCCGGCGGGAAGGCGCAGGCCGCTGTACAGATAGAGGAAACCCTCCGTTTCATAAGGGGTGAGGGGGCGGCTGAGAACCCCCTGGAGCAGTTCCAGGAGCTGGGGGATCTCCTTATCCTCCCGGATAAGCTTGTTCTGCTGGCTGGGGGTCAGCTTGGCGCGTGAGTGGATGGTGGTAATCCGCTGTCCTGCCACCACCTGTTCTTCCCGGAGGGCAGGGGAGGCGTTCTTGCTGGGAGGGGGGGATGGGATTTCCTCCCGGGCCGGGGTGGTGCTCCTCTCCGGGGAGGAGGGGAGGCTCCGGGCTGAAGAGGCGGAGGGAGCCTCAGCTGGGGCGAAGAGCCCGCTGTTTCTCCAATATTCCAGGCAGTCTGCCACCTCCTCCGGGGTCAACCCCAGGCGCCGAGCGATGGCGTCCAGGTCCACAGGGTTCTGAGCCTCCCGAAGGGCCAGCAGAAGCACCTTCAGCTGGTTCCCGGAGCAGAATTTTAAGTGGCGGTCCGCCACGGCACAGGGCACCGGGAAGATGTTTCCCCAGATGCCGAAATCGATTTGATAATCCATAGGAGATGTTCACCTTTCGGTTGAAAAATAACGAAGCCCAAGAAGGGCGGCTGAGATTTATTATACAATACTTTCCGGGAAAAGAACAGGCCCGGGAGAAAGCGAATATTTTCCCGATATTGGAAGAAAGCGGCTTGCTTCCTCTAAGGTATTTGGTGTATAATAAACACAGAATGCGCAATATTCCCTGAGTTTCAGAGGAAAGCATACTCCAAAATGGAAGGAAGGAAGAACTGCACAGCAGTGCGGTTCCTGAAAAAGATGGAAATTCAGTATAAACCCAAAGGCGTCTGCTCCAGGGCGATTCAGTTCGACCTGAAGGACGGCGTCGTCCATAATGTAAAGTTCACCGGCGGCTGTTCCGGCAACTCTCAGGGCCTCTGCCGCTTGGTGGAGGGGATGCCGGCGGAGGAAGTAGTGAAGCGGCTGCGGGGGATCCGCTGCGGCTTAAAGCCCACCTCCTGCCCGGATCAGCTGGCTACCGCGTTGGAACAGGCTATGGGGCAAAATGCCCCTGCCCAGAAATAAAGAACTCATCATTCACCGCCTGAGGCGGAGAAGGAGTGTGCCAGATGGCTTTTGCAGACGAGGATATTAAAATCTACCAGGGGGATTCTCCCGAATCCGGAGCCGTGGGGGAGGAGGAACAGTCCGCCGCCCGGTATGTGGAGCACCGGGACAATGGCAACCTGGAAAAGACCAGGGAGATGGGCGAACTTTTGGCCCAGACCTTGGTTGGGGATGCCGGCCGTCTGGAGGGAGATCCCTACTGCCGGCAGAAGATGGTGCTTTTGTCCTTCCTGGTAAGCGACGAGCTGGAAGCCGGGGTTCCGGATGATATGCTCCGCCGTTCTGCTGCCGCGGCTTACCGGAACCGGGTGGAAAAGCTGGATCCTGAGCTTTTTGCTGTCATCACCGATTCTGCTGCCTTCAGCCTCTATATCCTCAACGACCGCCAGACGGGAAATGACCGCTGCGGCGAGGTGCTGGCGGAGCTTTGCGATCGGGATGGAGATCAGGAACTCATCGAAAGCGGCAATGCCCTGGCGGCGGAATATCGCAAACTTTTCTCCGGCATCATCGCAAGCTATACCTTCAAGTAAATCCAGAACCCAATATTTCCTGGCGCCCCAAGCCCTCCCAAGGCTTGAGGCGCCGTTTTCTTACAGCAAACTCTCGCCAATGCCAACCAAAACCAATGTTTTCCTGCGTTGTCTCATATTTATGGGACACTTTTTTGTGGGACCTGTAAGATTTTCCGGCTGGGAAGCGTAATAAAGGGTGAAAGGGGGCGAAGGCCCGTGGAGAACGACATTTTGACCCTCACTGACAGTGAGTTGGACACCCGGTGCCGCCCGGTGGCCTTGGCCACAGCCCGGGCCCTCCTCAGGGATCTTCCCCTGGGGGACGCCGAGGAGTGCGCCAATGACGTGATGCTTCGGCTCCTCTCCAGACGGGAGGAGTACGACCCCGCCCGGGGTTCCTTGGAGACCTATGTCCGGGTAATGGCCCGCTCCGCTGCCTTGGACCGGCGGCGGAGGAAGGGTCCGGAGGTTCTGCCGCTGGCGGAAGAAATATACCTTACCGGAGGACAGGAAGAGTATATTGGGGATATTGTGGAAGAGGTTCTGGCACTGCTGGAACTCCGGGAGCGAAAGCTTTTTACTCTGCGGTTTCTTTATGGTTTCAGTGCCGCCGAAGCAGCAGCCCAGTTGGGGATGAGCCGTGGCGGAGTAGATGTGGCTACCCTGAGGCTGCGCCGAAAGCTCCGCGGGATGCTGGAAAGCCGGGGGATCCAGGTGGACACCTCAGGAAGGGCAAAACGGGGCCAGGCCCAACAAAGGAGGGAAGCGCAATGACCGAAAAACGTCTTACCGACTGCATTTCCCGGGAAACACTGGAACGTCTCACCCAGGAGGCCTTTGAGGAACCTGCCCACCGGAAGCCTTCCGTCCTGAAAAGGGGACTGGCTTTGGCCGCCTGTCTGCTCCTGGTGGTACTGGCTGCTAATTTTGATACCGTCTATGCCGCCGCCCAAAAGCTTTTCTATTTCATTCCCGGAAACGGTCCAGCCGCAGAGGGGGAAGGAGCCATCTACTGGCTGCCGGAGGAGGAGTACCATATCAACACGGAGGAGGCCGAGTATACGGTGACCTACCTTTACCGCCGGGATACTACCCTCTCCTGCTGGGTGGAAAAGAAAATGGAGCAAGTGCAGTTCCCCGGGGAGGATGAGGACAAATCTTTGAGCGAAGAAGACGGAAACGAAGACGAAGCTGCCCCCAGCCGGGCTGTTTTTGGGTTCAAGGTGGAGTTTTTGGACCCGGCAGGGAACCCTATCCCCGGTGAAGAGACCTGGTCCCACAGCGTTTATGATGAGACTCAGGGAGGAGCGGTTCTTGGAAAGGCCGTGACAGTGGAGAACTTCACCTGGGAGGAGTTCACCCTGGTTCTGGACGGAACGGTGGAACTGCCGGTGCGGCTCCGGCAGGTGGATCTGGAGCAGTTTTCCCTGGAACACACCCTTGTCGCATCGGACCGGGGGTATACCTTTTCCCTGCTGCCTCTCAACTCCAACTGCACCCGGTTTGCCCTGATCCCCGCCCCGGAGGAGGAGAAGGAAGTTCCGGCAGGGCGCTATTGGAACGCCCTGTCCTTCTATGTGAAGCTTCTGGGGGAGGACGGCCTCTGGTATGAGGCGGAGTATGTGAACAGTACCCCGGGGTGCCAGGAGCTGTATATCCCGGGCCTTCCCCATGTGAAGATGGAAGAGGTAACAGTGACAGCGCTGCTGGAATCTACTCGATATGAAAAGCCTGCTGCTGTCCTCCGGGTGCCGCCTTTGGAACCGGGGGAGGAGGTGGAACTGGACCAGCCCCTGGAGCTGGACAACATCACTCTGTTCCCCAGCTCTGCCGGTTTGGACCCCGACGGCCGGCTGTGGGTAAACCTGGACAGCTGGGATGATGGGAACGGCCGCCGCCTGAACCAAGTAGACCTCTCCTGGCCGGAGTCAGAGAGCTACGGAGGCTCCATTATCCGGAATGACAGTCATATCATTTACAAAAATGGAATGTCCGGGTATGCCGGAAAGAGTTTGGAGCTCCCGGTGACCTTTGTCTCGGTGATCCAGGAAGGAGAGTGGAGCTTTTCCCTGAGAGAATAGGCTTCAAAATATGCGCCCCGGGGAGAACTCTATTTTCTCCGGGGCTTTTTGTTTCTGCAAAGAGATGAATCCTTAGAAAGGAAGGCCAGATGCGGAGAAATCTGTGGTGGTTGAGTCTGCCTGGCGGCGGCAACCCCCTTTCGGTGCGGAACATCTGGAGAAAAAGAAAAGCCCCGCTAAGTGAGCAGGGCAGGTTCCCGGAGAATGGGAAGGGGCCGAAACTATTTGTGTGCTTTTTGCCGGAGGATGGAAAAGAAATAAGAGGCCTGTCCTCTGTCAGGATGGGTATTTCCCCTTGTTTTTCCGTTCCAGGAGACGGTTATGGAAGAAGATTCCTCCCAGTCCCAGGAGAGCGGTACCCAGAAATATTCCCAGGGTTAATTTCAGATCCCCGCCTGCGAAACTGGACCCAGCCCAGGTGGAGGTGATGATGGAGGGAATCCGAGCCACGGTAGAAAGGAGAAGGAACCGGCTCATGGAGATGTCGCTGAGGGCGCAGACATAAACCAGAATATCCTTGGGGGTACCTGGGATGAGGTAAAGGAGGAACACCATTGCCTCTAAGCGGGATTCGTTTTGGAGGAAGCTGTACCGTTGAAGTTTCTGCCACAGGGGAGTCTGGACAAAGGCGGCGCGGCCTTTGCGGCGTACCGTCCAGAAAATCCCGGCGGATCCCAGAAGAATACCAGCGAGACAAAGAAGAAGGCCGCCCCACGCCCCGTACATGGTGCCGGCGGCCAGTTCCACCGGCTCCCCGGGGATAATGGCCACCACGATTTGGAGCATCTGGATTCCCAGCATTGCCAAGATTCCCCAGACCCCCAACCGGTCCACCCGTTCCTGGAGCCACGGGCCAAATTCTGGTCGGAGCATCCAGCGTATTACAGGCAGACAGAGAAGGCAGAGAACCAGAAAGGAAAGGACGCCAAGTCCTATCAGCCACCACCGGCCGGAGCGGCTGTTGTTTGGATTTTTTTGGTCTTTCATAGCGACTCCTGAATCTTTTTTCCCTTACGGACTATATTTTGTCACAAATTTCGTGTACAATAAGAATGATATTTTCTTTTATCATACGACAGAAAAAGGGAAAAAACTACAGGAATTCTGTAAAAAGATTATTTCGGTACCGAAAGGCGGGAACTTTTCATGGAATATCGTGCCTTCACCGAAGGGGTGCGCCCCGGAAGCGTCACCACCAGTCACGAGGTGATGGTTCTTATCTGTTATTTGATGGAGAAGGCAGGGCGTCCGGTTTCCTTCCGGGAACTGAACAATGCCCTTCAGAGCCAGGAGCTGGTAAACTATTTCCAGTTTGCCGAGGCGATGGAGAGCCTT
>JAHZBJ010000054.1:11631-12730 GCA_019423445.1 Oscillospiraceae bacterium
CCTTCAAAAATCCGGCAACATCGTTCCGGAAGAATATCAGGGAGAGCAGTGTTTTGCCTTGACCGACCTGGGGAAAAAGGCCTCTGCGGCGTTTGAGGAGGACCTGCCCGCAGCGGTGCGGGAACGTGGGGTTCGTGCTATGGATCGGATTCTCACTCTGGTGCGCCGCCAAAAGGAAAATAAGGTGGAGATCCGGCAGGTGGAGGATGGATGGCAGATCACCTTGACCATCACCGACATTGGCAGCGACTTGATGTCCTTGACCATTTTCATGCCTACGGAAAAGGAGTGTGAAAAGATCCGCCGGCGTTTTCTCAACGACCCGATGCTCACCTACAAAGGGGTTTTTGCCCTTCTCACCGGCGACACCGATACAGTGGGAGAGCTGGTGGCCAGCCAGGAGGATCTTTTTGAGGACTAGGAGGAACCAATGACAAAAACCATCATTACCCTGCTGCTTACGTTCTATTCGGTGGCCCGAATCTCGGTGATCGCCTATTATCTGTACTACGGTGTGGCAGCCCTACCCTTTGCGGTGCTGTTAATTACTTCGGCCTGCTGCCTGGTCTGCTTTGGCGCGGCGGTGGCTCAGTACCGGGGAAGGCTCCGGGGGTCCACCCTCCACAGCGTTTTGATGCTGGTGGCTGCGGCAGCGCTGGCCAATATACTGATTTTGTACCTCAATCCGGTTAATTCCATTACAAATGTGGATCTTCTGGTGACCGGTACGTTTTTCGATATCGCCTTTTATCTTGGAACCCTGACCCTGCATTTCCCGGGTACGCCGGTGGAGAAGCGGGAAAATCCTTTTGGCAAGGCAGGGAACCGGAAACCTGTTGTCCCTGAGGACAAGGAACTGGACGAGCTGCTCCGCAGTATTGAGGGGCTGCCGGATGAAGAAGACCATGATCCCCACAAAGACGGCGAAAAAGATTAAAACGGGGGTCCTGTGGGATGATAGCGGATGTTCAAAGCCGTACCGTACGTTGGTGCAGATACGTCCGAGCAGGTTGTAAATCCAATTGAAACAAAAGAGCCTGGAGCCAAGGGCCCGGCCGCATAAGGGTATCATTTAAAACCGTCCAGGGTTCAGTAAGTT
>JAHZBJ010000055.1:0-895 GCA_019423445.1 Oscillospiraceae bacterium
CCATCATGGCCAGCGCCAGCACCATGGCAATCAGGGACAGAATCCGTTTGTTCATAGATTTCCTTCTCCTTTTCTTCATTTCTTCATACTATACGCTGGGGCAACCCTGCCCCGGGGAAATAGATTTGCGGAGGGATGCTCCGGCCTTCTCTTTCCGAAACTTCCTTTTCCGCATATATCCCGACCGCCTTCCACGGGCAGCCGGTGCAGAAAGCCTCTGGAAAAGTCCCGGCCCTTCTCTTTCCGGGGCTCTTCCGCTGCCCCCGGCCGCCTTCTCTAAACAACCGGGGACAGATCTCCTGCCGGACAGCCTGCCTTTTGATCAGCAGACCACCTTGGGGATCAGGCTTACAGCCTTGGGGAGAACAATCACCTGGCGGGGTTTCTTCTCAGCACACACCATATCCAGTGCGGCCTGAAGATTGGGAGCCCAGCCCAGCATCATCTTTTCCAGCTCTTCCTTTGTGACATTTTCGCTGACGATGATGACCCTGCCCTTGGTAAGGGCTCTGGCGTACATAAACGCCTTGTTGTTGCCCACGTTGAAGCCTTCCTTCCGGAAGCGCTCGATGACCTCTTCAGGGGTCTTGGCTTCTTCCAGCCACTGCCGGAACACGCCTTCGCCTACCCCGTCCTCCGCGCGGGCACAGAGGATAAAAGTGCAGTCGCCCTTTTTGCCGAAAACCTCGGCCACGGAAAGGGCTTTCTGGGCCTGATAAAGGTTGCAGTCACGGGGGGCGCCGCCGGGGCTCGCCACAACCACATCCGCCAGCTCTTTCACCTCAACGGTGTTGGCCTTGCGGCAAATGGCAACGCCGGCCTCGTGGGCCTTCTGCAGATCTCCCGCCACACAGGCGATGTTCTGCTTGTGGACATCCTGAACCGCGTTGACGAT
>JAHZBJ010000055.1:905-11913 GCA_019423445.1 Oscillospiraceae bacterium
CGATAAAGCGGACGTTGGTCTTCTTTGCCGCTTCAAGGGCCGCGATATGGAAGGGGTTGTCCTCGAAGTATCCCATGGCGGGCTCAAAGGGCCGAATAGGCAAGGAATGATGGATATGAAGGGTTTTGATGCCGGCAACACCAGGGACGATGCTCTTGCGGCCGCCGGAGAAACCTGCGGCGTGATGGGGAGCAATCAGTCCCGTGGTAATGATAAAGCTGGCCTCAGCTACCCGCTTATCCACCCACAGGGGCATCCCGGATTCGGTATCCCCCAGGTATACATGCTCCTCGTCGTTCTGGCAGTCGTGATTATGTACCCGGATCCTGCGGTGATACTCCTCACCCAGGATCTTGTCCAGCTCCTCGGGAGTGCTGGCCCGATGGCTGCCAGTGGCTACCACAAACTCCACATGATCGTCCGGGACACCCACCTTCTCAAGACGCTTCATGATGGCGTCCACAATCTCGGCATTGGGGCCGGGACGGGTGTGGTCATTGACGATAATGGTGATGTGGTCCTCCGGAGTCACCATTTCTTCCAGGCGCTTGGTGCCGATAGGGTTGTCCAGCGCCTCCGCGATCATCTGGGTGACTGGGGTTGTGACTTCCGGACACTCAGGATCCACGATCTGGACAGGAATGCTGTCATCCAGCTGGGCTTCCTGGTAGCCGTTGCCATATGGCACTTTGATCTGGGTCATACGCTGTCTTTCCTTTCTCTCCCAACTCACAGACCTTCCATCTGAGGAAGGCAGGCTGGAGAGAGGGGGAAGCTTCAGGGTGCTACTCAATTATATAACGCTTCCCGCTCTCTCGCAACCATTATTTCTTAATAACAGGCACAAAAGTTGTTCCAAAATATGGATAAAATCACCATATCATTTGGTGAAACGCACATTTGCAGCGTCCATTTTTTATCTATTATAAGGGTTCCCTTTTTGTGCCCATAGACTTTTTATTTCTCTGTGCAGAGCTGTTTCAGCCCTCGGAACGGTAGAAGTTGATCAGGCAGCCGGCGGCCACAATCTTCTTCTCGTCGGGGGTCAGTCCGCCGATGGAGAGGCTCACCTGGGTGACTTCCTTGCCCTTGATGATGTAGGCCTTGATGTCCTCGCAGCCTTCCAGCACCGCCTTGCGCAGGCCGGGAACGAAGACATAGCAGCCCTTCTCGAACTTCTCTTTGTCCTTGGTGAGGAAAGGCACCATGCCCCAGTTGATGCAGTTGGAACGATAACGCTTGGTGGCGTACTCCTGAGCGATGTTGGCCCAGGCGCCCACCACACGCTGGCAGGAAGCGGCCTGCTCACGGGCGGAACCATCGCCGGGCTTATTGGCATAGATGGTGCTGCCGAAGCCCACCTCCATGGGATCCAGGTTCTCAAAACCGGGGAGGGTGCGGATCACATCGTAGACAGCGGCTACCTCTTCGCTGGCCTCGGCAGGGCTCTTGCCCGCTTCACGGCCCTGCTCCTGAGCCAGGACCTTCTTGGACTCGCCCACATAGGCGGGATCCTTCCGGCTGAGGGTGAACTCGGCCAGGCGCAGGGGGTTGGACCGGTAGGAAGAAGTCTCGCCGGAGGGGATCAGCTCATCGGTGGTGGTGACAGGGTCGTCGATATAGCTGACCATCTTCAGCAGCACATTGTCGGTGAGGGTGGGGATGCTGGGCCAATCCTTGATGTTGGGTCCGAACCGCAGCTCCTCGCTGGGATCCGCCTTGCCCCAACCGTCAAAGACTCTCTTCTCATAGACAGAGGCGTCAAAGAAGTACTTGGGATTGCTGTAGTTGACATCCAGCTCGGTGGCGGCGGTGAGGCGGCCTCCGTTGATGGCGGTGGCGGCGATGGAACGGGCGTCCATCAGAGCCACATAGGAGATCTGGCCCTCGCCGGGCTTGGAGCCTTCCCGGTTGGGGAAGTTGCGGGTGGTGTGACGGATGGAGAACTCCTGGTTGGCGGGGGTGTCGCCAGCGCCGAAGCAGGGTCCGCAGAAGCACTCACGCACAATGGCGCCGGCGCTCATGATCTTCTGGATGGCGCCGTTCTTCACCAGCTCCAGGTAAGCGGGCTGGCTGCCGGGATAGACGCTCATCTTGAACTCGCCGTTGCCGCAGGAATGACCGTCCAGGATGTCGGCCACTGCGCAGACGTTGTCGAAAGTACCGCCGGAGCAGCCGGCCACGATACCCTGATCCACCCAGATCTCGCCGTTGCGGATCTTCTTGTCCAGAGCGAACTCGAACTTGGCGTTCTCAAACTGCTTGCGGCCGGCATCGGTGACAGCAGCGATGACATCGGCGGGATGGGCCTTCAGCTCAGCAATGGTGTAGGTGTTGCTGGGATGGAAGGGCATCGCGATGGTGGGCTCCACAGTGGACAGGTCGATATAGACCAGGCCGTCATAGTAAGCCACATCGGCAGGATTCAGCTTCTTGTAGTCGCCCTTGCGGCCGTGGATGTCGTAGTACTCTTCCACCTTCTCATCGGTGCACCAGATGGAGCTCCAGCAGGTGGTCTCAGTGGTCATGACATCGATGCCGTTGCGGTACTCAACAGGGAGGTTGGCAATGCCGGGGCCGACGAACTCCATGACGCTGTTCTTCACATAGCCATTCTTGTAGGTCTTGCCGATGATGGTGAGAGCCACGTCCTGAGGACCCACGCCGGGCTGAGGCTTGCCGGTGAGGTAGATGCCGATCACCTTGGGACGGCTGAAATCGTAGGTACGGCCCACCAGCTGCTTGGCCAGCTCGCCGCCGCCTTCGCCCACGGCCATGGTGCCCAGGGCGCCGTAGCGGGTGTGGCTGTCGGAACCCAGGATCATCTTGCCGCAGCGGGTCATCATCTCACGGTTGTAGCTGTGGATAACGGCCATGTTGGTGGGGACATAGATGCCGCCGTACTTCTTGGCCGCGGAAAGGGCGAACATGTGGTCATCCTCATTGATGGTGCCGCCCACAGCGCAGAGGCTGTTGTGGCAGTTGGTGAGGACATAGGGGATGGGGAACTTCTCCATGCCGGAGGCACGGGCGGTTTGGATAATGCCCACGTAGGTGATGTCGTGGGAGGTGATGGAATCAAACTTGATCTTCAGGTCGTCGGGATCCCCGGAGGTGTTGTGCTCCTGGATGATGGAATAGGCCATGGTGCCCTTGGCGGCCTCTTCACGGGAAACTTCCCGGCCGGTCTTCTGCTTAATCGCCGCGGCGGCGTTGCCGTCGTCGGGGACGATCTCGTTCTGGCCCACCAGATACACGCCGGTGTCGTACAGTTTGATCATGTTTTTCTCTCCTCTTTGTCAATGTCAATATTGTTATCCCCGGGGGCCCTCTCCCTGGAACCCCCCGACAGGGATCACATCATGGGAAGTTTGGGAAGGCTGGGAGCCTCCAGAATCGCGGCCACAATGGCGTCGGTCTTGTCGCCCTGGGTCTCACGGATCAGCCCGGAAGCCTTCTGGAGCACCTGCTGGGCGGTAAGGGGATTGGAAACGCTGCCGGAGGCGTCGGTGACTTCCTCCTCCAGCACCCGGCCATCCTTGCAGGTGATGGTGATATGGCAGCCCCAGTGGTCGGGGTACACCTGGGTGAAACGGTCGCAGGTCACCACCTCCACCTTATGGAGCAGCTCCTGGACCTCAGGCTTCTCGATGCTGGTCTGGGTGAACTGGGCCAGGCTCACCTGGCCGTAGAGAATGGCGCTGGCCACGCAGAAGGGGGTGGAGAACTTGGCGTCCACCGGGTTCTTGGGGTTGCGGCTTCCCTCGCTCATGCCGCACTGTTTGTTTCCCACCAGGTAGGTATCCACCTGGATGTGGTCCACGTCGGCGGCGGTGACGCTGTATTTCTCCCGCAGGGCCAGAGCGCCGTCGATGGCGCAGTGGGTGCTGCGGCAGCAGGGATATGGCTTGTTGTCCATCTCCAGGATCTGCCAAACCTTCCCCAGATCCTTGGCCACCAGGGTGACGTCGTGCTGGTCGGACATGGCCTCCAGCAGGCCGCCGTCCTTGGCGGTGAGAACATGCTCGGGGCCGGTCATTCCGGCCTTGGCCAGAAGGGCGGACTCAAATCCGTCGGCGGCAGCCCGGGCGGGATTCAGCACCTTGCAGCTGGCGCCGTCTCCCAGGAAGGCCCACAGGCCAAAGGACTGGCTTCCTGCAAGGCCCAGAGCGGAGACCATATGCTCCTCATCCAGGCCCAGGAGCTTGCCGCAGGCCGCGGCGGCGCCGAAGGTTCCGGCGGTGGCGGTGACATGCCAACCTTTGTTCCGGTGGCTGGAAACACCAAAGGCCATGCCGATGCGGGACATGGTCTCGTACCCGCACAGCACCGCCAGGAGGAACTCCTCCCCAGTGCTGCCCAGATACTCCGCAAGGCTCCAGGCGGCGGGAACCACTACGGTGCCGATATGGGTTTTGGAATTGGTATGTACGTCGTCCAGCTCCAGGGTATGTCCCATCATGGCGTTCAGGAGCACCGCGGTGGAAAGAGGGGCTTTCTTCCCCTGACCCCACAGGCTGACGGTACCCTCTTTGCCAGCGATGCCCAGATATGCCTCTGTTACCCGCTGGATCTGGGGGTGGTTGGCGGCGCCGATGGCCGCGCCCATGCTGTCCAGGACGCACAGCTTGGCGGTCTCCCGCACCTTTTCGGGGACGTCGGACAGCTTCAGCCCCACCAGGAATTTCGCCAGTTCTCTCAGTTCGCTCATAGACACTCTCCTTCGTTTTGCCAATCAACAGAATGATCCTTCCCCGGGAGCCGGGAAAGGTATATTGACGGATTTCCTAAATTCTTCCTGTGTCCACTTGTTAATTCTGCGGCTTTATTATATAATAGTATCACTATATAAATCAAATGCCTAATAATCACGTAAAGGTATAGATTTTGTCTATACCCCTATGCTGGATCTTTTTGGGCATACCACCTGAGGGGAGGTTTCGCCATGGGCACCATGCTCCTGACACTGGCAGTAGGCACCGCTTTCGGCCTTCTTTTCTTCCGCCTCAAGATCCCCGGCGGACTCATTGTAGGCGCCATCATCGGCACCGCCATTTTGGGGGTAGGTTTTGAGGCCGCTTATATTCCCAGTTACGCAAGGACGGTGGCTCAGATCATTGCAGGCTCTTTCATCGGCTGCACCGTCAAACACAGCGACCTGCGCCGCCTGCCCCAGATCCTCCGTCCCTACCTGCTGCTCATCGCCGGTTACCTGGTTCTGAATCTGGTGGTAGGGTTCATCTTTGTAGGCATCACCTCCATGGATATGATCACCTGCTTTATGTGCTGCGTCCCAGGGGGCATGACCGATATCCCCATCATTGCGGCGGATATGGGCGCCAGCGTCCCCAAGGTGGCGGTGCTCCAGTTTGTCCGGATGGCCTTTGGACTGGGGGTCTTCCCCATGATGATCGCCAAGACGGCTAGGCTCACCCCCAAGGTCCCGGCAAAAGCCCTTCAGGGACAGGGGGGAAGCGTCTCCTCTGGTTCTCCCGTTCCCCCCAAACCGTCCAAACCCGCCAGATCCCCCTGGACTGTGGTGGCCACTATGGCGGTAGGCATCGTTTTTGGCTTTTTGGGAAAATGGTCCGGCATCCCTGCCGGCGCCATCCTCTTCTCCACCGTCAGCGTCCTGATCTTTAACCTGGCCACCGGAAAAGGTTACATCCCCCGCTGGCTCAAGCGGGTGGCTCAGGTCCTCACCGGCTGTTACATAGGTTGCTGCTTTGGCCGCCAGGAAATGCTGGAGCTAAAATATCTCGTCCTCCCGGCGCTGATCCTCACCGCCGCCTACTTCCTCAATTGCTTCTTCATGGGGTGGTTCCTGCCCAAGGTCACCCACCTCAACCGCGCTGAGGCTATGCTCATCGCCACCCCGGCAGGGGCCTCGGATATGGCCCTCATCTCCTCGGATCTGGGGGTGGACAGCCCCGACGTGTCCTTTATCCAGATCCTGCGGATGATCACTGTAGTTACCGTTTTCCCCCAGGTTATCAATCTGGTGATCCACCTGGCCGGAGGCTGACCCTCTGGAAAGGGCCGGTTCCCCGTCCATCCGTCTTTTGGGCACAAAAAAGGCATCCCCCAGGGGATGCCTTTTTCTTATTCTTCTTCATTCCAGAAGCATACGGTCGTTGTCCAGGTCGTGGTCAGCCCGCTCCCGGAACAGTTCCAACAGCCGGGGAACCGTCATCCCTTCCCGCTCCTTGCCGGAGATATCCAAAACGATACGGCCCCTGTCCATCATAATCGTGCGGTTTCCCAGGCTCAGGGCCGAGGAAATGTTGTGGGTGATCATCATGCAGGTGATTCCCTGGTCCCCCACCGTTCGCTTCGTCAGCTCCAACACCTTCTCCGCGGTGGCCGGGTCCAGAGCGGCCGTGTGCTCATCCAACAGGAGGAGCTTCGGGGTTACCAGGGTGGCCATCAGGAGGGTCAGGGCCTGGCGCTGGCCCCCGGAGAGGAGGCCCACCGGGCTTTTCATCCGGTCCTCCAAGCCCAGCCCCAGCTCTGCCAGCCGGCTGCGGAACAGCTCCCGCTCCCGCTTCCCGGTAAATCCCAAGGGGGAGGTACCGCCTCCTGCCCGGTGGTAGGCCAAAGCCAGGTTTTCCTCAATGGTCATATGGGGAGCAGTACCCCGAAGGGGGTCCTGAAAAAGCCTGCCAATGTTCCGGGAACGCTTGTACTCCGGCAGGAAGGTGACGTCCTCCCCATCCAGCACCACCCGGCCACAGTCGGGGTAGAAACTCCCGGCCACCGCCCCGAAAAGGGTGGACTTACCGGCGCCGTTGCTGCCGATGACAGTGACAAACTCCCCCTGCTCCAAAGTGAGGGAAAGGTCCTCCAGGGCCTTTTTCTCCTGGACAGTGCCGGGGGAAAAGGTTTTCGAGATTCCCTCCAGACGCAGCATTTCAGCCATTGCGCTCCGCCTCCCTTCTCTTCTTTTGGAACCGCAGCTTTTCCGCCACCGCCGGATAGGAGATGGCAGCGGCCACAATCACCGCTGAAACCAGCTTGAAATACTGGGCGTTGACGTTGGCGGTAAGGGCTGCGGCGATGATAATGCGGTAGATCACCGCTCCCAAAAGGGAAGCGGCCACCCCCCGGAGCACCCCGCCCCGGCCCAAAACCACTTCGCCGATAATAAGGCTGGCCAGTCCGATGACCACCATGCCGGTACCCAGGCTCACGTCGGAGAATTTCTGGTACTGGGCCAGCAGCCCTCCGGAAAGGGCAGTCATGGCGTTGGCCAGACAGAGGCCCACGGCGGTGGTGAAGGCGGGGTTGATGGAAGAGGAGGCAACCATGTCCCGGTTATCCCCGGTGGCCCGGATGGAAAGGCCCAGCCGGGTCCGGAGAAACAGGGCCAGAAGGAGTCCCATCCCCGCTGCCAGAAGAAAGCTCAGCACCAGCTTCCCCCAAGGGCCCAAAAGGGCTTCAGCAGCGGTAAAGACATTGTCCTCCTTGAGCATGTTGAGGTTGGAGCGCCCCCCCATCACCATGAGGTTCACAGTGTAAAGGCCCGTCATGGTGATGATCCCGGCCAGGATGGGCTGCACCCCCAGTTTGGTCTGGAGAAGGGCGGTGACCAGCCCGGCGGCGCACCCCAGCAGGAACGCCAGCACCAACCCCAGTACCGGGTGTCCCTGGACGGTGAAAATAGCGGAGCAAGCAGCTCCCAGGGTGAAGGTGCCGTCGGTGGTGAGGTCCGCAATATCCAGGGTGCGGAAGGAAAGGTAGAGGGCCAGAGCCACAAGGCTGTAGATAAAGCCCTGCTCCACGGCTCCCTGCAAAACGAAAAGACTCATGGGGATACCTCCTGATATGCTTCTAGGAAAAATACACCGTCTCCCGGCTCCCCGGGAGTCTGGAACCTCCAGAGGCTCAGCGCCCCTTTGCCGGAAGCCCCACTGAGAGAATCACTGGACGTATTTGGAGACATCCACCCCAATGGCGGCGGCAGTGTCCGGGTTCACCGTGACGGCGTTGTCCCGAAGGACCTCCACCGGGACCTGGGATACCGGGGTGCCGGAGAGGATCTTCAGCACCATATCCCCGGTCTGGGAACCCAAATTGGTGTAGTTTACCCCAACGGTGGCAAACCCTCCGTCTGCTACCATGGAGTCTGCCGCCACATAAACCGGTTTTCCAGCCTGGATGGCCTCATCCGCCAGGATACCCATGGCCCCGGCCACGGTGTTATCGATGGGAGCAAAGACAGCGTCACACTTTTCCAGAAGGTTCCGGGCAGAGGTCTGGACCTCACCGGAGTTGGTCACAGCTCCGTCCACATAGGGGATCCCTTTGCTGTCCAGGTAGGCCTTGGTGTCCTCGATCACCGAAAGGCTGTTCACTTCGCTGGTGCTGTAAATAAGGCCGAAGCTCTTGACATTGGGGGTCAGCTCCTCAGCCAGGGCGAAAATCTTCTCCACCGGGATGGCGTCGGAGGTACCGGTGATATTTCCCTCAGGGGCTTCCAGATTCTCCACAAGGCCGGCGGCGGCAGGGTCGGTAACAGCGCTGAAAATAATGGGGATGCCGGTGTTCTGGGCCGCGGCGGCGGCTCCCTGGGCGGCGGGAGTTGCAATGGCCACAATGGCGTCCACCTTGTTTGCTACAAACTGCTGGCAGATGGTGTTGATGGTGCTGGTGTCGTTCTGGGCGTTCTGGTACTGGATCTCCACTTCCAGGCCGTACTCCCCGGCCTTTTCCTGGATCCGGGCCTCAATGGCGGTGCGGATCTCATCCAGGGAGGGGTGTTCCATCAGCTGGATCAGCCCCACTGTGACCTTTTTGGCCCCATCCTGGGCGGCCTCCGCCTGGGACGCAGAGCCGGAGGCGGAAGGCTCCTGGGAAGCGGTTTCCCCCTGGGCGCAACCCCCAAAGGAAAGGATCATTGCAGCGCAAAGGATCAAAGCGAACAGTTTTTTCATCGTCGGATACTCCATTCTTCGGATTTCCGGGGAACCCCCGGCGGGCTTTCCACCTGTTGGAGTGGCCGTACGTGGCGTCCTCTCCCCTTTTCAGGGAATAAAAAAACGCCCGTCCTTTCCCTTACGGGAACAAGGACAGACGACAGTCTGCGGTGCCACCTTGTTTGCCGCGCCTTTTGGGGCACGGCCTCTCAGCAGGATGCCAACACATCCCCGGCTCTGTAACGGGCGCCCCCCGTCGGGACATACTCGGCAAACGCCTTTCACCCCCGCCCTCTGCGGTCCATTTGTCCAAACCGTTTCCCACCGGACTCTCAGCAACGCCGGCTCTCTGTGGGGTCGTACCTGGTTTCATCTCCGCGTCATCGGTTTAAATGCATTATATGCCCCCCGGTGGGAAATGTCAAGAGGGCAGTTCTCTCCTTCACCTTTCCCCCAACTCAGGCATATTCTGAAAGCTGCCGGCTCCCAATCATCCCATCTTGGAAGCCACCGGAAGAATGGACCGAAGCCCTTTCCTGCCCCGGCTCGCCGGAGCAATGGGTCAGGCTTCCGTCTCCCCAGTGGTTTCCGCCGACTGAAACTCCTTGGAAAGATCCATCATCGCGCGCCAGAGCTTCCGGGCATAGGGAAGCAGCTCAGGGGTGGTCTTCTGGGCCAGGGCGTCCAGCACCGCTTCCTCCCTGGAAGCGTCCAGCACCGGCAGACCCCGGGCCTTTTTGTACCTAGCCACCTCCCGGCAGATCTCCATCCGCTCTTCAAAAAGCCGCAGCAGCTGGCGGTCTACCCGGTCGATCTCCGCCCGGCACTCCTCCAGATTTTTCATCTCGTTCCTCCTCCCAGCCGCCGGGGGAACACCCCGGAAGGCTTTTTCCAGTATACACCCCCGCCAGAGAAGGCGTCAACCGCTTTCCTCCTTGCATCCCGGGCCGGGAAAGGGTACAATAAGGGTGCCATAAAACACATTTGCCACAACGGAGGTTTTTCCATGAAATGCGATATCCTCATTCTGGGCGGCGGCCCTGCGGGGCTCTCCGCCGCCCTCTACGCCAAACGGGCCGGCCTTACGGCGGTGGTGCTGGAACGCTCCATCTACGGCGGTCAGGTGACCAACACCCCTGAGGTGGAAAACTACCCCGGCATCCTGAACATCACCGGGGTTGACTTGGCCATGGCCCTGTACAACCAGGTGTCCAACCTGGGGGTGGAGATCCGGCTGGAGGAGCCTGTATCCTACCGGCTGGACAGTGATCCCAAGGTGGTGACCACCCCCCATGAAACCTACGAAGCCAAGGCGGTAATCATCGCCAACGGCGCCAAGCGCCGCAAACTGGGCTGCCCTGGGGAAGAAGTCCTGGCGGGCAAAGGGGTCTCCTACTGCGCCACCTGCGATGGAGCCTTCTTCAAAGGGCGTGAGGTGGCCATTGTAGGGGGCGGCAACACCGCCCTGGAGGATGCCCTTTTCCTGGCCAACAACTGCGCCGTGGTCCATCTGATTCACCGCCGGGACGAGTTCCGGGGGAGCCAGATCCTGGTGGATTCGGTGCTGGCCCGGAAAAACATCCGCATTCATTACCACACAGTGGTGGATGAGATCTACGGCAACCCCAAGGTAGAAGGCGTCCGGCTCAAAGATCTCTCCACTGAAGAAACCGCCGACCTGCCGGTGGCAGGGGTGTTTATCGCCGTAGGTCTGGCCCCCGACAACCAGGCCCTGGCTGGCCAGCTGGAGCTGGATCCAGCCGGTTACATCAAGGCCGGGGAGGATTGCCGTACCAACCTCCCGGGAGTCTTTGCCGCCGGGGATACCCGCACCAAGGAGGTGCGCCAGATTATTACCGCTGCCGCGGATGGCGCGGTAGCCGCCCTGGGCGCCGCCAATCTCATCAACGCCGGCTGACCCTCCTGTTCTTTGCAAAAAGAAAAGGAGGCGAAAAGAAATGACCTCTCTTTTTCCAGGGCTCGGGAAAAGAAGGGCGGAGGGCTTGCACGGCTCCTCAGGGAGCGGCAGGCCCTCCTTTTCTTTGCAAAAAGAAAAGGAGGCGAAAAGAAATGACCTCTCTTTTTCCAGGGCT
>JAHZBJ010000055.1:12013-12298 GCA_019423445.1 Oscillospiraceae bacterium
CGGGAAAAGAAGGGCGGAGGGCTTGCACGGCTCCTCAGGGAGCACCTTGCTCCTATCGAAATGTTTCGTTCGACAAACTGGGGGTTATCCGCCAATCATCGTTTGTGCTACCACTACCCCTGTTGTTGTTAAGGCAACCGCAACAAAGGAAGCCAATAAAACAACGCACCATTTTATGAAATACCCCCTTCCCTTCTTTTTGATCATCCCTCTGATTCCCATAAACACGGGAATCAGAGATAACGCTATCCCACCATACAAAAGCACTATGTAGATAAGCTCTGG
>JAHZBJ010000056.1 GCA_019423445.1 Oscillospiraceae bacterium
GGCGGATGGCGTTCATGTCGGTGTAGAGGCCGGTTCCCGGGGCAAAGCCGTAGTCCCGGAGAGCCATGCGCTTCCACTTGGCCAGGGACTGGACGATCTGGACGTCTGCCCCAATGTCCAGGATGTCGAACTGGACCGGGCGCTCCACCCCGTTCAGGTCGTCGTTAAGGCCGGTCTCCGGCCGGACAAACAGGGGCGCCGAAACACGGGTCAGCCCCAGGGTGGAGGCCAGCCTGGCCTCAAACACGTCTTTGGCGGCCTTGATCGCCACCTGGGTCTCCAGCAGCTCCAGCTTGGACAGGTACTGCCGGGGGATGATCACATTGCGGGACATAAGCTAAAAGTCCTCCCATTCCATGGTTTTACCAAGTCATTGTAGCATTCGCCGCCCTTCTTTTCAAGTCCGTGAGAAGGGTTATGGGAATCGCAAGTTTGTGCCCCGCTCTCTGAGCATATCACTTAAGATTCAGAAGGCGGTTTTGCGGGTGGATCCCGGACTCTTCTCAGCCCAAGTTGTTTGTTCAGGGAGCGAGGTACCGCCTGACGCCTCTGCGTCCCTTTTCTCACGGACGTGAAAGCGGGGGCCACCCCGCCGCCTCTGCGTCCCTTTTCTCACGGACGTGAAAGCGGGGGCCACCCCGCCGCTTCTGCGGCCCTTTTCTCACGGACGTGAAAGGGGACCCTGGCCCCACGGCGTTTTTTATGTTACAATAGGGAAAAGCCCTTTTCCCGGGTCAAAAGGAGGCGGCGGCATGAAAAAGGAAACTACCCCCCGGCGATGGCTGGGCATCACATACACGGCACCGGCCAAGCCCTCTAAAGCGAGGGTTTACATTTGGCGGAAGCTCAAGGAGCTGGGGGCGGAATACTACCACGGCATGGCTATGATCCCCCAAACTCCCAAAACCCTGGAAAGCGTCAGGAAGCTTACCGACCGGATGCGGGAACTGGGGGCGGAGGTCTCCCTGCTGGAGATCCGCTTCCTGGACCCCAGGGATGAGGAAAAGGTAGTAGCCCAGTTCAAGCGCCAGGCCGCCAACGACTTCCGGGAGCTGTTTCTGGACTTTGCCCGGCTCTATGAAGAGCTGGGGGCGCCCCTGGACGCCGACGAGGAGCGCCAGCGGGCCCTTCGCCGCCGGTACGGGAAGGTGAAAAACCGGGACTTCTTTGATGTGGAAGGGGAATTGGACCTCTCCGGGGGCCTGTCCCAGCTGGTGGAGGATATCCACCTCTCCACCGGAGACCTGTACCACCAGTTCCTGGCCCTCTTTTCGGAGCGGGGCGGCTGAACCGTCTCACGGAAAAGCACACCCTCCCCCGGGAAGGTGTGCTTTCTCTCGGGCTTTTTCCGGCCTCTCCTATAAAAGGAGGATATAGGCCACCGCCAGGATCAGCTGGGTGTCCGCCTTCTCCTCCACCAGCAGCCAGAGGAGGGCCAGCAGCAGAAGCTGATCCCCCGCCAGCCCCATACCCCCTTGGCGGGGCTGAAGCAGACTTCCCTGGCTGTACCCGCCCCGGGAAACGGGGACCTGTGGAGACGCTGCCGCCCTCTGATGGGATCTCCCCTGGGCCATGGTGCCGGGGGCAGATGTCTCCCTGGGGGCTGTACCCTGCTGGAGGGGCGGTGGGAACTCCTCCCGGGAGGACGGGGGTTCCCTGCTGCCGGAGGCTTTGGAAACAGATGCTTCTTCCCCCTCCTGAAAGCTCACCCCCGCAGGCGGGGGCTCGGGAGGTTCAGGAGGGTCCCAGGTCTCCGGGGCGGTCCCGGCTTCCTGGGGCGGCTCCTGGGTCTGGAACTCCCGGCGCCGGGCATAGAGCTCCCGGGCCTGGGCGGCGGCCCGGCGCTCCAGCTCTTCCCAACTCCGCTGGTCCTCAGGCTTCCAGCTGCTTACCGCCTTCATGACTCCTCCCCGCCCAGCAGGCCGGAGAGAAGGCCGCTCTCCTGAAGCAGCGGCGCCAGTTTCATCAGATGGAGGATCTTTACCGCCTCGTCCACCTTTTTCTGCCGCTCCGGCTCCAGGTAAGGCCGCAGAGCCCGGAGAAGCTGGATGTTCTTATCCGGCTCCCGGAGGGCCGCCATGGCCCGGCTGAGGGTGGAGAGAAGTGCCGGGTCCAGTCCCGGCGGGGACGGTCCCCGTTCCCCGGAGTTGCCCCGGTTGGTGGGTCCGCTCTCTTCTCCGCCTTCGCCGGAGGGGTCCCCCTTGCTCAGGCCCCCCAGCATCCCCAGAAGAGAGGCGAAGTCCACGCCCCCTTCCCCCGGCTGTTCCCCGGAGCCGCTGCCCAGCATTCCAAGAAGGGCGCCAAGGTCCAGGCTGCTCCCCTGGCCGCCGGCGTTTTCATTTTCCATCTTCTTCGCCTCCTCCCCCTGTCTTTTCCCCTACCGGGATTGCCCCCCCAGGAGCTCCCGGAGGATGGTTTTTACCTGGGGGGATTCCAGCAGCGACTCCATGGCGCTGCGGTTCTCCATCATGGCCCGGAGCTTCTCCTGGTCCGCCCCCAGGGATTCCAAAACCTGGTCGTAGGAGCCGTCAGTAAGCTCTTTCTTCAGTTGGATGGGGTCCTTCCCCATTTTTGAGGATGCCACCTTCAGCAGGATCCCCAGCTGTTCGGGGGTCAGTCCTTGTCCTGTGCTCATTCTATTCACCTCCTCTGTTTGGTTCATCCATATGTGTTTTTCCCCTGATCCATGCATCCCCAGGAAAGGAAGTTGTATCTATTATGCGGATTATCGTTATGTCGGACAGCCACGGGGACTTTCCCCGAGTGCGGCAGATCTTTGAGGAAAACCCCGGGGCGGACTGTTTCATCCACCTGGGGGACGGCGCCAAGGACTTTGAAGAAGCCGGTTGGCTCTTCCCCGAGACCCGGCGCCTCTCGGTCCGGGGCAACTGCGACTTCGGCCGGGACGAGCCCAAAACCGGCTTGGTCCAGCTGGAGGGCAAAACCCTCTTCTACACCCACGGCGACCTTTTCCAGGCCAAGTACGGTCTGGACCAGCTGGAGCGGGCCGGCCGGGAACGGGACGCCCAGATCGTCCTCTACGGCCACACCCACCGGGCCGACACCCAATACCGGGACGGCCTCTGGCTTCTGAATCCCGGCAGCGTCCGGGACAGCAGCTACACTCCCGCCGGTTATCTGGCCCTGGATATCACCCCCGCCGGGGTGGTGCCGGTTCTTAAAAAATTTTAAGGATCCCGCCCCGGCTTTTTACGTTTTGTTCATTCTTTTTCTCCCTCCCGTTTGCTATACTTAAATAGTAAACCAATTAACCAAAGAGGGAGGGAGCCATGAATCAGAAACTGAAGGAAAAGATCCTGGAATCCCTCTCCTCGGTGCTTCCCATCACCGCCATCGTCCTGGTGCTGGGCTTTGTTCTGGTACCCATCCCCATGGGCATCCTCCTCCTCTTCCTGGCGGGAGCGGTGCTGCTGATCCTGGGGATGGGTCTTTTTTCCCTGGGGGCGGATATGGCCATGATGCCCATGGGGGAGACCATGGGCGCCAGCCTCACCAGGACCCGGCGTCTGCCCCTGGTGGTGGTGATGTTCTTCCTCATGGGGGTTATCGTCACCATGGCGGAGCCTGACCTGGCGGTGCTGGCCCGGCAGGTCCCCGCGGTGCCGGACCTGGTGCTGATCCTCACCGTGGCGGTGGGGGTGGGGGTGTTCCTGGTCACCGCCATGCTCCGCACCCTCTTCCGGGTGAAGCTTCGCTACCTCCTGATCCTGTTCTACGCCCTGGTGTTCCTGGTGGCCCTTTTCGCGCCGGGGGCCTTCCTCTCGGTGCCCTTCGACTCCGGCGGCGTGGCCACCGGCCCGATTCCCGTCCCCTTTATCACGGCCCTGGGCATCGGCATGGCCTCGGTGCGGGGGGACAGCTCCTCCCAGGAGGACAGCTTCGGCATGGTAGCCCTTTCCAGCATTGGGCCCATTTTGGCGGTGCTGCTGCTGGGGATCTGGTACAACCCATCCTCCGCCAGCTACGAAGCGGTGTCGGTGCCGGAAATCGCCAACAGCCTGGACCTGGCCCGGGCCTTTGTGGAAGGCCTCCCCTACTACGCCCGGGAGGTAGCTCTGGCCCTCCTTCCCATCCTCCTGGTGTTCCTGGTGTTCCAGGCCGCGGCCCGGCCCTTCCGGCGCCGCCAGCTCCTGAAGGCCGGGGTGGGCCTGGGCTACACCTTCCTGGGACTGGTGCTGTTCCTCACCGGAGTCAACGTGGGGTTCATGGCCGCGGGGTATTTCCTGGGAGCTTCCCTGGCCGGGTCCCCTTGGCCCTGGGCCCTGGTGCTCCTTGGGATGGTGATGGGCTGGTACATCGTGGCGGCGGAGCCTGCCGTCCATGTCCTGAACCGCCAGGTGGAGGAGATCACCTCCGGGGCCATCAGCCAGAAGTCCATGTCCCGGAGCCTTTCCTTGGGGGTAGCCCTCTCCATCGGCCTCTCCATGGCCCGGATCCTCTGGAAGATCCCTCTGTTCTGGTTCATTGTGCCGGGGTACCTCCTGGCCCTGGGCCTCTCCTTTGTGACGCCCCCCATCTTTACCGGCATTGCCTTTGACTCCGGCGGCGTAGCCAGCGGGCCCATGACCGCCACCTTTCTCCTGCCCATGGCCATGGGAGCCTGTGAGGCCCTGGGCGGGAACATCCTTTCCGATGCCTTCGGCCTGGTGGCCCTGGTGGCCATGTCCCCCCTGGTGACCATCCAGCTCCTGGGGCTGTGGTACCGGGTGAAAACCGGCGGCCCCGGCGCTCCCTTGCCGGAGGAGGACGAGATCATCCAGTACGACCTGGAGGAGGTGTATTGATGGACCTGGAAAAGCTCAAGCTGATGGTGACCATTGTGGACCGTCACCGAGGGGAAGAGGTGGCCCGGCTCTGCCGGGACCAGGGGCTTTTCTTCCACCTGGGGCTGCTGGGCCGGGGCACCGCCTCCAGCGAGACTCTGGATCTTCTGGGGCTGGGGGAAACCGATAAGGCGGTGCTTCTGAGTCTGGTACCGGCCCCCGCCGTAGGGGAAACCCGGGCCCTTCTGGCCCAGAAGCTGCGGCTGCGCTATCCCGGCCAGGGCATTCTCTTCACCCTTCCCCTTTCCGCTATCAATGCCCGGGCCGCCCGGAACCTGAGCATCCCCCACATCCCCCAGGAAGGAGACGAACAACCTATGGAAGAACCCATCCGCTGCACTCACGACCTGATCCTGGTCTCGGCCCCCCAGGGCAGCGCCGACCAGGTAATGGACGCCGCCCGGTCCGCCGGCGCCGGCGGGGGCACCCTTCTCCACATCCGCAGGGCCGGCTCCAAGGACGCGGAGCAGTTCTTCGGCATCGCTCTCCAAAAGGCGATGGAGCTGGTGGCCATCCTGGCCCCCCGGAAGGACCGCGCCGCCATTATGACCGCCATCGCCCAGACCCTGAAACTGGAGGGCCGGGAAGGCGGCGTGGTCTTTTCCCTCCCGGTGGAGAGCATCGAGGGGCTGATCTGATTTTTATCTGGTAAATTTTCCCTGGGGGCTTTACAAAGCTTGTCCCTTCCGCTATAATATCTTGGAACAAATGGAAGGGAGGCGGAAGGAATGACTCAGGGGATTCGATTTTTCCTCTCCTCGGTTTTCCTTTTTTCTCTCTTTCTTTTCCGTCCCGGGTCTTAAAAAGGTATTGGCGTTCCCCGAACCGCCAGTGCCTTCTTTTTTTGCCCAGGCGGGAGGATGTGTGTATCAAAAGGAGGATACGACTGCATGAACAACGAAAACGGTATCTACGACGCCCGGCAGCTGGGTGTCCCCAAAATGATGATCCTGGGCTTCCAGCACGTCTTCGCCATGTTTGGCGCCACGGTGCTGGTGCCCCTGATCACCGGACTGAGTGTCTCCACCACCCTGCTGATGGCCGGGCTGGGGACTCTCCTCTTCCACTTCATCACCGGCGGCAAGGTCCCCGCTTTCCTGGGGTCCTCCTTCGCCTTCCTGGGCGGCTTCGCCATCGTCGCCCCCAAGCTGGCTGACGCCAACGGCGAGCTCACCATCGCCAATACCGAGATGCTCCCCTACGCCTGCGGCGGCGTGGTTGCCGCCGGCCTGGTGTATGTGGTGGTGGCAGGCCTCATCCACCTCTTCGGGGTCAACAAGGTGATGCGGTTCTTCCCCCCTGTGGTCACCGGCCCCATCATCATCTCCATCGGCCTGATCCTGGCCCCCTCCGCCATCACCAACGCCAGCACCAACTGGTTCCTGGCCGTGGTGGCCCTCCTCATTATCATCGTCTGCAACATCTGGGGCAAAGGGATGGTAAAGATCATCCCCATCCTCCTGGGAGTCCTGGGCTCCTATGCCGTGGCCCTGGCCATGGGCGAGGTGAACTTCGCCCCCATCGTCAACGCCGATTGGCTGGGCTTCCCCATCCAGACTGCCGCTATGGCCAAGTTTGATATCGGCGCCATTCTCACCATCATGCCCATCGCCCTGGCCGCCATGATGGAGCACATCGGCGACATGGCCGCCATCTCCGCCACCGTGGGCAAAAACTTCATCGCCGACCCCGGCCTGGCCCGCACCCTCCTGGGCGACGGCCTTGCCACCAGCCTGGCGGGCTTCTTCGGCGGCCCTGCCAACACCACCTACGGCGAGAACACCGGCGTTCTGGCCCTCACCAAGGTCTATGACCCCAAGGTCATCCGCATCGCCGCCGTGGTGGCGGTGATCCTCTCGGTGAGCCCCAAGTTTGACGCCATTGTCAACACCATCCCCACTGCCATCATCGGCGGCATCAGCCTCATCCTCTACGGCATGATCTCCGCCATCGGCGTCCGGAATGTGGTGGAAAACCAGGTGGACTTCACCAACTCCCGGAACCTGATCATCGCCGCTGTGATCCTGGTCTCCGCCCTGGGCTTCAACAGCGTGGGCGGTCTCACCCTCTACCAGAGCGGCAGCCTCACCATCAGCCTTTCCGGTCTTGCCATCGCCGCCATCCTGGGGATTCTCCTCAACGCCATTCTCCCCGGCAACGACTACGAGTTTGGCAAGGACCTGGACGGCGACGCCTCCGCCGACTTCGGCCGCTATTAAGTCCGTAAGAATACGGACGCAGAAGCGCAAATAACTGCCCCGCTCTCTGAACAAACAACAGGCGCTGGAGAGAACCCAAATGGATTCTTTCCGGCGCCTGCTGCATTTCGGGCCGGGTCCGTAAGAAAAGGGACACAGAAGCACAAATGACTGCCCCGCTTTTTTCGGGTCCGTGAGAAAACGGACGCAGAAGCGACGGGCTGTGCTCCGCTCTCTGAACAGGTCACTTGGGCTGAGAAGGGCGCTGGTTTTCCAACCAAGCGCCTTCTGAATCCCGGGTGATATGCTCAGGGAGCGGGGCACAAACTGACGGTTCGCAGAATCTTCTCTCACGGACTTAAAAAGAAAATTCCCTCCACGGGGCGGCCCAGGCGTTTTGCCAGCTTCATGGCCAGCTCCAGGGTGGGGTCATACTTGTCGTTCTCGATGGCGATAATGGTCTGGCGGCTGACCCCCAGCTCCCTGGCCAGGTCCTCCTGCCGCAGCCCTGCCTGCTTCCTCAGCTGTTTTACCAAATTCCGCATATTACACCCGCCTTACGGCAAAAGCCACAATCCAAAGGACAAAAGGACCGCCACCCCCAGGATCACAGCGCAGACGCTCCACAGAAGCCGGTTGGGCTCCCGGTACTCCTCGTCTCCTTCCAGCATTTTCTGCCGGATGGCCATCTGGGAAAAGCTCTGGGTACACACCCCGATGCACAGGATCAACCCCGGCACCGGGCTGTACTCCACCCCCTGGACCAGGCTCTGCCAACAGTTCCACAGCGTCCACCCGCACAGCGCCAGGAGGATGGCCCGGTAGCCCCACTCCTCTGCCCGCAGTTGGATGTTTCTATCCATCTCGTCCATCTTTTTCATCGCCATTTCCTCCAGCATATTAAAATTTTGCCTTTGAATGTTAAATATTCTTTACATTTTTATTTTACTCCATAGCCTTCAAAATGTAAAGAATGTTTAACATTAAATCCCCCTGAAAAGCAGCAGTTTTCAAGGGGATTTTATACTATTCGTATATTTATTATTATATTATACAGAATCAGCGTTCCCGCAGGGCCTCTGCCCGGCGGTGGTCCACCGGCACCATAGCCGTTTGGTAGGGGTCATAGACCACCATCCCCGGCCGGGCTCCGGCAGGTTTCTTGACGTTCTTTACATAGGTGTAGTCCACCGGAACCTTGGCCCCGGCGGCGCCCCCCGCGCCAGTCCCGGCGGCGGAGTTGCAGGCGGCGATTACCGCCGCTTCCTCAATGGTGCGGTCCGGGATCTCCCGGGCCCCCTCCCCCACCACGATAACGTGGGCCCCGTGGATCTTCTGGGTGTGGAGCCACAGGTCGTAGTTCCTGGCCTCCCGGAGGGTGAGCTGGTCGTTCTGAAGGTTGTTCCGTCCGCAGAGGATGAGGAAGCCGTCGGAGGAACGGTACCGCAGGGGCGGGAGCTTCCCCGGCCGCTGTTTCTGCCGGGATTCCTGGCGGATATATCCCTGGCTGATAAGCTCTTCCCGAATCCCCTGGAGCTCCTCCTCCCCGGAGGCCCGCTCCAGCTCCGCAATAGCCGACTCCAAATAGCTGAGCTCCTGGCTCCCCGCCGCCATCAGCTCCTGAAGTTTCTCTTCCGCAGTGGCGGCCTTCCTATACTCCGTGTAGTATTTCTGCGCATTTTTAGCGGGAGTAAATTTTGGATCCAGGGGAATTTCAATCTCCTCCCCCTGTGGGGAGAAGAAATTCTGGGCCCGGAGACTCTTATCCCCCCGCTGGACCCGGTAAAGGTTGGCGGAGATAATATCCCCCCACTCCTTGTACTGCTGGCGGTTGGCGGTGGCTTCCAGGTCGTGGGCCTGGGCTGCCAGCTTCCGCACCAGGCGGTCCCGGTGGGTGGTGAGATGTTTCCGGAGCTGGGCGGTTTTCTGGCGCATCCGCTCCCGGCTGTCCCGGCCGGCGTAAAACTGGTCCACCAGGGCGCTGTAGCTCTCAAAATGTTCCACCGGCCAGTCCTCCGGGAACTGCCGCAGGTCCAGGTAGGAGAAGTCCACCGCCTCCCCCTGGGGGTTCCGGATCAGGGCGGGAGTGCCGCAGCCCTCCCCCAGGGCGGTGGCCACCACCCCCAGGTAGAACTCCAGCCGTTCCAGCTGGGCCGGGGTAAGGCTCCCGGCGGTGGTTTCGGCGGCGCCGCAGACGAAGTGGGACACTTCCCGGCAGATCAGGGGAGAAAGACCCTCCGCCTGTTCCAGCACCGCCTTGGAAAGGGGGATATCCCGGCCGGCGGCAACGGCCCGGGCCAGCTCTTTGGGGGATACCTCCAGAAGGCTCCGCTTCCCCTGGGAGGGGGGCGGGGTGTAGGTCATTCCCGGGAGAACCTGGCGCACCTCGCTGGTGACAAAATCCACCCGCTTGGCGGCGTCGATAATCTTTCCCTTATGGTCCACCAGGATAATGTTGCTGTGGCGGCCCATGATCTCACAGACGAGTGAGGTTTCCACCTTGTCCCCCAACTCGTTTACCGTCTCGAACACCAGCCGGAGCACCCGGTCCAGGCCCTGCTGTTCCACCCGGAGGAGACGGCCGCTCCCCAAATGCTTCCGCAGAAGCATACAGAACATAGGGGCAGCCTTGGGGTTCTCCAGGCTCTCCCGGGTAAAGTGTACCTTGGGGGCGGTGGCGTCAGCGGAAAGCAGAAGCTTCCGGTTTGCGCCGCTCCCCCGGAGGGTGATCATTACCAGCTCCTTCCCCGGCTGGGCAATTTTATCGATCCGGGCCCCGGAAAGAGCCCCGATCTCTTGGGCAATTTTATGGAGGAATCCTCCGTCAAAAGGCATTATGCCACCTTCTTTCTTTTTTCGTCCGGGAGAGAAGATTCTGCGAATCCCCAGCTTGTGCGCCGCTCTCTGAGCACATCACGCAAGATCCAGAGGGCGCAATGCTGCCGATCTGGGATTCATAAGGCGCCGGAAAAGGCAAATCAATTTGCGGAGAACCGCAACCCGGAACAAACTGCGCGCCGGCTGGGGCGCCCCCCTGCTCCCTGAGTTGTCACTTGGGATTCAGAAGGCGCTTTTGCGGGGGGATCCTGGGCTTTTCCCAGCCTGAGCGATATGCTCAGGGAGCGGGGTATGAACTTGCGATTCTCACAGTCCTTCTCACGGACCCCAAAAGAGCGGGGCAGACACTAGCGGCTCGCAAATTTGGGGGGATCCTGGGCTTTCCCCAGCCTGAGTGATATGCTCAGGGAGCGGGGCAGTATCTTGCGGTTTGCACAACCCTTCTTACGGACTTGAAAGAATAATTTCGGCGCCGGGGAGGGCGGCGGCCAGCTGATCCCGAAGGCTGGCCATGGCGATGTTCTCGGTAGCGTAGTGCCCCGCGTCCATCAGGAGGATGCCCAGGCGCCGGGCCTCCAAAAACTCGTGGTGCCGCACATCCCCGGTGATGTAACAGCCGCAGCCCAGAGCCCCAGCCTCCGCCAGGTAATCCGCCCCCGCACCGCCGCAGACCGCAACCCGTCTCACCGGTCCTTGGGGATTGTCCCCCTGGGAGAGGCTGTACCGGACAAAACCCCCGGGGAGCCCCAGGGCCTTTTCCACCCAGGCGGCCAATTCCGCCGCCGCCATGGGACGGGGCAGCTCCCCCACAAGGCCCAGGCTGCGGTCCCCCTCCTGCCAGAGGGAGGCTGTGGCGGTAAGGCCCAGGGCGTCGGCCAGAGCCCGGTTCACCCCTTGGGGGGCCATGTCGAAGCAGGTATGGGCGGCCAGCACCGCCACCCCCGCCGCCGCCGCTTCATAGGCGGGGTCCCCGGCCAGGAACCGCTTCACCGGATGGAAAATTACCGGATGGTGGGCCGCCACCGCCTGGGCCCCCTTTCGGACCGCTTCCCGGATCACCTCGTTGGTGGCATCCAGAGCCACCAGAACCCTGGTGACCTCCCGGCTGGGGTCCCCCACCAGAAGGCCGCAGTTGTCCCACTCCATCTGGGTGTCGAAGGGGGCCACGGTGTTCAGGGCTGCCGCCACATCTGCAACTGTCACCTTTTTTTCCCCTGTCATTTCCCTCATTCCTCCATTTTCTCCCGGATCCTTTGAGCCGCTTCCTCCATGCGCTGGGCCTGGGAGAGGTTCTCCGGACCCTTCCCCGCACGAAGGCCCGCGGCGGCTTTTTCCAGCTCCGCCACCCTGGCCTGAGCGTACCGAAGGCTATGGTCATCCCGGCGGGGCTCCACCCTGCCCAGATACCGTTCCCACTCCGGCAGGGTCCGGCGCTCCCCGGTGTAGCGCACCTCCATCACCGAGTAAGTCTTTTTCCCCTCGGTGCAGCATTCCTCCCGGAGTACCGAAAAACCGTTCCCCCACAGCCAGTCCCGAAGGCGCTCCCCCTTGGTCATGGGCTGAAGAAGCCAGGTGATCTCCCGGCTCTGGGAGTGAGGCCAGCTCTCCATAATATGGGCGATGGTCTCGCCTCCCATTCCGGCGATGATCACCGCCCCCAGGCCATTGGGGCTCACCCCGGCAAGGCCGTCCCCCAGCACCAGGCGCACCCGGTGGGACAGGCCCCGCCGGGCCGCCTCCTGCCTGCTTTTTTCCAGGGGCATCCGGTGGATGTCGGTGGCCACCCCCCATTGGACCCGCCCCGATTCCAGCAGGGCGCAGATGAGATAGCCGTGGTCCGACCCCACGTCCGCCGCCCCCTGGCAGCAGGGTACCATGGAGGAAATCAAGAACAAACGTTTATCCAGCTTTGGATCCATGGGTTTCTCCTTTCTTGGGTCCGTGAGAAGGGTTGTGCGAACCGCTGGTGTCTGCCCGGCTCTTTTCAGGTCCGTGAGAAGCGTTGTGCGAACCGAATCCCTGTACGCCGCTCCCTGAGCAAATGACATGGGGTTCAGAAGGCGTTGGCAAGGGGGAACTCTGCCGGCCGTTCTCTCACGGCTATTTCTCCCTTTGGTGGGGAACGTGGCCTCCAAAGCCCCACCGGGGCTTTCATCCCCTTCGGGACCGGCCAGGCTCCGGGCCCTCGCCCGGGCTTTGTGGGCAAATTCCAGGCTCTTCTCAGCCCGGGTGACCTGCTCAGAGAGCGAGGTACTGCCTGGCGCCTCTGCGTCCGTTCTCTCACGGACGCGGGTGCGGGCCCTGGCCCGCCAGGGAGCGAGGTACTGCCTGGCGCCTCTGCGTCCGTTCTCTCACGGACGCGGGTGCGG
>JAHZBJ010000057.1 GCA_019423445.1 Oscillospiraceae bacterium
TGGCAAAGATCTCATCATACTGATTGCCGGCGGCCAGCACCTCCTCAATGGTGGCCCGGATCCGCTCCTCAAAGTCTCCACGGTACTTGGTTCCCGCCACCATGGAGGTCATATCCAGACTCACCACACGGCAGTCTGCCAGTCCCCCCGGAACAGTCCCCGCAGCGATACGCTGGGCAAGGCCCTCTACAATGGCGGTTTTCCCCACCCCGGTCTCCCCAATGAGACAGGGGTTGTTCTTGGTCCTCCGGGAAAGAATCTGGATCACCCGCTGGATCTCTTTCTCCCGGCCGATCACCGGGTCCAGCCGCCCCATCCGGGCGAGGTCGGTAAGGTCTCTGCCGTACTTATCCAGATTGTTGGTGCGGGGCACTGGCCTGGGAGGGGTCTTGGGCGCGCGATTCCTGCTCCGCTCTGTGGGAAAGTCGCAGACGTCGCTGGTCACCACTTCCCGGATCATCTTCTCCAAAGCTGCACAGTCTGTTCCCCCGTGGGAGAGCACCGCCATAGCGGTACTCTCCGGTTCATGGAGCAGTGTCAGCAGGATATGTTCTGTTCCAGCCAGGGTCTGGCCCGAAATCCGCGCCTCCAAAAGGGCGTTCTCCAAGATTCGCTTGCAGCGGGTGGTGAAATCGTTGGGGGAAAGGGTGGAGAGGGTGCCCTGACCCACCATCTTCAGCACCTCCCCCCACAGGGAGTCGTACTGCACCCCTTTCTGGGAAAGAAGCATTGCCGCCACACCAGTGCTCTCCCGCATCAGTCCCAAAAGAAGATGCTCACTTCCCACATAGGTGTGGCCCAATTGTTCCGCCGAAAGCACCGCGAAATTGATGGCATTGTTGGCCTTGGTGCTGAAGCCTGTGAATTTGTACATGGAAATCCACTCCGTCCGTTTCTCCGCCGCTTCTTATGGCGGCGGTTTGTAATGGAGCCCCGGCCGCAGCCCTCTGGAGAGCGTCACGGCGCATGGCTTTTGTAATCAGCATTGGACGGCTGACCCTTTCTTATTCGCCCATGGGTCCCGCGCCAGGAGTTACCAACCCCGGCGGTCCATACCCATACAGCTTTTTTCTTTGTCACCAACTTTTCAGGGGGCACATAGTATGAGTTGAACCCGGGGAAAACGGGCACCAACGCCCTCTGGGGACCGGGTCGCCCCGCCGCCATCCGTGCAGTCAGGCCGGCGGGTCCAAAGAAAAATGATATGCACGGAGAAATGGAGCAACATTATGTGTAACTGCGGATGCAACTGCAACAGAGGATTCTTCGGTCTGGACGAGGACACCATCATCCTGCTCATCATTGTCTGGTTCCTGGCCACCAACTGCAACTTCGGCGGCAACCGGATTGGCTGTGGCTGCGGCTGTGGCTGCGAAGCTGCTAACGACTGCGGCTGCGGCTGCTAACAGTCTCGGCCCGGCGACAGGCTCCCGGCTCCGGCTCCCCGCCCGGGGGCCGGAGCCGCACCACTATCTTATTGGAGGCCCAGGTTGGCTTATTCTCCATAACAGCGACGCCGCCCCCTCCAAGGGCAAAAACAAAAGCCGCCTGAAGATCAGGCGGCTTTTTGCCGTTCCGGAGAACTTGCGATTAAAGATAAATGCCGAAAGCGTACACAGCAATGGTGATCACAAAGAACGCCACCGCCAGCACCCGGATCAGCCGGTTCAGCTTCGCATCCACGCTTCTGTCCTTGACTCCGCTCATAAAGGAGCTGGCGCCGGCCAGAGAGGCCAGACCGTCCCCCTTGGGATTCTGGAACATAATAAAAACAGTGACGACAATGCTGACAGCGATCATCAGAATCGCGCCCACAATCTCAATCGCGCCCATAAAGCACCTCCGAAATTTTTCAGGGGAAGCAGACGAAATCCCTGCCCCCATCCTGCCGCCGCAAACAGGCGTAATTTGCCATAAACGGCATACAGCTTCATGATTATAGCACAGTCCGACGTGGTTTGCAAGGAAAAAATATAATCCTCCCCTTGGGGCAGAAAAGATTCCGCAAAACCGGGCACAGTTGGAAGATTCATCCAGGAATAGGCCCGCCGGCAAGGGGTATGATAGGAATGGCTGGTCCGCACCTTTGCGTTTGCGGGCGGATCAGCCAAACGCGCTCCGGCAGAATATGCCGGAGCGCATCTTTTTATTCCTCAGGGGGAAAGGACACCGTATAACGCAGCTCCCTGATTCTGCGTCCTCCCCTCTCTTCCTCCCGGACGTCGCCGCTCCGGGAAAGTCCCCTGGCCTCATAAAAGGCCCGTGCGGAGTAGTTCTCCTCCAGCACCCAGAGGTAGGCGCGGTAAAACCCCAGCTGTCTCAACTCTTTTAGAGCGGCAGAGAGAAGCGCCGTCCCCACCCCGCGGCGGCGGCAGGAGGGCCGCAGATAAATGGAAAACACCTCGCCCCAGCCCACCATAGCGGGGTCACGGGCCGGGCCATAGGTGGAGGCCCCCTCTACCAGTTCCCCTTCCAGCGCCAAAAGGAGCCGCCCGGAATCCGCCCTCAGGAGGGGGACCCAGCGGTCCTCCGGCAACGAGTCCAGAAAATCTCCTGGGAAGATACCGCGGTAGTCGGACTTCCAGCAAAAAGCATAGATTCTGCTGATCTCCTCCAGGGAATCTTCCTCCCGGAATCTGCGGATCTCCACAACGCTTCCTCCTCTTCTAGGGGACAGGGTATTACAGCGTTCTCTCCCTCACTTTCCGGGCTCACAGGGTCAACTGTTCTCCCAGGTCGGTCTCCCGAACCAAGGCCCCAGCGGCGGGGAGGTTCTTGGTTTTGAGACGGTGGGGATTTTCCACCATTCCTTCATGGTAGGGCTTCACCCAAGCAAGGCGCACCGACTTCTTCATGGTGAGGGCCTGAATCCCCTGGACATCCCGGGTTGCCTTGGGAGCCACCATGGCGGTGTTGACAATCAGCATCCGGGAGGCAGAGGTGGCACAAAGGAATTCCCCATCTTCCTGAATGGCTGTAAGAAACACCAGGGGAGATTTTGTATTGAAGGCCCCGAGGAGCTTCTTCCGCTTGGTCTTGGTTTCATAGGCGGAAAGTTCCACCTTAGCCACCTTGCCGTTTTCATAGGCAAAGAACATCCAGCCCTTGTAGTCTCGGGTCACCGCCATGTAGATGGGCAGCTCCCCCGGGTCCATCCCCAGTTTGGTGGGGAGATAGTCTCCCATGACGCTGGCCTTGGTATCGTCAAACTCCGAAGCCCTGGATTTGTATACCTGCCCCTGATTGGTGAAAAAGAGGAGCTGGTCGCCGTTCTGGGCCTCCGCCTCCTGAAGGATGGAATCCCCTTCCTTCAGCTTCTGCTCGCCGCTCATCCGCAGGGACTGGGGGGTAATCTTCTTAAAATATCCTTCGGCGGTAAAGAAGAGGTTCACCGGGTAGTCCGGGGTTTCGTCCTCCTCCTGGGCCGCAGGCGCCGGAACGTCAAAGAGAATCTGGCTGCGCCGGGGCTGTCCAAAATTCTTGATCACTTCCCGGAGCTGGGCGATAATCAGGGCGTCCACCTTTTTGGGGTTTCCCAGGGTATCCTCCATCTCGGCGATCTCCCGGGTCAGGTCATCCACCTCCCGGGTCCGGTCCAGAATGTACTCCCGGTTCAGATGCCGGAGCTTGATCTCCGCCACATACTCCGCCTGGGTCTGACTGATGCCGAAACCGATCATCAGGTTGGGAACCACTTCCCGTTCCTCCTCAGTCTCCCGGACGATGGCTACGGCCTTGTCGATATCCAGAAGGATCTTCTGGAGGCCTTTGAGAAGATGGAGCTTCTCCTTCTTCTTCCCCAGGTCGAAATGGATCCCCCGCTTGACGCACTCCCGGCGGAAGGCGGTCCACTCCTCCAGCAGGCCGTCCACCCCCAGCACCCGGGGGGTACCGGCGATGAGGACGTTGAAGTTGCAGGAAAAGCTGTCCTCCAGGGGGGTGGAGCGGAACAGCTTCTGCATCAGCTTTTCCGGGTCGGCCCCCCGCTTCAGGTCGATGGTGAGCTTCAGGCCCGAAAGATCGGTTTCGTCCCGGATATCGGAGATCTCCCGGATCTTGCCCCCCTTCACCAACTCCACGATTTTGTCCATGATGGCCTCCACCGTGGTGGTGGGGGGGATCTCGGTGACGTCGATACAGTGGTTGGACTTGTCATAGGCATACCGGCTCCGGACCCGCACCGAACCCCGGCCGGTGGCGTAGATCTTCTCCAGCTCATCCCGGTCGTAGAGAACGAAGCCTCCGCCCGGAAAATCCGGAGCTTTAAGGGTTTCAGAGATGGGAGCCGATGGATCCCGCAGCCGGGCAATGGCGGTCTCGCACACTTCGGTGAGATTAAAGGAACAGATATTGCTGGCCATCCCCACGGCGATGCCGGTATTGGCATTGGTGAGGATGGAGGGGAAAGTGACGGGGAGAAGCACCGGCTCCTTTGTCTGGCCGTTGTAGTTGTCCACAAAGTCCACGGTGTCCTTGTCAATCTCTCCGAAAAGCTGGGTGCAGATCTTCTCCAGCTTGGCTTCGGTATACCGGGAAGCGGCGGCGGACATATCCCGGGAATAAGCCTTGCCGAAATTCCCCTTGCTGTCCACATAGGGCACCAAAAGAGCGCCGTTGCCCCGGGTAAGGCGCACCATAGTTTCGTAGATGGCCTGGTCGCCGTGAGGGTTCAGGGCCATGGTCTGGCCCACAATGTCGGCGGACTTCCGCTTGGCTCCGTTGAGAAGCCCCATGGTGTACATGGTATATAAGATCTTCCGGTGGGAGGGCTTGAAGCCGTCGATCTCCGGGATGGCCCGGGAGACGATGACGCTCATGGCGTAGGGCATATAGTTTTCCCGGAGGGTGGTGACAATGGGCTGCTGGATCACCACGCCGCCGTTTTCAATATGGCCCCGCAGCTCCTGCCGACGGACCGGTTTTTCGTCTGTTTTCTTTTTGGCCAAATTCTCACATCCTAAATCTCATTACTGAACGAAACCGGGATCACATGCTTCCGGCAGCCTCCAGCCCCAAACGAAGGGCATGGGAGGAGGCCAGCTCCCGGATAAAGGACCGGCTGTCGCTGCCCCGGGCAGGGAGGCGCAGCTCCCGGACGGTGGAAAGGGCGGGGCTGTCCACCGCCACATACACCAGGCCCACTTCCTTGCCTTCGCTGGGCTCCGGACCGGCGTTTCCCGTCACCGCCAGGGCGATGTCCGCCCCGGAAGCCCTCCGGGCCCCTGCGGCCATCTCCGCGGCCGTCTGGGGGGAAACCGCTCCGAACTTCTCCAAAGTTTCCTCTTTCACCCCAAGGACTCGGGCCTTAGCGGCGCAGGAATAGGTGACGGTGCCCCATTCAAAGGCCCCGGAAGCCCCGGGAACCCGGGTGATCCGCTCCGCCACCAGTCCTCCGGTGCAGCTCTCAGCAGTGGCCACATGAAGGCCCTTTTCCAGCAGCGCCCGGACTAGGGCAGTCTGGAGGTCCCCCACATCCACCCCGTAAAGGAACTCCCCGGCCTCCCGGCGGATCTCCTCCAGGGCGGGGGCCAGCACCGGTTCCGGGTCCTCCCCATCCTTTACCCGGGCAGTGACCCGGAGCATCACCTCACCGGTCTTGCAGTAGGGGGCCACAGTGGGGTTCTCGCTTTCCCGCATCAGACGGTCCAGCTTTTGGGCCAGGGCGGATTCCCCGATCCCAAAAAAGTAGAGGCAGCGGGACACCAGACGGGTATCGCTCTCCCGCCGCAAAAAGGGCATTACCTGGTCCCGGAACATGGGCTCGCACTCCCGGGGCGGTCCCGGGAGAAGGATAGCGGTTTTGCCTTCCCACTTTCCTGTTCCAAAGATGGCGCAGCCCGGGGCGGTGCCGTTGCGGTTGGGGAACACCTCCGCCCCCTCCGGCATCATGGTCTGCTTCATGTTGTTGGCGCAGGGGGTACGGCCCATCCGCCGGAAGTGCTCCAGCACCGCCTGATGGCTCTCCTCATGGGGCAAAAGCCGCCGTCCCAGGCAGCCGGCGATAGTCTCCTTGGTCAGGTCGTCATAGGTGGGACCCAGTCCCCCGGTGGTGATGACGATATCGGACCGGGAAAGGGCCAGCTCCACCGCCTCCTGAAGGCGGCCGGGGTTATCCCCCACCACGCTCTGGTGGTAGAGGTTCATTCCCAGCTCCGCCAGCCCCTGGGCGATGGCGGTGGCGTTGGTGTTCACCACGTTGCCCATGAGGAGCTCGGTTCCTACGCAAAGGATTTCTACAGTTTTGTCGTTCAAGAAAAGGACCTCCCATAAAAAGCAATCCGCGCAGGGCAGCGGTCAGGAGATGTCCGCCATCTCCAGGTAGGCGCTGCCGTGCTGGGCGATATAATCCTTCCGTCCCGAAAGGTTGTCCCCCAAAAGCAGGTCAAACATCCGGGCAGTCTCCTCGGCGTCGTCGGGGGTAACTTTGATGAGGCGGCGGGTCTCGGGGTTCATGGTGGTGAGCCACATCATATCCGGCTCGTTTTCACCCAGTCCTTTGGACCGCTGGAGGCTGTACTTCTTCCCCGCAAGCTCACGGCAGATCTTCACCTTCTCCGCGTCGGAGTAAGCAAAGTAGGTGTCGTCCTTGGTATTGATCTCATAGAGGGGGGACTCAGCGATGTAGACATATCCCTCCCGGATCAGGGTGGGGGTGAGACGATAAAGCATGGTGAGAATCAGAGTCCGGATCTGGAAGCCGTCCACATCGGCATCGGTGCAGATGACGATCTTGCTCCACCGCAGCCCCGAAAGATCAAAAGTGTTCAGCTCCTTGTTGGACCGGGAGTTCACCTCCACTCCGCAGCCCAGTACCTTCATCACATCCACAATGATGTCATTTTTAAAGATCTTACCGTAATCCGCCTTGAGGCAGTTGAGAATCTTGCCCCGCACCGGCATGATGGCCTGGAACTCGCTGTCCCGGCCCAGCTTACAGGAACCCAGAGCGGAATCGCCCTCCACAATATAGACCTCCCGTCGGGAGACGTCCTTGCTGCGGCAATCCACGAATTTCTGGACCCGGTTGGACATATCCAGGGTCCCCGCCAGTTTCTTCTTCAGGTTCAGCCGGGTCTTTTCGGCGTTCTCACGGCTGCGCTTGTTGATAAGGACCTGCTCCGCGATCTTGGCGGCATCGTCGGGGTTCTCAATGAAGTAGACCTCCAGCTGGTGCTTGAGGAAATCAGTCATGCACTCCTGGATGAACTTATTGGTGATGGACTTCTTGGTCTGGTTCTCGTAGCTGGTCTGGGTGGAGAAGCTGGAGGACACCAGCACCAGGCAGTCCTCCACGTCCTGATAGCTGATCTTGCTCTCGTTTTTCAGGTACTTCCCCGCCGACTTGAGCCAGGCGTCAATTTGGTAGACGGTGGCGGCTTTTACCGCTTTCTCCGGGCTGCCGCCGTGCTCCAGGTGGCTGGAGTTGTGGTAATACTCGGTGAGGGAGAGCTTGTTGGAGAAGCAGAGGGCCACGCTGAGCTTTACCCGGTAATCGGGCTTGTCCTCCCGGTCCCGGCCCACCCGTTCGGCAGTCCAGTACTGCACCGGGGTCAGGGCGTCCCCGCCGGCCAGCTCCTCCACATAGTCCCGGATGCCGTTCTCGTAGTAAAACACTTCCTCGGCAAACCGGCCTTTGGCCTCCTCCCTGCGGAAAAGGAACTGGACCCCGGGGTTTACCACCGCCTGGCGCTTGAGGACATCCTGGAAATATCCAGCGGGGATGGCCACGTCGGTAAACACCTCGAGATCCGGTTTCCAGTGGATCCGGGTACCGGTCTTTTTCCCGGAAAAGGGAGTTTTCTGAAGGCCGCCGATGTTCTCTCCCTTTTCAAAATGGAGATCGTACCGGAAGCCGTCCCGCAGGACTTCCACATCCATATACTCCGAGGAGTACTGGGTGGCGCAGGAACCCAGGCCGTTGAGGCCCAGGGAATACTCGTAGTCCCCCTCCTGGTCGTACTTGCCCCCGGCGTAGAGCTCGCAGAACACCAGCTCCCAGTTGTACCGCTCCTCCTTGGGGTTGTAGTCCACCGGGCAGCCACGGCCGAAATCCTGGACTTCAATGGAATGGTCGGCGTACTGGGTGAGGATGATCTTGTTCCCATAGCCGGAACGAGCCTCATCGATGGCGTTGGAGAGGATTTCAAAAGCGGAATGCTCACAGCCCTCAATGCCGTCGGAGCCAAAGATAACCCCGGGGCGCTTCCGGACCCGGTCCGCTCCCTTGAGGGAGGAGATGCTTTCGTTGTCATAGGTCTTGTTCTTGGGTTTCGCGGTCATGGTTTTCCTCCTTGGGGTCCCGGGCTGAAGGCGGGTTCCTTCCCCGGCTGCCCCATGAAATGGGAATGCGCCGGCAAAAAGCCCTGAAAAACAAAAGGCCTTTGCCGGTGCGGACAAATCCAAATTATAGTATGAAATATCTTGCGGAGGTTTGTCAAGCAAAATACAAGATGTTGTGAAAAATCTTTCCCGGACAAGGCTGCAATAAACGCTCCTGCTCCAACGTTTTCTTACTTGAATCCCCTGGGGCCGGCGGCCCTTCAGCCTCTGCGATACCACCCTTTCCACGCCGATGTGTTGTTCCGGTCCCAAGGCTTTGCAACTTCAACAAAAGGAGACTGATGAAATGAGATCCCCGAAAACAACCCTCTGGGTCTTCCTGGCACTGGCCCTCCTGGTGGCAGGCTGCCAGGCCCCCGCCCAAAGTTCCTCGGAAGCCGCGCCTTCTTCCCTGAGCCAGCCAGCCCAGGAAGGGTCCTCCTCCCAGGAAGAAAGCATTCCATCCCAGGAATCCCCGTCTTCTGGGGAAAGCACCGCTCCTCAGACCCGCCCTGATGGGCTGCCCATCTTCCCCCAAGAGACCCTTGGGGAGAACACCCCCGCAAGTTTTTTGGGCAAGACCTTCGGGGATGTGGTGGCTTGTTATGGGGAGGACTATCAGATGGAGCAGGTAAACTCCCAGTTTCTCAATTACCAGCTGGATAACGGCGCTTCCCTCAATTTCCACTGCTCCGCCCCCGGGGAATGGGGGACCTTTGATGCCAACGATCCCGTGACCTATATTTCGGTATGGGGCGCCCAGGGGACCCAGGTAACCCGGGACATCTCCCTTGGGATGACCCGGGAGGAGGTTACGGCAGCCATGCCGGAAGGCCTGGAGTCTTCTTCCGAGGAGGGCCCCGGGGCCGGAAACCAGTGGAACTGGTACGGCGAGCTGAACGGCAGTCTCTGCCGCATCCTCCTTTCTTTCGGGGAGGATGGAACCCTCCAGTCGGTGGATATCAAGGGCGAGGAACTGATGGATCAGCTTGCTTCCGTCTCATACTCCTGAAGCGTTTTCGCGAAAAAGGGAGGAGGGTCATCCCTCCTCCCTTTCTGCTGTCCTTAGCAGAGGACTCCCAGTTTTTTCAGCACGGCGACGCAATCCCGCATTCCCTGCTGGTAGGCGTGTCTCTTCTCGCTGGCGCTGATCTCCTCCAGAAGCTGAAAGCACTCCTCCACGAACTGCCTCTCGCTCTCCTGAAACATCCCTTCGCATTCCTGGCTCATTTTTACCCGCTTCTCCTGAAGAAGGCGGTATTCCTCAGTGGCCCGGAACTCCCGGGATGCCCCTTCCAGCATCTGCCCCATCACCAGGCCCAGCTCTTCCTGTCCTATCATAGGTCACATCCTTCCCTCAGTTGTGCCGTCCCTCCCCAGGGCGGCCCCGCCGTGGGATTTTTCCCGCCGGTCTTTTTGCAAAGCCATTTTTTACACACCTATTCCAAAATATATGATAGACGGTTCCATTCCAGGAGTCAATAAAATTTCTTACAAATTTTACCAAGTCAAAAAAGGCCCCGTCGGTGCTTTTGTCCACCTGACGGAGCCTTTTTCTTAAGACTTATCTGAAAATATCCACTTTTTCGATGCGGTCGAAGGCTTCCCCCATCACCTGATTTTCCACCGTACAGGCGATTCGCAGGTATCCCTCCCCGCAGGCACCGAAATTATCCCCGGGAAGCACCAGAACATGAGCTTCCTCCAGGATTTTCTGGGTCACCTGAGCAGAGGTGAGTCCCGTCTCCTTGATACAGGGGAAGAGGTAGAAACTCCCCTCCGGAGCCGGCACCGACATGTTTTTCAGAGCGTTGATCCGCCCTGCGGCGTATTCCATCCGCTCCCGGAACTGGTTGAAGATGGGGGGCTCAATCGTCTTGCGCTCCCGGAGGGCCCAGAGGGCGGCCCGCTGGGAAACCGAGGGAGCCGAGTAGATGATGTACTCGTTGATCTGCTGTACCGCCGCCACAATGGGAGGAGGCGCAATCAGGTTGCCGATGCGGAACCCCGTCATAATATAATTCTTGGAAAAGCTGTTGACGGTAACAGTGCGCTCCTCCATCCCCGGCAGGGCCCGGATGGGGACAAAGGGAGTCTGATAGCAGTAGTTGGTGTAAATGTCATCAGCGATGACCAGAAGGTCCCGCTCCTTGCAGAATTCCGCAAGGGCCTCCAGGTTTTCCCGTGTCAGGCAGACGCCGGTGGGGTTATTGGGGCTATTGATCAGCACCGCCTTGGTCCGGGGACCACAGAGGCTTTCCAGCCGCTCCATATTGATGGCGAAGCCCTCCTCCCCATAGGTGGGCAGAAAGACAGCCTTGCCCCCGGCGGACTCCACCTGGTCCAGATAATAGCTGAAATAGGGGTCCGGGATGATGACCTCGTCGCCCGGGTCCAGCAGCACCAACATGGCAAGATACATGGCCGCAAGGCCTGAAGCGGTGATAAACACCTCCTCATCCCGAAGCTGGATGCCGTACTCATCCCGATAGTAGCTGCGGATTTCATTCCGCAGTTCCCGGTAACCCCGGGGATCGGTATATTTGGTGTGGCCGGCGGAAGCGTCGGCAAAAGCTTTGTCAATGATCACCTGGGGAGTCCGGATATCCGGATCTCCGATGGAGAGATTGATGATGTCATCGTAGCGGGCGGCTACGTCAAACACTTCCGCAAACGGATTGCTTTTTGGATGCTGATATGCTTTGGCTCTAAAGTCCCTCATTGTCCTCTTCCCTCCACTGTTTTATTCCAGCTCTCCTGCAGCCGTGCACAGGACGCCTCAAACAGACGTCGCTCCTCTGAAGAAAATACCGGTTCCAGGACCTGGCAAACGCCCTCCCGGCCCAAAACGCAGGGCAGACTGGCCGACACGCCCCCCTGGTTCTCCAGAGGGACCGAAACCGGCAGGACACGCCCCGTACCGCCTTGGATGGACCGGATAATCTCCGACGCTGCGGCGCCGATGCCGAATTCGGTAGAACCCTTTCCGCAAAGGATATCCCAACCAGCCTTCCGAGTCGCTTCGCCTATCTCTCCCAGGTCCAGACCGGACCACCGGGGATCCTGGACGGCCATCTTTTCCAGTGAGATGCCCTCCACCGTTACCCCGCTCCAAAGGGGCACCTGGCTGTCTCCGTGCTCCCCCACCACAAAGCCCCGGATGGACTTTTGGGCTGTACCAGTGCGGCGGGAAAGCTCACGAACCAGGCGACAGCTGTCAAGGGTGGTGCCGCTGCCCAGGACCCTGCCCCAGGGCAGTTTCAGCCGCTCCGCCAGATACCTGGCAGTAAGGTCCACTGGGTTGGTGATCACCAGTACGACTCCATCAAAACCGCAGGCTGTAAGATTTGGAATGATCTGGTCCATCACCTCCAGAGATGCGGAAAGCTCCTGAAGCCGGTCTTCACAGACCAGGAGACTTCCGGCGCAGATCACCGCGATCCCGGCGTCCGCCACATCCCGGTAATCCCCCGCCCACACCCTTGCGTCACCGGACAGCAGGGCAGCGGTATCCTGCAGGTCATCCGCCTGGGCCCGGCTCTTTGCCTCATTGATGTCCAGAAGCACCAAGCGGTTACAAAGCTCCTGGCTCAGCAGGTGCATAGCGACGTGACTCCCTACATGGCCCGCCCCGATAATAGCGATCTTTCTCAGATCCGCCATTGGCACTCCCCCTTGGCCGGTCTCTGGCAGCGATAGCCCGGGGCCGGAAAAATTTGTACTTATTATAGCAAAAACACCGCCCCGGCGCAACGGCGAAAGGGGCTTCCCAGGCTGTTAAACAGACTGGAGTGCGTCCTTTTGGGGGAAACTGCCGTCGGTCAGTTCCAGGGAATACCAGCTGCTGCG
>JAHZBJ010000058.1:0-10851 GCA_019423445.1 Oscillospiraceae bacterium
CTTCGGGGATCTGGGGGTTCTGCTGGGTCAGGCCATCCGCCGTTCGGCCCTGTTCTCCCACCCCCACATGCAGCCGGCCGAGACCATCCGCGCCACGGTGGTGGGCGCCGGCAGTCACACCACCACCCTCTCCGGCAGCACCATCGCCTACGAGGGAGTGGATTTTCCCTTCAAAAACCTGCCGGTCCTCTCTCTGACCCCCGAAGAGGAGGCATTAGAGCCCGCGGCCCTCTCCGACGCGGTCCGGCGGAAGCTCCAGTGGTTCTGGGAGGACGGAACGCCGTCGCCGGTGGTGCTTTCCCTCCGGGGAGAGCGAAGCCCTTCCTTTGACCGCATCGACGCGCTGGCCCGGGGCCTCGCCGACGGTCTGGAACCTCTGCGGTCGGCGGGCATTCCCCTGATGGTGCTGGTGGCCGAGGACATGGCCAAAGCCCTGGGACAGGCGCTTCTCTGCCGCCTTCCCCCGCCCCGGCAGCTTCTCTGCATGGACGGTCTCGACGCCACGACCGGCGCCTATCTCGATATCGGCCATCCCGTGGGCAGCGCGTTGCCGGTGGTCGTCAAAACATTGCTATTTGAACGGTGAGGTGTCTTACTTTGAATTTGAAAACCACGCTCTTTGGCAAGACCTACGCCTTCTCCGATCTCCGGGAGGTCATGGCCAAGGCCAATGAGGAAAAGTCCGGCGACCATCTGGCCGGCATTGCCGCCGCCGACGCCCAGGAACGGGTGGCGGCCAAGGCCGTTCTGGCGGAAATCACGCTGAAAGATCTCTACGAAAATCCCGCCGTCCCCTATGAATCCGATGAAGTCACCCGGATCATCATCGACGGCGTCAACCGCCGCATCTACCAGGAAATCCAGAACTGGACCGTATCCGAGCTGCGGGAGTGGCTTCTGAAGGAGACCACCACCGGCGACGACATCCGCCGCATCTCCCGGGGTCTGACCTCGGAAATGGTGGCGGCGGTGGCCAAGCTCATGGGCAATCTGGACCTGGTCTACGCGGCGTCGAAAATCCGTGTCACAGCCCACTGCAACACCACCATCGGCCTCCCCGGCACCCTTTCCTGCCGCCTTCAGCCCAACCACACCACCGACGACCCCGACGGCATTATGGCGTCCCTCCTCGAGGGCCTGACCTACGGCGCCGGCGACGCGGTGCTGGGTCTGAACCCGGTGGACGACAGCGTGGAGAGCGTTACCCGCGTCCTCAAGCGGTTTGATGAAATCCGCAACAAGTGGTCCATCCCCACCCAGATCTGTGTCCTGGCCCATGTAACCACCCAAATGCAGGCGGTGGCCAAAGGCGCCCCCTCGGACCTCATCTTCCAGTCCATTGCCGGCAGCGAAAAGGGCAACGACGCCTTCGGCTTCAAGGCCGAAACTCTTGAGGAGGCCCGGCAGCAGATGCTCTCCGACGGCACCTGTGAAGGACCTAACGTCATGTACTTTGAGACGGGCCAGGGCTCGGAGCTCTCCTCCGACGCCCACTACGGCGCCGACCAGGTGACCATGGAGGCCCGGTGCTATGCCTACGCCCGGGAGTTCAAGCCCTTCATGGTGAACACGGTGGTGGGGTTCATCGGTCCCGAGTACCTCTACGACAGCCGCCAGGTGATCCGGGCGGGGCTTGAGGACCACTTTATGGGCAAGCTCAGCGGCATCCCCATGGGGTGCGACTGCTGTTACACCAACCACATGATGGCGGAGCAGAACGACATCGAGAACCTGGCCCTCCTCCTGGGGGCCGCCGGGGCCAACTACATCCTGGGGGTCCCCACCAGCGACGACGTGATGCTCAACTACCAGACCAACGCCTACCACGACGCCGCCGCCATCCGGGAGATCCTGGGGCTGCGGCCCATCCGGGAATTCGACCTCTGGCTGGAAAAGATGGGGATCAGTGAAAACGGACGCCTCACCAGCCGGGCCGGGGATCCCACCATCTTCCTCAACAGAAAGGGGCGAGGCTGACCATGCTGGACCAACGGACCATCGACGCCATCGCGGAGGAGATCATCCGCCGGATGGGGGCCCAGGAGCAGCCCCCCTCCCCCGCTTCTCCCCCTCCCGCCGTACCTGGCTCCCGGGACTCCGGGGCGGGACGGGACTCCTTTTTCCCCCGCTCCCACCGGGAGGACGGCGCCGGAGCGGCGCCGCCGCCAGGGGGCCAGCCCCGGGGCACCGGCACCCCTCCCCCCGGGGAGATGGAGGACATCGCCAGCCGGGAACAGCGGGCCATCCCCACCCTCCGGGACCCTGAGGACTACGACGCCCTCATCCGGATGAAGGGGAAAACCAGCGCCCGGATCGGGGTGGGCCGGTGCGGTCCCCGGCTCCTCACCAAGACCCTCCTGACCCTCCGGGCCGACCACGCCATGGCCCGGGACGCGGTGTTCACCGACGTGGACCCCGCCTTCCTGGAGCAGAACGGCCTCTTCTCGGTCCAGACCAGGTGCGGCGACAAAAACACCCACATCACCCGGCCGGACCTGGGCCGGCAGCTCTCGGAGGAAGGGGTCAAAACCATCCTGGAGAAATGCAAAAAAGGGGTCCAGGTCCAGCTCATCGTTTCCGACGGTCTCTCTTCCAAGGCCATCGAGGCCAATGTCCAGAACGCCCTCCCCGCCATTCAGGAGGGGCTGCGCCAGCGGGGCATCTCGGTGGGAACCCCCTTCTTCGTCCGGTTCGGGCGGGTTGCGGTGGAGGACCAGATCGCGGAGCTTCTGGAGGCGGAGGTGGTCTGCATCCTCATCGGTGAACGGCCGGGCCTTGCCACCGCCGAGAGTATGAGCGCCTACATCTGCTACCGGGCCAAGGTGGGACAGCCGGAAGCCCGCCGCACCGTGGTGAGCAACATCCACAGCGGGGGCATATCCGCCGTGGAGGCGGGAGCCTATATCGCCGAGTTGATTCAGAAGATCCTTGCCGCCAAGGCCAGCGGCGTGGAACTCCAGAAATAAGGGAAGGGAGGAAACAGCCATGACAGGAGACGCCCTTCGCACCACCGTCCTGAGCCTGCGGATCATCCCCAACCCGGAACGGCCCCTGCTGGCCCAGCTGAACGTTCCGGAGGGGCACCGGAGCCTGGGGCTCATCACCACCGACTGCGACGATGTTTCCTACGCCGCCCTGGACGAAGCCACCAAAAAGGCGGAGGTCCAGGTGGTCTATGCCAAGAGCATGTACGCCGGGGCCAAAAACGCCTCCCAGCGCCTGGCGGGGGAATTCATCGGCATCCTCTCCGCCCCAGGGCCGGCCCAGGTCCGCAGCGGCCTGGAAGCGGCGGAAGAGTACATCCGCAGCCAGGCCACCTTCTACAGCGCCGACCCGGGGGACACCATTGCCTACTTCGCCCACTGCATCCCCCAGACCGGCACCTACCTCTCCCGGATGGCAGGGGTACCTGAGGGGACCCCTATGGCCTACCTCATCGCCCCGCCCATGGAGGCCATGGTGGGGCTGGACGCAGCCCTCAAGGCCGCCCGGGTGGAACTGAAAGTCTTTTACGGCCCCCCCACCGAAACCAACTTCGCAGGGGGACTCCTCATCGGCAGACAGTACGCCTGCCAAATGGCCTGCGACGCCTTCGCCCGGACCGCCCGGGAGATCGCCGCCCAGCCCATCCAGCTTCAGTGACAAGGAGGGATATTCTTGGATCGGGACCTGCAATCGATACAGGAGGTCAGGGACCTCATCGCCCGGGCCAGGTCGGCCCAAAGGGAGCTGGCGGAATACCCCCAGGAAAAACTGGACGCCATCTGCCAAGCCGTGGCCCAGGCCTGCGCCGCCAAAGCGGAGCCTTTGGCCAAAATGGCGGTGGAAGAAACGGGATACGGCGTCTGGCAGGACAAGGTGCTGAAAAACCTCCTGGGGAGCACCATTACCTGGGAGAGCGTCCGTGAAATGCGCTGTGTTGGCCTTCTCCGGGAGGACAACGCCCGGGGCCTCATGGAGGTGGGGGTGCCCATGGGGGTGGTAGCCGCCCTGATTCCCTCCACCAACCCCACCAGCACCACCATGTACAAGTCCATTATCGCCCTCAAGGCCGGGAACGCCATCGTCCTCAGCCCTCACCCCGGGGCCAAGAACTGCATCATCGAAACGGCCAAGATCATCGCCGAGGCCGCCAAAAAGGCAGGGGCCCCTGACGGGGCGGTGGGGTGCATCACCATCACCACCATGGAGGCCACCAACGCCCTCCTTACCAGCCGGGACATCGGGGTGATCCTGGCTACCGGAGGAGAGGCCATGGTCCGGGCCGCCTACTCCTCCGGCAACCCCGCCATCGGGGTGGGACCCGGCAACGGCCCGGCCTTTATCGAGCGCACCGCCGACATCCCCATGGCCGTCAAGCACATCCTGGATTCCAAAACCTTTGACAACGGCACCATCTGCGCCTCGGAACAGTCCATCGTTACCGAGCGCTGTATCCAGGAGAAGGTGGAGGCGGAACTCCGGCGCCAGGGGGCCTACTTCCTCAGTCCGGAGGAATCCCAAAAGCTGGGAGGCCTGCTGCTCCGGGCCAACGGCACCATGAATCCCAAGATCGTGGGGAAATCCGCCCAGGACATCGCTCAGATGGCAGGGCTCCGGGTGCCGGAGGGGACCCGGGTGCTGGTCTCCCCCCAGACCCAGGTGGGGAAGCAGAACCCCTATTCCCGGGAAAAGCTTTGTCCGGTGCTGGCCTTCTATGTGGAAGATAACTGGGAAAAGGCCTGCCAGCGGTCCATCGCCATCCTCCAGAACGAGGGGGCAGGCCACACCATGACCATCCACAGCCAGGACCGCAACGTTATCCGGGAGTTTGCCCTGAAAAAGCCGGTGTCCCGGCTGCTGGTAAACACCCCCGGGGCACTGGGAGGGGTGGGGGCCACCACCAACCTGCCCCCTGCCCTGACTCTGGGGTGCGGCGCCGTGGGGGGCAGCGCCACCAGCGACAACATCCGCCGGGTGGCCTGGGGAGTCCGGGAACTGGAAGAGCTTCGGGGCCAGAACCCCGCCCCGCCCAGAGCCGCCGCCGGGGGAAGCACCCTGGCCCAGGCCCGGGAACAGCCCCGGCCCCCGGAACTGAACATCCCCGCCGGAGGGAGCTTCTCCCCCGAGGATGTGGAGGCCATTACCCGGGCGGTGATGGCAAAGCTTGCCGCCCGGTAGGGCGAAACCGGTCCGTACAGTCAATTCAGTCTGCGGGGACATCCCCGCCAAGGAGGTAACGAAATATGGCAGAGACATTGTTGGCACTGGGTATGGTGGAAACCAAGGGGCTGGTAGGCTCCATTGAGGCGGCGGATGCCATGGTGAAAGCCGCCAATGTAAACCTTATCGGCAAAGTCCATGTGGGCGGCGGTCTGGTCACCGTCATGGTCCGGGGAGATGTGGGAGCCGTCAAGGCCGCCACCGACGCCGGGGCCGCCGCCGCGGCCAAGGTCGGGGAGCTGGTAAGCGTCCACGTCATCCCCAGACCCCACAGCGAGGTGGAGTACATCCTCCCCACCCTGAAGTAAGGAGAAGGAGACCATGGGAAAGATCATCACCGAGGCCGACCTGCGGAGCCATCCCCTCCCCCCCGGCACCCGGCAGTTTTCGGTGGAGGAAGGGGTTTTCGTCACCGAATCCGCCCGGGCCTGGCTGGAAAAGCGGGACATCGAGCTGGTGATCCGCCCGGCGGGCTCCGCCTGCGGCGGGATGCCCCGCACCCCTCTGGAGGACCGGGGAGTCCGGACCTACCTGGACGCCGCCACCGGCCGGGCTCTGGGAAAGGAAAAGCCGGAGGAGATGACCCATCTCCGGGGGAACCTGCTGGTCCCCAAAACCCATCCCCGGATCGTCTTCCGGGGGAAGCTTGACAGTCTGGAAGCCGCCATCCTGGAGGCCCAGGCCCTGGCCCACCGCCAAGGGGCGGCAGGGCTCCGGGACGACCTGGGCCAGGTGCTGGGCAGGGTCCGGGCGGTGCTGGGCGCCGAGGTGAAGGGCACTCCCCTGAAGGAAGAGCTTCTCCTTGGGCTGGACCAGGCGGGGCTGCGCCGGGTCTCCCACAACGTCAAGGGGGAGCTGGGCATCGACCATCCCGTCCCCTCCTGGGAGATGGGGGAGCTGGCCCTGCGCCTCAACTGGCTGCGAACCCAGGTCCGGGAAGCGGAGCTGGCGGCGGCAGCAGCCTTCATGGCCCCGGGGGAAGCCCCCCGGCCGGACATTATCCGGGAGCTGAACCGCCTGAGCAGCGCGGTGTATATTCTCTTTTGCCGCCAGGTGGCGGGAAAGTAACCTGGAGGCACGGGACCCGGGCCCGCCTCCACCCAGAAAAATGCCCCGGGAAAAGGAGGGTCCGTCATGGATTTTTGCGAAAAAGAGATCCGTGAGATGGTGGAGCGGGTACTGAGCCAGTGCAGCCGCCAGGGGGTGGAACCCCCTGCCGGGGCGGGGCCCGGAGGGGGACAGTTCCCGGTGGAGGCCTCCGCCCGCCATGTCCACCTGACCCGGGAGGCGGTGGAAGCCCTCTTCGGCCCCGGCGCCCGCCTCACCAAAAAACGGGACCTGAGCCAGCCCGGGGAGTTCCTCAGCGACCAGCGGGTGAAGCTGGTGACCCCCAAGGGGGAGATTTCCAACGTGGCGGTGCTTGGCCCGGAACGGGGGGCCGTCCAGGTGGAACTCTCCCTCACCGACGCCAGGGTCCTGGGGGTCCGGGCCCCTGTGAACCTTTCCGGGGACCTCTCGGGAGCCGGGGATGTCTGGCTGGTGGGGGAACGGGGGATGCTCCCCGCCCCGGGAAGCGCCATCGCCGCCCGGGCCCACATCCACATGACCCCCGCAGATGCCTCCCGCCTGGGAGTCCGGGACGGGGAGGTGGTCCGGGTGAGGGTGGATTCCGGCCGGCCGGTGACCTTCGACCAGGTGGTGATCCGGGTGAAGGAGAGCTTCGCCCTGGCTATGCACATCGACTTTGACGAAGCCAATGCCTGCGCCCTGGGGAAGGATTCCCTGGGGCGGATCGTGAAATAGCCCGCCGTCCCGCGGCGGGGAAAGGAGAGGTGAGAAAGTTTGGCAGAACTGAGCCGGGAACAGCTGATTGAGCTGATTACCAGGGAGGTGCTCCGCACCCTGGGAGGTGCCGAGGAGGAGGAACCGGCGGATAAAAGCGGCCTCCCCGCCGCCCTGGTGGTGGGGGACCCGGGGAAACTGCCCCGGGGAGTCCGGAGCAAATACCGCCTCTGCGCCATGGAGGAGTACAAGGGGGACATAGAACCCTTTGAAAAGGTGTTCATCACCGCCATCACCCAGACCCAGCTGGCGGACATCGCCCTGGGCCGGGACAGCCAGCCGGTGACCTGCGCCCTCTCGAAGGCCCTGCTCCTGGGGAAGGAGATCTTCCTCTACGACTGCGCCCTGGAGCACCGGAAGCTGGCGGGCCGGGGGAGCCAGGCGTTTTACCAGCTGCTGGAGGGGTATGTCCGCACCCTCCAGTCCTTCGGAGTAAAGTTAGTCCAGGGTACCACCGTCATCGACAAGTACCAGCGCACCGCCGCCCCCGGGGCGGACCTCCCCTCCGGGGTGGTCACCGAAGCCCTGGCCCGGAGCCTGGTGGAAAAGGGGGACGGAGAGATCCTGCTGCGGAAGGGCACCGTCCTGACCCCTTCGGCCAAGGACGTGTTCCTCCACGCCGGCCGGAAGGTCACTTACCTGTGAAAGGAGGACCCGGAGAATGCTCATCTGCAGGGTCATCGGCCACGTGTGGGCCACAAAGAAGGAGGACTCCCTGGAGGGAGTCAAGTTCATGGTGGTGCGGGAAACCGGCACCCCCAGAAAGGAACCCCAGGTGATGGTGGCCGCCGATAAGGTGGGGGCCGGCATCGGGGAGGATGTGCTGGTGGTCAGCGGCAGCACCGCCCGCCGGGCCCTGGGCCGGGACGACCTGCCGGTGGACTGCGCCATTGTTGGGATCATCGACACCGTGGAAGTGGAAAAGGAATCGGACCTTCTGGAGCCGCCCCGGCCCCGGAGGGGAAAGAGCTGAGGGGGTGACGGACTGTGACCATCCTGGAACGGATTTTTGACGCGGGGATCGTGGGCTGCGGCGGTGCCGGGTTCCCCACCCACGCCAAGCTTGGCGGGAAGGGCATCCGCTACCTGATCCTCAACGGAGCCGAATGCGAGCCTCTTCTGGGCACCGACCGGTGGCTGATGCGCCACCGTGCCGGGGACATTGTGGAAGCCGCTGCCGCCCTGGCGGCGGAGATCGGGGCGGAGGAGTGCACCATCGCCCTGAAAAAGACCTATACCCGGGAGATCGCCGCTCTGGAGGAGGCTATCCGCCAGCAGGGGGCCCCGGTGGCTCTCCGGAAGATGGAGAGCTTCTATCCGGCGGGGGATGAGCAGGTGATGGTGTACGAAGTCACCGGCAAGGTGGTCCCCCCGGCGGGGATCCCCCTGGACGTGGGAGCGGCAGTGACCAATGTGGCCACTGCCTGTGCCGTCCGGGACGCCATGGAGGGGCGGCCCTTTACCCACAAGTACCTGACGGTAGCCGGGGCGGTCAAAAATCCCCTGGTGCTCCGGGTGCCGGTGGGCACCTCCTTCGGGGACTGCCTGCGGCTGGCGGGCGGCCCTGTTCCGGAGCGGTGGATCGCCGTCTCCGGGGGTCCCATGATGGGGAAAATCCTCTCCATGGAAGAGGCTATGGCCTCCCATGTCACCAAAACCACCTCCGGCATCCTGGTGCTGCCGGAGGACGGCTACCTGGGCAGCGCCCAGCAGATCTCCCTTGCCCATATGAAAAATCGGGCCGCAGCGGCCTGTATCCAATGCAGCTACTGCACCCAGCTCTGCCCCCGGCACCTTCTGGGGCATCCCCTGGAACCCCACAAAATCATGCGGAAGATGGCCATCAGCCCCGACGTCACCCAGCTGCTGGATGATCCGGACATCCGCCAGGCGGCCCTCTGCTGCCAGTGCGGCGTCTGCGAGATCTACGCCTGCCCTATGGGGCTCCAGCCCCGGCGGGTCAACGCCATGCTGAAAGAGGCCCTTGCCGGAGCGGGGATTCGTTATCCCAAAGGGGAAGGGGAATTCATCCCCCACCCAGACCGGAAGAACCGCCGGGTCCCCACCCGCCGGGCCGCTGCCCGGGCCGGGGTCCTGGACTGGTACGGCCAGGAGCTGGAACAGCTGGAGGAGTACTCCCCCGCCCAGGTAGTCCTGGCACTGAACCAGCAGATCGGCGCTCCCTGCCAGCCGGTGGTGCGGGAGGGAGATCAGGTGGCCCAGGGACAGCTGGTAGCCCGGTGCCCCGAAGGAAAGCTGGGGGCCAACCTCCACGCTTCCATCTCCGGCACCGTGATGAAGGCGGAGGGTGTCATCGTCATCCAAGAGGGGAGGAACTAAAACCGTGAACATTGCCATTGGATTTCTGGAACTGAACAGCATCGCCAAGGGAGTGGAGGCCGCCGACGCCATCCTGAAAACGGCGGAGACCCGGCTGCTCTTTGCCCGGGCGGGCTGCCCGGGGAAATACTACATCCTCTTCTCCGGGGAAGTGGCCTCGGTGACCTCCTCCCTGGAGGCGGGAAAGGCCATCGGCCAGGCCCACATTGTGGACAGCGTGGTGATCCCCAACGTCCACCCTGCGGTGCTGCTGGCCATCAACCAGGTGGTGGAGCCGGTGCCGGTAAACGCCCTGGGGGTCATGGAATATTTCAGCGTCACTGCCGCCGTCTGGGGGGCCGACGCCGCCGTCAAGGCCGCTGAGGTGGACCTGATGGACGTGCGGCTTGGCACCGGCATCGGAGGCAAAAGCTTTGTCATTCTCTCCGGGGATGTGGCAGCCGTCCACGAAGCGGTGGAGGCCGGAGTGGCCGACGCCCGGGAAAACGGCCTCCTGGTAAGCCAGGTGGTGATTCCCAACCCCAGAGATGAGATCTTCAACAGCCTGCTGTGACAGGCGGATTTTTCAGGAAAGGGGGGTCCCCGGTGTTTGAGGAAAAACAGAGGATCATCCAAGAATTTGTACCTGGTAAACAGGTGACCCTGGCTCACCTCATCGCCAACCCGGACCGGGACCTTTACAAGAAGCTGGGGGTTGTGGGAGAAGTAAAAGAAGCCCTGGGGATCATGACCATCACCCCCAGCGAAGCGGCCATCATCGGCGCCGACGTGGCAACCAAGGCCGCAGAGGTGAGCCTGGTGTTTGTGGACCGGTTCTCCGGTTCCCTGATTATCACCGGGGATGTGGCCAGTGTGGAGGCGTCCCTTCGTGCGGTGCTCCGGGTGTTGGAAAACACCCTGCGCTTCACCCCCACCGAGATCACCCGGACCTGACAGCCGGCGGGAGGCGACCCATGAAAAAGAAACTGATGATGATGGGCCGGGTGGCCTGCGGAAAGACCACCCTCTGCCAATACCTGGCGGGGCAGGCCCTGGAATACCGCAAGACCCAGACGGTGGAGCTGGTGGGGGACGCCATCGACACCCCTGGGGAATATGTGGAGAACCGCGCCCTGATGCGGGGGCTCACCGTCACGGCGGTGGATGCCGACGCAGTGCTCTTTCTCCAGGACTGCACCGACCCGGAGTGCCGTTTTTCCCCTGGACAGGCCGCCATGTACGGCCGGCCGGTAGTTGGGGTGGTAACCAAAATCGACCAGGCCCCGGGGCCCGGGGCGGTGGAGGATGCCCGGCAGCTTCTGGAGCTGGCGGGGGCCAGCCCTGTCTTCCCCATCTCCGCCTGTACCGGGGAGGGGTTGGAGGAACTGATCCAATACCTGGAGACCCTTGATTCATAATGACATAATAAGGAAACGAAATGTTGCCGGAAAGGAGACTGTAGGGGAATCTCCACTGCCCCCCACAGGC
>JAHZBJ010000058.1:10861-11699 GCA_019423445.1 Oscillospiraceae bacterium
CCGGTTATATTATATATAGGTATCGGCGGGGGAAACCCATCACTGTCTGTCTCCAAGGTCCCATCCGGAGTTGCTGCGGCATGCCCCGCACTTCAGCCTGTTTTTCAAGCTCACAGGCCTTGTTTGCAGCATTCAGCCTGGATCATATGTGGACAGCGCATCGCTTAATTGCAAGATCCACTCAGGGTAATCCTGCCCCACACTGGGGTTGACAATATTCATGAATTCCACTTTTCCATTTCTATATGTCCCATTGCAGGTAAATTGATACTTGATGTCTTTATACATAACAACAAGCTCCACTTCCAGCCGCAGGAACATATCATCAAGCCGGGTCCGCAAAAATTTTGCTTCGGCTTCCCAAATATCCACGCCCTGCTGGTGCAGCTCCCACAATGCCTCAAACATCCCATCGGAGTTCCCTATATATGTCCGGATGCCCTGTTCATCCCCGGTCTCTATTGCTTCTGCCGCTTTTTGAGCGCACAGATATGCAGGAATACACCGCCATGCAAAGCCGTCCCCCCAAATCAGCCCATTCAGTGCGGGGATCAAAAGAACCACAAGTAAACAAACGGAGACGGCGGATACCATCATTCTCTTTGTGGAAGCCTTGATCTTTCGGGTAATCTCCTGATTGGAATAGGCAAGGATGTCTTTGGCCGCCGAATCAATATCCTCTGTATATTCCCCACCATTTACATGCTCTCCCGAAATCAATTCCACAATCGTAACATCCAGGGCTGCCGCCAGAGGCTCTAGCAGTGATATATCCGGAGCACACAGGCCGGTTTCCCAAAGTTAAGGATATGGATACAGGTTAATCAATTTTGCCGAT
>JAHZBJ010000059.1:0-5633 GCA_019423445.1 Oscillospiraceae bacterium
ACCACCCCGTGAAGGGCCAGAGGAATAGCGGTCCACTGGTACTTTTTGATACCGCCGTAATAGTGGGTCTTGAAGAAGCCCAACTGGCTCTCCTCATAGAGGGGACGGGGCTTCAGGTCCAGACGGGGATTGTCAATATGAGCGGCGGCGATGCGCACCCCTTCTCCAATGTCCAGGCTCCCGATGGTGGAAGCGATCAGGGCCTTGCCACGGTTGTTCCGATAGACTTTGGCCCCGGCGGGATATTTCTTTCCCACCTCAAAGGGGACATACCCCGCCTTCTCCAGCATCTCCACCATTACCGAAACGGCCTCCCGCTCGGTTTTGGCCTTATCCAGGAAAACTTTATACGGACCGCTGAACTCTTCCACCGCCTGCTTCTCCTCGGCGGTCATAGTCTCTTCCAGGCTCTTAGGGGCCATCAGAAGCTTTTCTTTCAGCTCCTCGCCCCTGGTCTTTTCGCTCATATCAGGTTCCTCCTTTGGATGATATTCTCTTGATTTCAATTCTTCTATTCCAGCTCCGGGGCACTTTCCCGAAGGCTTGGGTACAGCCTGCGGTAAAGGTCCCGGGTTTCTAGCACTTTGTTTACATAGATTTCGGTATCAGAAAAGGGGATGCTGTCCAGGCTGCTGCCGTTCCGGGAATATTTTTCGCTTTCCAGCCAACGGGAAACATTGCCCAAACCGGCATGCTAAGCCGCCAGCGCCGTCCCTTCCTCCCCCAGCAGCTCCAAAAGCAGCCGCAGATTGGCACAGCCGCAGCGGATGTTCTCTTCAGGGTCATAGAGATCCTCCACATCGGACGGATTCTCCTCCCCCAAACGGTAACACACCCATTCGTAAGTATCCGGGGTCAGCTGCATCAGCCCCCGGGCCCCCACCGAAGACATGGCCTCCGGGTCGAAGCTGCTCTCGGTGCGGATCACAGCGTACACCAAGGCGGGATCCAGCTGGTTTTCCGCCGCCCAGGCCTCCACCTGCTCCTGGTAGCCCATGGGGTAAGCGCTGCGGTAGTAATGGAGCAGCCCGGCAAAGAGGAGCGCCACGCTGGCTACCAATACCGCAGGCACAAATAAGATATCCCAAACTTTTTTCAATACCCTGTCCCCCGCTATAGTCCCAATTTATTCTGAAGCTCCAGCACCTCCAGCCGCAGGGTGGTGCGGTCCCCATCGTTGCGGAGGATATAGTCCGCCCGCTCTTCATAAAATTCGTCCTCCGGTTGGCTGGCCATGCGGCTCCCAGCCTCTTCCAGAGTGATGCCGTCCCGCTCCATGATCCGCAGCAGCCGGTCTGCCTCAGGGGCCAGCACTGCCACAACCTTGTCGCAGAGGGCGTCGGCGCCGCTTTGGTAAAGGGTGGGGGCATCCAGAAATACCGCCCGGTCCCCCGCCTTCCGGCGAGTTTCGATGCGATCCCGGACCTCCTCCAGGATGTAGGGATACATGATTTTCTCCATCCGGAGAAGCTTCTCCCGGTCATTGAAAACGATCCGGGCCAACTTGCGGCGGTTGAGATTGCCATCCGGATCAATAATCATAGGCGAAAACTCCACTGCCAGATCTACCAGACACCGTTGTCCCTTGCGCACCACAAAACGTGATACCTCGTCGCAGTCCACCACGCTGATTTTTTCCCAGTCCTCCAGAAGCCGGCATACCTGGGACTTTCCGGCACCGGTGGGACCGGTGAGTCCAATCACCAGCACAGCCGTCTCCCCCTTTCCTTCCCGCTCTGTTTTCCGTGTCTTACGGCTCCGGCGCCTCCACAATGTGGAATCCCGCCGCCCGAATCAACCGGTTATACACTGCCAGCCCCACTCCGTCCACCCGGGGGGCATGGACATAAACCCGCTTGGCTCCCAACCGGTCCAGCTCCCGCAGCAAGTCGAAGAGCTTGGCCGCCTGGGTGGCATGGTCTTCCGCTCCACCGTAGGAAAGGGCGGGAGACTCCACCAGGGGAAGATCCTCTTCAAAACACATGGCATATTCCCCAGGGTTCCGGTTCTCTTGCAGATACTTTCCGTAGGCCGCTGTACTCCCCTTGACCAGAATCACATCCGCAGCCGGGGCATAATGCTTATACTTCATCCCAGGGGAACGGACCACCGCCCCCTCCTCCAGGCGCTCCAGCACGCCGGGATCCACTGTCACTTCTCCCAGAACGCTTCTCAGCTGTTCCAGGGTAACGGCGCCGGGGCGAAGAAGGCGGGGCGCCACCCGTCCGTCCGGGCCGGGACAGAGGCTGATGACGGTGGATTCCACTCCCACCTGACAATCCCCCGACTGAAGGATGGCGTCTACCCGGCCCCACAGGTCGTCTACACAGTGGTGCCAGGTGGTGGGGCTGGGGCTGCCGGAGCGGTTGGCCGAAGGAGCTGCCAGGGGCACCCCTGCCGCCTGGATCACTCCCCGGGCCACAGGATCCCGGGGCATCCGCACCGCCACCGTGTCCAGCCCTCCGGATGTGGTGCCGGGCACCAGGTCCGACTTGGGGAGGATCATGGTGAGGGGGCCGGGCCAGAAGGCGTCCGCCAGGGCCAGTGCCTCCGGAGGCACCTGGCGCACCAGGGGCGCCAACTCCTCCAGAGCAGCGATATGGACGATGAGAGGGTTATCCGAGGGCCGCCCCTTTGCAGCGTAGATCTTTGCCGTGGCGGAAGGGTCCAGGGCATTTCCCGCCAGGCCGTACACCGTTTCGGTGGGAATGGCGACGATCCCTCCCTCCCGAAGGATGCGCCCTGCTTCCCGGATCCCTTCCCGATCCGCTTCACAATCATAGGCTTTCAAAAGAACCGTTTCTTTATCCATTGCAGTTTCTTCCCTTCCCGGGAAAACCCGGTGTCTGGTCCGCCCTTTCCTGGAGCGGCCCCTTTTGTCTCAAAGCTGCTGCGCTTTCAGCTTCTCCGCCTGATCCGCGGTGATAAGGGCCTCGGTGATCTCCGCCAGGTCCCCATTCATAATGGCGTCGATTTTGTAAAGGGTCAGATTGATGCGGTGGTCGCTCACCCGGCCCTGGGGGAAATTGTAGGTTCGGATCCGCTCGCTCCGGTCCCCGGTCCCCACCTGGCTGCGGCGCTCCCTGGCGATCTGATCGTCCTGCTCCTGCTGCATCCGCTCATAAAGGCGGCTGCGGAGCACCCGCATGGCCTTGTCCTTGTTCTTGTACTGGCTGCGCTCATCCTGGCATTCCACCACCATGCCGGTGGGCAGGTGGGTGATGCGGATGGCGGATTCGGTCTTGTTAATGTGCTGGCCTCCGGCGCCGCTGGAGCGATAGGTGTCGATTTTCAGGTCCTTTGGGTCGATATGGACCTCCACTTCCTGGGCCTCCGGCAGCACCGCCACCGTGACAGTACTGGTGTGGATACGCCCCTGGGTCTCGGTCTCCGGGACCCGCTGGACCCGGTGGACCCCGCTTTCGTATTTCAGACGGCTGTAAGCACCTTCCCCCTGGATGGAGAAACTCACTTCCTTGAGTCCGCCCAACTCCGTCTCGCTGGCCCCCAGAAGCTCCGCCTTCCAGCCCAGGCGCTGGGCGTACATGGTGTACATCCGGTAGAGACTCCCGGCAAAAAGTGCCGCTTCCTCCCCACCGGCCCCGGCCCGGATCTCCACAATGACGTTTTTGTCGTCGTTGGGGTCCTTGGGCAGCAGGAGGATCTTCAGCTCCCGCTCTTTCTCTTCCATGGCAGTCCGGGAGGTCTCCAGTTCCTCCTCCACCACCTGGCGGAAGTCCTTTTCCAAACCTCCCGCCGCCAACAGTTCCTTGGCCTCCTCATGGGAAGCCTCGGCCTTTCTGTATGCCTTCCAGCACTCCACCAGGGGTGTAAGGCTGTTGTATTCCTTCATCAGGGCGGCGTACCGCTGGCTGTCCCCGATCACCGCCGGGTCGGAGAGAAGATGGGTCATCTCCTCATACCGCAGGGCCACCGAATTCATCTGCTCCAAAAAGCCGGGCATGGCTGTTCCTCCTTGGGTGGTTGTAAACGCAGGGAACTACAGCCCGGCTAGGCCTCCCCTTCCTCTCGAAGAATCCGCTTGATATTCTTCTCCACCTTGAAACGGGGAGCCTCCACCAGGTGTCCGCACTTCTGGCATTTGATCTTGAAATCCATCCCCACCCTGGTCACCACAAACAGCTTGCAGCCGCAGGGATGGGTCTTTTTCATCTCCAAAATGTCGCCCACACGCACATCCATGGGGTTTCCTCCCTTCCACAGGGCGCTTTCCGCCCCATGACAATATATTGTATCACAAACTGCCTGGATATGGCAAATCCTTTCCCAGCAACTTTTCCCCGGTTTTCCTCCTTCCCCGGCCAACAGACGACTATCCCACCCCCTTCCGGCCCAGAATAATCCGGGAAGGGGCGCCGCCCCTCCGGAACATCTACCAAAGGAGCATTTTGTTATGAAGATCACCATTCAAGCGATATTTCCCGGGGGAGAGGAAGCCCGGCTGGCCGCCTCCTCCCTGGCCATGGCCCAGGGGGGCGGCCTGGAGCTGTCCATCTCTACCCATCAACCCCTCCAGGGGATTTCCCTCCGAGCGCCTCTGGCATCCACAGACAGCGGCGCCTCCGGAGGCGGCGCCATGGTCACCGTAATCTGCGGCCCGGAGCAGGAAGCTTTTGTCATGGGTGAGTTGGCAGCCCTGGGAGCGCGCCGGGTGGTCCAGACAAGGGATTGACCGATCAGGCCCATCCCTGCCTCGCTTTTCCCTTTCTAAAGGGCCGTCCCGCTGTCATAGGATGCCCGGGTGCAGGAATATAATGAAACATCCTGCCCCTTCAGAAAACCCCCGGGGCGTCGTACAAAAGGGAGGCACAAACATCATGTCCGTATTTCGACCCGAGGGGCTCCTTCTGGATACCCCTGAAAATCAACGGCTCACCGGCAGCCCCGCCGGCCTTGGCCAGGCCATGGCCCAGGAATCGATTCTGGAAGGCAGGGCCGTCCTCTGCGACTATGAGCACAATCTGGTGGTGGATCTGGGCTGGTGCAAAGGGCTGATCCCCCGTCAGGAGGGAGCTTTGGGTATCCGGGAGGGGGCCACCCGTGATATCGCCATTATCTCCCGGGTAAACAAACCGGTAGCCTTCGTGGTTCAGGAGCTCCGGGAGATTTCCCCCGGCACCATTCTCCCTGTTCTCAGCCGCAGGCGGGCTCAGGAGCGGTGCCGGGAGGAGTACCTTTCCCGGCTCCGCCCGGGGGACATTATCCCCGGACGGGTAACCCATCTGGAACCTTTCGGAGCTTTTGTGGATATCGGCTGCGGACTCCCCTCTCTCATCCCCATCGATCAAATCTCCGTTTCCCGAATCGCCCATCCCAGGGACCGTTTCCACGCAGGGGAGGATATCCGGGCGGTGGTGCGGACGGTGGAGCCGGGGGGACGCATCTGCCTGACCCACAAGGAACTCCTGGGCACCTGGGAAGAAAACGCCGCCCTCTTCCGCCCCGGAGAAACGGTTGCTGGGATCATTCGCTCGGTGGAGGAATACGGCGTCTTTGTAGAGCTCACCCCCAACCTTGCCGGGCTGGCGGAACCCTGCCCGGGGACTGCCCCAGGACAGCACGCCAGCGTCTACATAAAGAGCATCATCCCCGACAAGATGAAGATCAAGCTG
>JAHZBJ010000059.1:5643-11572 GCA_019423445.1 Oscillospiraceae bacterium
TGTAGATTCCTTCGATGCCGACTACACCACGCCTCCTCTTCGATACTTCTGGGAGGGGGAGCATATGGACCTGTGGCGCTACAGCACTCCTCAGGCTTCCAAAATTGTAGAAACGATATTCAAACCCTAGAGCCAAAAGGACCCCTGGGAAACCTCCCTGGGGTCCTTTGTTTTTCTCCCGCTTCCTGTCCTGAAAAATCAGGGGTCCGCCCCTTATTAGGGGCGGACCCAAAAAGCATCTTGTCCAGGCATATGCCTTTTTGAGGGAGGGCCGGGGTCTGGGAGGACTATTTCCCTTTTCCTTTGACAGCGTCCCAATAGGCCTTGGCAGCTTGCTCGGTCTTGTTCTCCCCCGGGTGGTAGTACACTTTTCCCCGGAGGACGTCGGGAAGGTACTGCTGCTCCACCCAATGCCCCGGAAAATCATGGGGATACAGGTAGAACTGCCCCTTTACCTTGGCGTCAGCTCCGTCGTAATGCTTGTTCTGGAGCTGCCTGGGGATAGGGCCGGCCTTCCCCGCCTTCACATCCGCCATAGCCTCATTGATCCCCATATAAGAGGCATTGGACTTGGGGGAGGTGGCCAGAAGAACCACCGCCTCCGCCAGGGGGATCCGTGCTTCCGGCAGGCCCAGCTGAAGGGCTGAGTCCACACAGGCCTTTACAATGGCCATAGCCATGGGGTAGGCCATCCCTACATCCTCGGCGGCGATAACCAGGAGGCGGCGGCAGGGGGAAAGAAGATCCCCCGCTTCCAGGAGCCGGGCCAAGTAATGGAGTCCGGCGTCGGGGTCGCTTCCCCGCAGGGATTTCTGAAGGGCGGAAAGAAGATCATAATGTTCGTCCCCGTCCCGGTCGTACCGCATGGCGCTGCGCTGGGAGACCGCTTTGGCGTCCTCCAGGGTGATCCGCTTCTGACCCTGGGAGGCTGCGGCCCCCAGATATGCCAGCTCCAGGGCGTTCACCGCCTTCCGGACATCCCCGCCGCAGGTGGCGGCGATATGCCCCAGCACTCCATCCTCCGCCTCCACCTCCGGGTCCTCCTGACGGATAATGTCCATTACCCGTCCCAGACCCTTTTCGATCTGGCCAGGGGGCACCGTCTTGAACTCAAAGACCGTGCTGCGGCTGAGAATGGCATTGTAGACATAAAAATAGGGATTCTCCGTGGTGGAGGCAATCAGGGTGATGGAACCGTCCTCCATGAATTCCAGCAGGGTCTGCTGCTGTTTTTTATTCAGGTACTGAATCTCGTCCAGGTAGAGAAGCACTCCTCCCACCGCGTCAAAGCTGTCCAGGCCGCTGATAATGGCCTTGATGTCCCCAGTGGAAGCGGTGGTTCCATTGAGCTTGCAGAGCTTTTTCCCTGCCCTGGCGGCAATGATCCGGGCCGCAGTGGTCTTGCCCACCCCGGAAGGGCCATAAAAGATCATGTTGGGGATATTGCCCCCCTCCACGATCCGCCGAAGCAGAGCGCCGGGGCCCAAAAGATGCTCCTGACCCACCATCTCATCCAGGGACTTGGGGCGGATCCGGTCGGCAAGGGGCGTGGACATGGAGTTCACCTCTCTACAAGGGTATCAAAGCTCCCGATGGCACTCGGGGCAGATGCAGTGGGGGGGAAGCCGCCACTGCCGGGGATTCAGACGGGTCCAGCAGTAGGGACACCGGTAGATGCCCTTTTCCAGGATGGGGCTGGAAACCCCCACGATGATGGCGGCGATACCATGGCCGGTGGCAAACAGATAGAGCATCACCCCCAGCACTCCCAGGCAGAGGATGCGCACCCCCAACAGATAGGCTCTGGCCCAGGGGCGCTTGGGCTTTTCGGTTTTATGTTCCATGGGTTTCCTCCGGATTTTCCAACATTACTGGTACAGGGGATAGCGGGCGCAGAGGGCCTCCACAGCGGCCCGGATGCTGTCTGCCTTCCCCTCGAAATCGGAAGCGGCATCGCTGATGCACTGAGCAATCACCGCCATGTCCTCCTCCTTCAGCCCACGGGTGGTGACGGCAGGGGTACCCACCCGGATACCGCTGGTGACAAAGGGCTTCTCAGGATCGTTGGGAATGGCGTTTTTGTTCACGGTGATGTACACCTCGTCCAGGCGGTGCTCCAGCTCCTTGCCGGTGACGCCGGTGCCCCGGAGATCCAGCAGCATCATATGGTTGTCGGTGCCGCCGGAGACCAGGTTCATTCCGTGGTCCAGAAGGCCCTGAGCCAAAGCGGCGGCGTTCTTGACAATCTGCCGCTGATACTCTTTAAACTCGGGGCGGAGAGCTTCTCCGAAGCAGACCGCTTTGGCGGCGATGATATGCTCCAGAGGGCCGCCCTGGGTGCCGGGGAAGATGGCCTTGTCAATGGCCTTGGCATATTCTTCCTTACAAAGGATCATACCGCCCCGGGGACCACGGAGGGTTTTGTGGGTGGTGGTGGTAACCACATCAGCATAAGGGATGGGGCTCATATGGCAGCCGGCAGCCACGAGGCCGGCAATGTGGGCCATATCCACCATGAAGATGGCCCCCACCTCTTTGGCAATCTCCCCCATGGTCTTAAAGTCGATTTCACGGGGATAGGCGGAAGCACCAGCCACCAGCATCTTGGGGCGGACTTTCTTGGCCTGGTCCCGAAGGGCGTCATAGTCGATACGGCCGGTCTCAGGGGACACACCGTAAGGGACGAAGTTGTAGAGCTTGCCGGACATGTTCACCGGGCTGCCGTGGGTGAGATGGCCGCCTTCGGCCAGGCTCATTCCCATGACGGTATCTCCCGCCTCCAGAAGGGCAAAATACACCGCCAGGTTGGCCTGGGCGCCAGAATGGGGCTGGACATTGGCGTGATCGGCCCCGAAGATGGCCTTAGCCCGCTGCCGGGCCAACTCCTCCACCTCGTCCACCCGCTGGCAGCCGCCGTAGTAGCGCTTACCGGGGTAGCCTTCAGCGTATTTATTGGTGAGGACGGTACCCATGGCGGCCATCACCGCGGGAGAAACGATGTTCTCCGAGGCGATGAGCTCCAGGTTCCGGCGCTGGCGGGCCAGCTCCCGCTCCATGGCTTCTCCAACCTCAGGGTCGCTGTTTTTCACGAATCCAATGGTATCCATCATGTCTTGAAACATTCCCTCGTCCCTTTCCTTGGTCAAACTCAATTCCTCCCCTTCCGGGTTCCCGATTTTATTATTGTACTATTTTTATAATGGTTTTTCAAGGCGCAGGCGATGAACTTCCGCCCCCGCAACCGCCGGGTGACAGAACGCCCTGGAGAAGCGGTGGCGCCGCAACCGCTCTTTATGGTACAATAGCCCCACAAAGCGGACATCTTGCTGCCGAAAGGAGGACTTTCACAATGAAAATATCAGAACGGATCCAGCAGCTTCGAAAAGCCCAGGGCATTTCCCAGGAGGAACTGGCGGCTCAGCTGGGGGTATCCCGGCAGGCAGTCTCCAAGTGGGAAAGCGGTCAAACCCTCCCCGACCTGGAAAAGGTGGAATCGCTGTGTCAGTGCCTGGACACCACCGCCGACTACCTGATCCGGGGGATGGAACCGGCCCCCGGGCAAGGGCGGAATGCCCTTCCCTTCTCCATTGCCGCCACCGCTGTCAATGCCGTAGGGCTCATTGCGGCGGTAAGCGTCTGGAACGCCCGCCAGGAAGGCTATGCCATTGGAATCGGGCTGGGGATCATGGCGGTGGGGACCATGCTCTTCTTTATGGGACAGGCCCTGGGGGAACGGAACCGTGAACGGGCCCGAAGAATTTTCTGTCTGGTAAATGTCTGGATTCTCTCCCTGATCCCCTTCTCCCTGGCATTCAGCCTTTTGGATGGGCTGTTGGGCCGCTTCTTCCCCATTCTGGCTCCCATCCCACATCTGGAGAATTCCCCCCTTATCTACGGCCTCTGCTGGCTCTCCTGGCTGGGCTGCTGCGCCGGGACCGACCTGCTGATCCTCCGGCGGAAACTGCTGTAGCAGGCTGCGGCGGTCCGCCTTGCCCCGGGGGGCCTCCTATGCTATCATGACTTCAAAGATATTCTGAGGGGGGAGACGGCTATGGACACCATTTTAATTCACGGTCTGGGCCAGGGACCGGACAGCTGGGGGAATATCCCAGAAAATCTGGTCGGAAACGGCGGGTCCTCTGTCCTGACCTGGCTCTGCTGCTGAAAGAGGCCGGGGAAGCGTCCTACCCCGCTTTGTACCGGGCCTTTGAGAATTGGTGCTGCTCCCAACCGGGGCCCCTGGCCCTGTGCGGCCTCTCCCTGGGGGCCGTGCTGGCCCTTCATTACACCCTGGACCACCCGGACCGGGTAGGGGCCCTGGCTCTTATCGCCCCGCAGTACAAAATGCCCCGGAAGCTTTTGAAGTTCCAGGGACTGCTGTTCCGGGTCATGCCGGAGCGGGCCTTTGCCGGGGCCGGACTAGGAAAGTCCGAGATGATATCCCTTACCGCCTCCATGGCGTCCTTGGATTTCACCTCCCGGCTGGGGGAGCTGTGCTGTCCTCTCCTGATAATCTGTGGGGAAAGGGATAGCGCCAACAAAAAGGCCGCCCAGGAGCTGGCTCAGCTGCTTCCCGGGACACGGCTGGCTTTGGTCCCCGGTGCCGGGCACGAGGTAAACCGCCAGGCCCCGGAGGCTCTGGCTGGGCTGCTGCAGGAGTTTTTCTCCCCCCGGAAGGGTTGAAAAGGTGCGAGGGTCTGCCGGACGGCGGACCCTCGCACCTTTATTATTTCAGCTCTTTTTTCTCGTAAACTCTGACAGCGATGAGATATGAGACCAGCAGAGCGGCCAGGCAGATCACCGGCGCCGCCAGAAGCAACTTTGGAATGATAGCCTCCAACTGGGCTTCGGTGATGGCAGCCCCGGTAAGGCGGATCCACAACACCACCGCCAGGGCGGGGATGCCGTACACCGCCACCAGGGCGAACCGGCACTGCTGCACCCCGAACCGGTAGTAGAGGGGGATCACCACCGCGGCCCCTATGATCCCCATAAAGAGGCTGCTTCCCACCGAGGCGAAAAGGGTCACCCAGTCCACCCCATCCCCCAGAAAGGTGCCGAAAAACCAACCCATGGCCAGTGCCATCAGGGTGGCGGAAACAATCATGATAAGAACCAGCAGGTACTTGGCGGTAATGATCCGCCGCCGGGCTATGGGCAGGGCGGCGGCGTACCGGTCCCAGTGGTAAAACTCGTCATAGCTGATGGTGGTGCTGACAATGCTCACCACCATCATGGAGGCCATGACCCCTGCCACCGAGAATGCGGCGCTGCTGCCGGAGTAAACCACTCCAAACACCGCGATGATCACTACCGTATAGATCAGGCTTTTCTTCACCGTATAAAGGTCCTTGAGGATCAGTCCCAGCATGGTCATTTCCCTCCCTTGGTCTCTTCCCTGGTGAGGAAGAGGATGATTTCGTCCAGATCCGCCCGGTCCAGGATGAACTCCGGGTACTTCCGGGCCATGGCCTCCTTGTTCCGCACCAGCCCTTTAAAGCCGTGGCCGGTGGCGGTGAGCCCCAAAGCGTCCCCGGGGGCGATCTCCCCCATCCGGGCGGCAGGGCCCTTGATGATGCCGTAAACCTCCACCAGAGTATCCTTTTCATCGGTAAGAAGGACTCTGCCGTGATCAATAAAGGTGATGTAGTCAGCGATGCGCTCCAAGTCGCTGGTGATGTGAGAAGAAAGGAGAATCCCCCGCTCCTCGTCCTGGATGAATTCCTGGAAAAGCTCCAGCACCTGACCCCGAACTATGGGATCCAGGCCGCTGGTGGGCTCATCCAGAAGCAGAAGCTTGGGCCGATGGCTCATGGCGGCAGCGATGGCCAGCTTCATTTTCATCCCCCGGGAGAACTCCTTCACCACCTTCCCCGCAGGCAGCTCCAGCCGCTCCAGCAGCCGGCGGTATTCCTCCGCCTCCCAATGC
>JAHZBJ010000060.1 GCA_019423445.1 Oscillospiraceae bacterium
GTTATTCTGACGCTGGCGGGAATGCAGATGATTTTCCTCTATATTATAGGAAGCTATCTGGCGAAGGACTGCATGGAGAATAAGAGAAGACCGGTGTATATTGTGCGGGAGCGAGGGTAGCAACTGGCTTATTTGACATGAGAATGAGCGAGGAAACCGGTACCAGGAAAACTTGGGAAAGTTGAAATGGAAGATTTGAAAAAACATTGACGAAATTTCAACAGGTTTTACCGGGGATTTTTGGCTATAGCGCAGAAATTGATGAATGTGGATTTTTGATCTTGTATGCTCTGTGGGAGAGGTGTTATACTTATCACAGAGCATATATTTTTTCTATAGAAATGTTTCATATCTGAGGTTCTGAAATTCTTTTTCGTTTCTGAAAATCTATGCTTTTTATTCACAAATTTATCATGCAGGAGATTTCGGGAGCGGGAAAGGATAAGGCGCAGGCAGAGGTGTTGCCGTAGACTTCCTCTCCAGGGAGAAACTCCTGTGGACAGGAGGAAATATGGGAGAGAAGGACCAGATCCCAGTTTAAGGCGGAGAGCGGAAAACTCCATGAGCAGGAAAGGGACTGTGCCAAGCTATGGCGGCGGAATGGCAGGACGTTGGCGTTGCTGGGGCTGGAGAATCAGACAGATATCGATGAAGATATGCCGCTTCGTGTTTTCGGGTATGAAGGAGCCGGATATAAGAGTCAGCTTTTGGATAAGACAAAGGGACAGCGGTATCCGGCCGCGCCGCAGCCACAAAGGCAGGACGGTTCCCCTTCCGGCAGTCCCCGTAGAGGGTGAACTGAGAAACCACCAGGGCGGAGCCTCCCACGTCCCTGACAGAAAGATTCATCTTGTCCTGGTCATCCCGGAAGATACGCAGAGAGGCGCATTTCGCGGCGAGGTAATCCGCCTGGGCTTCCTCATCCCCATAGGTGACACCAAGAAAGATCAGCAAGCCACTGCCGATTGCGCCTACTGTTCTGCCATCAATCTCCACCGAGGCGGAGGAAACGCGCTGGATCACAGCCCGCATGGGATCAGCTCCTCTCTTCTCATCAACCCATGGACTGGTTGGAACGCTGGACGGTAATGACACCTTCGATCTTTCGCAGCGAGGACATGATTCCCCGGAGCTGTTCCAAATCGCTGATGCCGATGGTCACCTGGATGTGGGAATGTCCGTCCTTTCCTTCCCGGGCCATCAGAGTATGGATGGGAACCCGCATATTGCTCAGGGCTACGCTGACATCGGCCAAAATGCCCTGGCGCTCACCACCGATGATATCCACCGACGCCTTGAAAGTTTCCTTGACGGTGCCGGCCCACTCGGTATGGACCCATCGGTCCGACGTGGTATCAGCGTTCACCACGTTGACGCAGTCCTTCTTATGGATGGATACCCCAAACCCCCGGGTGATGAAACCGATGATATCGTCACCTGGCACCGGGTTGCAGCATTTGGCAAATTTTACCAAGCATCCGTCCAGCCCCTCCACAATGACCCCGCTGGAGGCTTTGGCCGGCTTGCGGCGGTTGGGGATCTTGGCAAGAACCACCTGGTCCCCTTGGGTGGGAGTGCGGTACTGCTTCTGGAACTCTTCCCTGATACGGGGCAGGAGTTTTTGAAGAGAGAGACCGCCGTAACCGATGGCGGCGAAAAAGTCGTCCACGCTGTTGTAACGCTGTTTTGCAGCCAGATCAGCCACAAAGTTCTCCTTATCGCTGTCCCCCAGATTGATGAGATTCCTGCGGAGCTCGCGGTCCAGGGCGGATTTTCCTTCCTGGATGTTCTCGTCTCGTTTCTCCTTCTTGAACCAGGAACGGATCTTATTCCGGGCCTCACTGGTGCGGACGATGTTGAGCCAGTCCCGGCTGGGGCCGCTGCCCCGTCCAGAGGCGGTAATGACCTCCACGATCATGCCTGTCTTTACTTTGAAATCCAGACTCACCATCCGGCCATCCACTTTGGCGCCGATCATCTTGTTGCCCACTTCCGAATGGATAGCGTAGGCGAAGTCGATGACGGTGCTGTCCACCGGCAGGGTAATAACATCCCCCTTGGGGGTAAAGACGAACACCTCTTCCGGGGCAATATCGGTTTTGATAGATTTGACCAGGTCCTCCACATCGTCGGATTCCTTCTGGGACTCCAGCAGCTGCCGGATCCAGGAAAGACGCTCCTCCAGGCTGTCCTTCCCCTCCAGGCCGATCTTGTACTTCCAGTGGGCAGCAACGCCGTATTCGGCGGTGTAATGCATATCCCAGGTGCGGATCTGAACCTCAAAGGGGATGCCCTCTTTGTCAATAACAGTGGTATGGAGGGACTGGTACATGTTCTGCTTGGGGGTGGAGATATAGTCCTTGAACCGGTTTGGAATGGGCTGAAGCATATCGTGAATGATACCCAGGATGTTGTAGCACTCCAGCACCGAATCCACAATAATCCGCACGGCATAGATGTCGTAAATCTCATCCATGTTCCGGCCCTGCATATAAACCTTCCGGTAAATGCCATAGATGCTCTTTACCCGGCCGTCGATCTGTGCGTTGACATGCTCATCTTGGAGCCGTTTGTTGATTCTGGCGATGATCCGCTGGAGAAACGCTTCCCGCTCCTCCTTCCGCAGGGCCAGCTGGCTTTCGATCTCCGCATAGGCCACAGGGTCAAGGTACTTGAGGCAGATATCCTCCAGCTCCTCCTTGACCCCCCTGATTCCCAGGCGGTGTGCCAGAGGAGCGTAAACCTCCATGGTCTCCAAGGCCTTGATGCGGCGTTTTTCGTCAGGCAGGGACTCAAAGGTCCTGGCATTATGAAGGCGGTCCGCCAGCTTGATGATAATGACCCGGACGTCCTGGGCCATGGCCAGCAGCATCTTCCGGACATTCTCCGCCTGCTGGTGCTCCCGGGAGGAAAAGGGGATCCGCCCCAGCTTTGTGACCCCATCCACGAGAAGAGCCACATCCTTGCCGAATTCCTTCCGTACCTCCTCCAAGGTGACGTCGGTGTCCTCCACTACGTCGTGGAGCAGCGCCGCGACAATGGAATCGGTATCCATACCCAGCTCCACCAGAATAATGGCAGCGCTTACCGGATGGACGATATAGGGCTCCCCAGAACGGCGAAGGGTGCCTTCATGAGCGCGTTTCGCCATCTGATAAGCTCTCTCGATCTTATCCATGTCATACTGCTTATTGGTTTGTTCGATCTTTGCAGAAAGTTTCCCAAAAAGCTCGTCCATCAGTTCACCAACTTTTGCTGAAATAGGCGGTATGTAGAAGAAGCAAGGAGATCTGCCTTCCCTTGGGTGGGAAGCACCTGGATCACTTGGGTACCTCCTTGATTTTTTCTGGAAATGAGCCCCAGCTCCGTTAGAATATCCAGCGCCGCCAGGACCTTGCAGGAAGTGGAAGCGCTACCCAATCTGTAGCACAAAATGTCGGCTCCTTTTTTCCAGGGAGAATGTCCCCGAAGCCACCGGAACACGATGCTGAGGTCATCCCTGGTGAAGGTGATCTCCTCTTCCCCGCACCCCAACGGTTCCTCTCCTCTGCGCAGACTTTGGTAAGCGGCCCCGAGGCGAAGCTTTGAAGCCATATCAAAACCCTGGGGACGAATGGAGAGGATGCGTACCGACGGCCGCTGAACGCCGCCATAGGCATTGATGCTGAGGGTCACGGCGCAGTCCGCCGTCTCCCCTCGCTCCAAAGGGAATTCCTCCGCCCCTGTTCCAAAAAGCACAGCCTGGAAGGAAACTCCCCCCTGTTCCAGCCCAAGACGCAGGTGTTTGCCGTTTCCCATAGGGGTGATTTCAGCGATCTTCACCCCCAGGAGCCCAAGCACCGGTCGGGGATTTTCACAACCAAAAGGCGCCAGACGATCCAGGAGCTGAATATTATCTAATGTGATCTCGCTGGCCCGAAGAAGGGTATCCACCGTAAGGGAGGACACCGGCATAACCGGAAAGGTTTCCGCGGCATATTCCTCCAGGGCCTGGAGGAAGGGCTCCACATTGCTGGGCTCCAGGGAGAAACCCGCCGCCATGGGATGCCCTCCAAATTTCGTCAAGAGCCCGGAACACGCCCGGACAGCATCAATAATAGAAAAGCCTTCCACGCTCCGGGCAGAACCCCGAACCTCTCCCCCCTCCTGGGAAAGGATAATACACGGCTTACCATAGCGCTCCATAAGTCGGGAAGCTGTAATGCCGATGACGCCATGGTTCCAGCCCTGTCCAAAGATGCAGAGAACCCGCCGGGCAAGAAGCTCGGGGTGTTCCTCCAGCATACCGCCAATCTCTTCCAGAATCCCCTTTTCCAGTTCCTTGCGCCGGACGTTGAGGGAGTCCAGCTCCTCCGCCAGATCATGGGCCCGGTCTTCGTCTCCGCAGAGGAGCAGCTCCACCGCATGATCCACTGAACCGATACGCCCCGCAGCATTGATCCGGGGAGCCAGGCCGAAGGTAATTGCGTCGGCATCCCTCCGGGAGAGGTCCAGCCCCGCCGCCTGGGCCAGGGCCAGCAGTCCCGGATTCTCTGTCTGGGCAAGGCAGTCCAGCCCAGCTGAAACAATACGCCGGTTCTCATCCAAAAGGGGCACCACATCCGCCAAAGTGCCCAAAGCCAGAATATCTCCGTAATGCTCCAAAAGCATTCCTTCGGTATCCCCTTCCAGAGCGCAGACCAGTTTGAATAGGAACAATCCTCCCTCCAAGGATCCACCACTGCACAAGCTTTGGGAAGCACCTCCCCGGGCTTATGATGGTCGGTAATAACCATATCCAGCCCCAGGGAAGCGGCATACTCCGATTCTTCCAAGGCGGAGATACCGTTATCCACCGTGATTACCAGCTTGACCCCGGCCTCTCGGATTCGCTCCAAAGCTCTGGGATTCAGGCCATAGCCCTCCTCCCCGCGCTCTGGAATATAATAGAGAACATCGGCACCTACATTTTCCAGGTAGTCATATAGAATCACGGTAGAGGTAATGCCGTCACAGTCGTAATCCCCAAAAACAAGGATCTTTTCGAAATCGTCAATGGCCTTGCGAACCCTATCAACTGCCTGGTCCATGTCCTTCAGAAGGAAGGGGTCATAGAGGGAACCGCCTCCGTCCAAAAAACGACGGGCCTCTCCATCCTCCCGGAATCCCCGGGCGGAAAGAATAGCTTGGAGAAAACCGGGCAGTCCCAAAGAGTTCCCCGGGGCCTCGCCCTTTCGGGGATTCAGGAGCTTCCAGCTTTTAAACTCCACAAGACCACTCCTTTGCCCATCGCCGGGCGGCAAGACCCATCAAATAATCCCGGCGAATCCCAAAATACAAAAAATATTGTATCACTTTTTCCTACATTAGGCAAATGGTTTATAGCGGCGGATCAGCTCCTGTGCCACCCGGAGACCGTCCACCGCAGCGCTCATGATTCCTCCGGCGTAACCGCCCCCCTCGCCGCAGGGCCACAGCCCCCTGATCCCCACTGCCTGGCAGTTATCATCCCTGGGAATCCGCACCGGAGAAGAGGTTCTGGTTTCTGGACCAGTCAGGAAGCTGTCAGGAGCATCGAAGCCGGGGAGCTTTCTGCCGAATACGCGAAGGCCCAGCCGCAGCTGTTCCAGAACCCGGGGCGGAAACAGCTTGCTGAAATCTCCCTGCTCCACCCCCAGAGCATAGGTGGGCTCCACTTTTCCCTGTTTATAACCAGGACTCCCCTCCAGGAACCTTCCTACCGTCTGAGCAGGCGCACGATAGCTTCCTGTCAACTGCCATGCCCGGCGCTCCAGGGCTTCCTGCCACGCCATGGCTTCCATGGGGTCATCTCCAAAATCCCGGCTGTCTACAGAGGCTACCAGAGCGGCGTTGGCGTTGCGGCCGTCCCGCATATAATAGCTCATTCCGTTGGTTACCACCGTTTCATTCATAGACGCCGCGGGAACCACTACACCCCCTGGGCACATACAGAAAGTATATACCGCCTGTCCTTGACTGTTGCGATTACTCAACTGATACTCCCCTTTGGGCAGAAGGGGATGTCCCGCCATGGCGCCGTAAAGCCCCCGGTCAATCTGTTCCTGCAGATGCTCAATACGCACCCCCACCGAAAAGGGCTTCGTTTCCAGAGAGACACCCCGCTCCCGAAGCATGGCAAAGGTATCCCTGGCGCTATGGCCCAGCGCCAGCACCAGATTCTCGGCAGCCATCTCCTGACCCCCGGCTCGAATACCCGTGATCGCCCCATTCCGTATCACCAGGTCCTCCAACTTGACACCAAACCGCACTTCCCCTCCCAGGCGCAGGATTTCCTCCCTGAGAGCCACTACTACCTGGCGGAGGCGGTCGGTACCGATATGGGGCTTAGCTTCCCAAAGCAGCTCCTGTGGCCCACCGAAATGGACAAACTGCTGCAAAACATATTCACATCTGGGATCGTTTATCCGTGTAGTGAGCTTGCCGTCGGAAAAGGTGCCAGCTCCCCCTTCCCCGAACTGAACATTGCTGTCCTCTCGGAGTCTGCCTCCATGGAAAAAATCTTCCACGTCTCTGACCCGATTGTCCATTGCTTCTCCCCGCTCCAGAATCAGAGGGCGGTATCCCATCTTTGCAAGGAGCAGCCCGCAGAACATCCCCGCCGGGCCAAACCCCACAACGATGGGACGGCTTTCCATAGGGCGGTTCCCTGGGACCGTCTCCAGAGTACAAGGGGTATGAAGACGTACCTCCGGACCGGTTTTTGCTCTGCTCTCATCTTTTACCTCCAGATTGATGGTGTAGATAAAAGAAATCCTGTCTTTTTTTCTGGCATCCACCGACCTCTTTACAGTCTGCCGGGAGATCACCTGCTCCGGCGGGATCCCCGCCTTATCCAGCGCCCGCTGCCAACGGCTCTCCTGGTCCTCCCCGAGGCCCACCCGTATTCCACTGATCAAAACTGACATAAATACCTCCCTGAACTAAGTCGAGCCTGCCCAAAAGGGCAGGCTCGAGATGGGGAATCCGCCGCCCAGCGGGTTCCGGATTTATCCGCCGGTCTCTGTCTGAGTTTTTGCCTGGATATTCACAACCACTGTATGGGTACCCAAAGCCCAGACCTTCCCTTGTGTGGGGGCAGAAATGCTCACCGGAATCTCATACTGTCCAAGCTGTACATCCCTGTCCGAAAGGTCGATGGTAACAATAAAGTCCTCCGACTGCAGGGTGGAGAGAACATCCTCCGGCCCCAGGATCTTAACATTATAGAGAGCCTGGGTCAACGGGGTTACAGTAAAGTCCGCCGGCTCGTTGATCACCTGGAACTGATCCAGATTCAGGTAGGTGGAAGAAAGGCCTTCCGTATCGAATTCCACCACGATATTCTCGATGTTTTCAATGTTTACAAAGTCATCAGGCAACCGTACTCGGAAGGTATAGGTGCTCTGCTCGGTAAGATCCAGCTGCTCCAGATCAATAACACCTGCAATAATCTCAGTGGTGTTGCTGATGGAGCTTTCCTGGGCAGCCACCACAATCGTCTCGTTGGACATGGTGTAGGTAAGTTCATCCAAGGGGAAACCTTCCGGAACATTGATAAAGGAGAGGCGCAGAGGCAGTTCCACCTTGCGTTTTACCGGAATAGTGATATCCGCTGAAGTAAAGTCGCTGGTAATATGGTCACTTTCCACCTCGTTGCCGTCAGCATCCATAAAGACAATTTCAGAGGATACCACCTGAGAACGGGTGAGGGGTTCATTCAGGTCTGCCCGGACCACCGCTTTTGTGATACGGTTCACCTGCTGTTCCGGACCTCTGATAGTCACCGAAGACGGAGTTGCCGAAACAGAACCCAGAATATAGTCGTTTTCCGGAACCGAAAGGCCGTTGATATCCACCACCACGGGGAGCTCTTTTCTGGTCTCCCGGTCAAAAGTCATGGTAATGGTTTCTGGGGAGATGGATTCCACAGTTCCCGACATTGAGGTGGCGGAAAGCTTCAGCTCGTAAGTACCAGCGCCGACAATATCAGAAAAACTAGCCTGGACCTGAACATCATCCGCTGTAAGATTTCCCACTTCGATAACCCTGCCCCGAACCTGCACAGAAACCCTGGGATCATCCCCTTCGATAATGCTCAGGCCAAGGCTGTTCAGAGCCGTTGTGGAAATACTCACAGGAACATTTTTGATGGTAACCACACGCTCCTGGTTTGGGTCGGTATTCACCACAATGAACCAGGCCATCACAGCGATAAGAACCGATATGGTGACAGTATAGCTTGGTTTTTTTAGGAGTCCCGAAAGGTTGGGCATCAGCTTCATTTTTTGACCCTCCTGAAGAACTTCTTCTTCCTTTCGGTGGTGTTGTCCTTTTCGTCGGTGACAAACTCTCGATACAAAATTGTGCTGAGAGTATTTACCGTAACACCAATGTTCAGTTTGCCGCTTTTTGCAACTGTGATGTTGCCGGTCTCCTCCGAAACCACAACTACAACTGCGTCCGAAACTTCGCTGATCCCCAGTGCAGCCCGGTGGCGGGTTCCAAGGGAACGGCTGATTTCATAGTTGTCAGAGAGGGGCAGAAAGCAGCCTGCGGCGTACAAGCGGCTGTTGCGAATTACCAAGGCGCCATCATGAAGGGGCGAATTGGGGAAAAAGACGTTCTTAATCAGATCCGCACTGGCTTGGGAATCGATGATGGTGCCAGTGGAGATAATGTCCCCAATTTTGGTTTCTTTTTCCATAACGATAAGAGCGCCTATCTTTTCCTTAGACAGAATCGCGCAGCTGTCACAGATAGCATTGATGGTTTTAATCATCTGACTGCGTTCATATTCACTGGCGCTCATATTTGGGGCAAACACCGTCAAATTGGAGAGACTGGAACGCCCCACCTGCTCCAAGACTTTGCGGAGCTCCGGCTGGAACAGAATAAGCAGCACAATAACCCCGTACCGGATCACATATTCCATAATGGTTCGCAGAGTATAAAGCTCTGCTCCCCAAGCGATCATGTACAGCAAAAGGATACTGAACACGCCTTTGATCAACTGCCCAGCCCGAGTTTCCTTTACAAGAAGGATCAGGTGATATATCAAAAAGGCAACGATGGCAATATCAAAGGCATCCCGAATCCGGAATATTGAAATGGCTCCCGTGACCATTTCTTTTAATGTAACCCAGACATCCCCGCCAAAAAAATCGGGCATCTGTCAACTCCCCTTCCCGCAGGAATAGATACTGGTCAAAACCACTTGGAGAGGCTTCTTCGAAGGTCATCCCGCAGAACCTGGAAAAGGCTCTTGTGGGGCAAAGTCCGCTCCCACTGTTCTCTCTGTACTTGCTTTACTTGCGGATTTTTACCTTTACCCGCCCTGCCGGTTCCTGCCGGCTGGGCACTTCCGGAAAAAAACCGCCATCAGGCTCCTTCTCTGGAGAGGAAGCCCCTCTCTCCTCTCCCCCCTTGTCCAGCTTGGAGATCTCTCCCTCAAACTGAGAAAGCATCTTTCCGATAGACTCTTTCATGCTGGAAAGCTCGTCCCGAAGGCGCAGAACCTCAGGAACTGCTTCTGACGCAGCCTTCTCCCGAATGGCATCAGCTTCCCGTTTGGCCTCCTCCAAAAGAGCGGCAGCCTCTGCCGAAGCCTTCTCCTTTTCTCCGGAGTCTTCAGCTGCGAGCTTTCGTGTCTCCTCCAATTCCTGAGTTAAGGCGGAGATGCGGTTTTCCAAATCTGCGTTGCGGTTTTGCAGCTGCCGGTTCAGCTCCATCTGGATCTGAAGCTCATTGTCCTTATTCCTGGCCGTCTGGACCAACTGATCCGCATCAGATTTCAGTTTATCATAGGTACCTTTGAGGGCCGAGGCGGCTTCTTTTTCGCTATAAAGCTGTGCCTTGGTAAGTTCAAGCTGGGCATTCAGCTCCTCCACCTTGCTCTGCAGCTCATTGATCTGCGCTTCGTACTCTCCCACGCGCTGCTCAAATTCCGCTTCCTTGGCTTTGGCAGCGGTATCCTGCTCATATATGTAATCTAAAACTACCTTTTTATCAAATCCAAAACAAGAGGTGGGGAATACTTTTTGCTGCTCCATGGTTCAAAATCCTCCCTGTGGCATTTACATACATTTTCAATTTATTATACCACCCTTACCTATAAAAAACAAATCCTTTCCTGGCTAAAACCGCGGCTTTGGATGATTTTTCCAGCAAAAAACCATCCCCGTTCTCTTACCGAGAAAACGGGGATGGCAAAAAGAATGCGAAAGTTCTTATTGCACCATATGGATCACATGGACCGGGCAAACTTCTACGCATTTGCCGCAATTGGTGCACTTCTCAGGATCGATGTGCGCCAGGTTGTCGGTGACAGTAATCGCTCCAAATTCGCAGGTCTTCTGGCACTTCATGCAGCCGATACAACCAACGGAACAAACCTTGCGCACCACGCCGCCCTTATCATGGGAAGCACAGCCAACCCAAACCAGGCTGGTATCCGGAGCCATCTCAAAGAGATGGTTGGGGCAAGCCTTTGCGCAAGCTCCACAACCGGTGCAAAGATTCCGATCCACAACAGCCAGGCCGTTCTGAATGGAAAGGGCGTTGAACTTACAGGCCTCCACGCAATCGCCATAGCCCAGGCAGCCATAGGTGCAGCTCCGGCGTCCGCTGTAGAAAGTGCTGCACGCTTTGCAGGTCTTGGGTCCTTCATAGTCCATGGCGTATTCACTGGTATCAAAAGTACCGGTGCACTTCATAATAGACTTTTCAGCCTTCACGCCTTCGAAGGGGATTTCCAAAACTTCGCAGATTCCCTTTGCGGCAGTGGCGCCGCCGGGGGTACAAAGGGTAGGCTTCACAGTGCCGTCCCTCTTAGAAAGGGCCTCAGCGTAGCCATCGCAGCCGGCAAAGCCGCAGGCGCCGCAGTTGGCGCCGGGCAGGCAGGCACGGATCTTCTCCGCGGTCTCATCCACCGGAACATACATGAACTTGGAAGCGATGACAAGGAGAACACCCGCCACCAAGCCAACGGTGGAAACAACCAGAATTCCTTCTAGCATCTCTTTCTCTCCCCCCTCTTATTTGAACATGTTCTCGACGATGCCGGTAAAGCCCATGAAAGAAACCGACATGATGGAAGCAGCAGCCAGAGTGATGGGGATTCCCTTGAAGCACTCAGGAACATCGGCGGTATCCACCCGGGAACGCACGCCGCAGAACAGAACCATGGCCAGCATGTAACCAAGGCCGGCGCCCAGAGAGTTCACCATAGACTGAGCAAAATTGTAGGACTCAGTGATGTTCAGCACCACCACGCCCAGCACCGCGCAGTTGGTGGTGATCAGGGGGAGGAAAATACCCAGAGCCCGATAAAGGGCGGGGATGAACTTCTTCAGGACCATTTCCACCAGCTGGACCAGGGCGGCGATAACCAGAATGAATACCACCGTCTGCATAT
>JAHZBJ010000006.1:0-3645 GCA_019423445.1 Oscillospiraceae bacterium
GGGTGGAGATCTCCACATAGCCGTACTTCTTGTGGACCTGGCGCCAGTAGTCCAGAAGGGTGTTCCGCAGCACCATGCCCTTGGGCAGGAAGAAGGGGAAGCCGGGGCCTTCGTCCATCAGGGCGAAGAGGCCCAGTTCCTTGCCCAGCTTCCGGTGATCCCGGCGTTTGGCCTCCTCCAGCCGCTCCAGGTAGGCTTCCAGCTCGCTCTTCTTGGGGAAGGCGGTGCCGTAGACCCGGCAGAGCATCTTGTTCTTCTCGCTCCCGCGCCAGTAGGCGCCGGTGGCGGAGGTGAGCTTCACCGCCTTGACTGGGGCGGTGGACATCAGATGGGGGCCGGCGCAGAGGTCGGTGAAGTCCCCCTGGCGGTAGAAGCTGATCTTCTCCCCCTTGCCGGCGTGCTCCTGGATCAGCTCCTCCTTATAGGGCTGGTCCTTCATCAGGGCCAGAGCATCGGAGGGATCCAGTTCAAACCGTTCCAGGGGCAGGTCCGCTTTGGCGATAGCAGCCATTTCCTTTTCCAGCTTTTCCAGGTCCTCGGAGGTGAAGGGGGTCTCCACGTCGAAGTCGTAGTAGAAGCCGTTTTCGATGGCGGGGCCGATGGCGAACTTAGCCCCGGGGAAGAGGTGGGTCACCGCCTGGGCCAGGATGTGGGAGGCGGTGTGGTTGAAGGCCCGCTGGCCATCCTTGTCCTCAAAGGTGAGGATTTCCAGGGAGCAGTCCTGGTCCAGCACGGTCCGCAGGTCCACCACCTTGCCGTCCACCCTGGCGGCACAGGCGGCCCGGTAAAGGCCCATGCTCAGGTCCTTGGCGGCCTGGGCGGCAGTGACGGGGCTCTGGTACTCCTTGACAGAGCCGTCCTTGAGAGTAATCTTCATGCTTTTTTCCTCCTGATCGTTGCAGATTCCGTCCTCTGGGGTAAAGAAAAAGCTCCACCCCGCGGGAAATATTCCAACAGGGTGAAGCGAAAGCTCCACGGTTCCACCTGAATTGCGCCAAAAAGCGCCTCTCATTTTTCCGGAACGATAACGCATTCCAAGCGGCGGTGTTGGGGCGTTGGCCTTGCTCCGCACTCGGGAGGCGGTACCCCGCTCCTGGGCCGCGCCGGGTCTTGCAGCAAATGCCCGGCTCTCTGGGGCGGCCCGCCCTGGAGAAGGACTCCTCCGTCATCGAGTTGATGGATATTGGATGAACGCTATCACAATACCACTTCCCGGGGCGATTGTCAACGGGGGTCTGATTTTTCCTGTAAAAACGATGAAACCAGGCACCCAAAACCCCTTTTGGAGCGCACAATTTCCTTGACAATTCCCCCCTATAGCCGTACAATAATACTGTATTTATATGCTTTTTTATAAATACCATTCTTTTTTTTCATGCACTTTTCATATCGCCAGGCGGCGTTGACGGATATATCCCTATTTCCGGCCGGTTTTCTGGAAATGGGAAGGTTTGTCCGGCCCGCCGGCAAAATTCAACAAAAGGAGGATTGTCAATCGGCCCATGGAAAACCAAATGTTAAGCCTGATCGTGTGTGGCTTGGTTTCTTTCATTATTGGAGCTGTCATCGCCTTTTTCGTAGGCGTTCAGTATAGAATGAAAGTTGCAGAAGCAGAACTGGGTTCGGCGGAGGAAGAGGCAAAGCGCCTTGTGAGCGACGCCATCAAGGTCTCCGAGACCAAGAAAAAGGAAGCCCTGCTGGAAGCCAAAGACGAAATCTACAAAATGAAAAATGATGCGGAGAAGGAGATCAAGGAGCGCCGCAGCGAAGTGCAGCGCCAGGAACGCCGCATCCAGCAAAAAGAAGAGAACCTGGACCGCAAGAGCGAGAATATGGAAAAGAAGGAGGAAGCCCTTCAGCAAAAGCTGGAGGAGGCCGATGAGAAGCTCAAAGAAGCCGAGCTGGTGAAAGCCCGCCAGTTCGAGATGCTGGAGCGGATTTCCGGTTACTCCGAGGAACAGGCCAAGGAGTACCTTCTTTCTATGCTCAGCGACGAGTTGACCCATGAGAAAGCTATCCGCATCTCCCAGTATGAGCAGCGCATGAAGGAAGAAGCGGACCAAAAGGCCCGTGAGATCATCACCCTGGCCATCCAGCGTTGCGCCGCCGACCATGTGGCGGAAGTTACCGTTTCGGCGGTACCGCTGCCCAATGATGAGATGAAGGGCCGGATTATCGGCCGTGAGGGCCGGAACATCCGGGCTCTGGAGACCCTGACCGGTGTGGATCTTATCATCGACGACACCCCCGAGGCCATCACCCTTTCCAGCCACGACCCGGTAAAGCGGGAGATTGCCAGAATCGCTCTGGAGAAGCTGATCCAGGACGGCCGTATCCACCCTGCCAAGATCGAAGAGATGGTGGAAAAGGCCGGGCGGGAAGTGGAACAGAAGATTAAGCAGGACGGCGAGCGCGCCGTCATCGAAACCGGTGTCCATGGTGTCCATCCCGAGCTGATGAAGCTTCTGGGTCGGATGCGCTACCGCACCAGCTACGGCCAGAATGTTCTGGATCACTCCATCGAGGTGTCTCAGCTGGCCGGTATTATGGCGGCGGAACTGGGAGTCGATCCCGTAGCCGCCCGGCGGGCTGGTTTGCTCCACGATATCGGCAAGGCCCTTACCCATGAGATCGAGGGCTCCCATGTGGCCATCGGTGTGGATCTTGCCCGGAAGTATAAGGAATCCCAGGAGATCATCCACGCCATTGAGGCCCACCACAACGATGTGGAACCCAAGACCATTACCGCCTGCCTGGTCCAGGCTGCGGACGCCATTTCGGCGGCTCGGCCCGGTGCCCGGAGAGAGAACCTGGAGAACTACATCAAGCGCCTGGAGAAGCTGGAGGAGATCGCCAAGTCCTTCAATGGTGTGGAGAAGTGCTACGCCATCCAAGCCGGACGGGAGATCCGGGTCATAATCAAACCCGAGGTGATCAGCGACGACCAGATGGTGATCACCGCCCGGGAGATTGTGGCGCGCATCGAAAACGAGATGGAGTACCCCGGACAGATCAAGGTCCATGTAATCCGGGAGACCCGGGCTATCGAATACGCAAAATAACCCTTTCCCATATGAAAACAGGGGACCGGCCGCAGAAGCGGTCGGTCCTTTTGTGTTTTGACGACAGTGAACGGGGGCGCACCCCTCCGGCGGCGGGCGCATAGTATGAATCACGGCAAGAGCTCTGCCGTATGGGCCCCGGTCCAGCGCCTGGCGCGCCGCGATCCAAGGGCCGGGCAGCCGCCGTCGTCCCTGCAGATCTGTCCTGACGTGCTGGCCCCGGGGCCCTCCCCCGAAAAGGCCAGGCGGCAGGGGCGGAGGGTGGCCCCAGGGCCTTTTGCGGCTTTGGGGCCCATGAACAGCCCGCCGCCGCATACCTGCCGCCATAACGAAGGCGCCGGTTCCATTGATTGGAACCGGCGCCTTTTGTATTCCTCGCCAGCTTCAGCGGCCGCTGTCAGAAACCGTGCCCGTTTCCGCAGCGTTGTAGATGACGCTTCCCTGGCTCATTGTGAGCCGGACCCGGTATTGCTTATCCAGAAATACCAGATCGGCGTCCTTGCCCACGTCAAGACTGCCTTTCAGGTGCCCCACCCCCAGCATCCTGGCGGGTGCTTCAGTAAGGAAGGGGAGACATGCTTCC
>JAHZBJ010000006.1:3683-11987 GCA_019423445.1 Oscillospiraceae bacterium
GCCACGGTGCGGTCGCCCAGGCGGTAGAGGCCCTCACTCAGGCCGGTGGGGGAGAGGCTCCCGGTAACGGCCACCATCCGGGCGGGGCCCTTGGCGGCGGCTACCAGCCGTACCAGAGGGGGAGGGAGGAAGCCGGGATCACAGAGAACCTCGCAGAAGAGGTCCTGTTCCAGGGCTGCCGCCAGCAGTCCCGGAGCCTCACGGCTCAGAGGAGGCATGGCCTGGAACAGGCTGGTAACGCCAGATGCCCCGGCCCTGACACACTCCATGACTTCCTGGTAAGAGGCGCCGGAATACCCCAGGGAGACCCGGACCCCTTCCCCGGAGAGACCTTGAGTGAGATGGGGGGCATTGGGAAGCTCAGGAGAGAGGGTCACTCGGGTTACCAGTCCTCCGGAGGCGTCCTGGATGCGCTTGTACAAAGGGTAGCTGGGCTGGCGCAGGGATTCCTTGGGGAAACAATCGCACCACTGGGAAGCCAGGAAAGGGCCTTCCAGGTGGATACCGGCAATCTGAGAGCAGCCCAGACGGTTCTTGGCCTCTGAAATAGCCTGAACAGAACGAAGCATGGTTTCCTCACAGTCAGCGGTGATGGTGGGGAGGAAGGAAGTGACGCCGTGGGAGGCGAAAAAATCCCGCAGGGCGCGGATTTCCTTGGGGTCCGCGCCATTGAAGGAAATGCCCAAGGCGCCATGGGTATGAACATCTATAAAGCCGGGGACCACCAGCATTCCCCTGGCGTCCAGCACCCGGCCGTAGGCGTCCCCTGGAGGCAGCACTCCCTGGAGCTTTCCTCCGCTGATGCGCAGATTGCAGTTCCGCATCTTTCCCCCCAGCAGGGCCCGGGCGTTGGTGACGGTGACGACAGTGTTGGCCATAAACTCCCCTTCCCGGGGCGGAACGCCCCACTTTTGTAAATTTCCGGTAAAATTTTCCTGGGAACCCCTTGAAACCCGGGATCACCAGTGGAAAAATCAAAAGAAACGGTATAAGATAATATGGGCAAGAAAGCCCGTCCATCCTGGTTTTATTATACACCATCCGGGGGAAAGTGCAAGGACGGACAGGAAGTGGGAAAGGTAAGGGAAGGCGTATGCTGCTGACGCTGGAAAACAGCCGCTTTCGGGTAGAGGCGGACAGTCTGGGGGCGGAACTGACCTCCATTTATGACAAGACCGCAGACAGAGAGTACCTTTGGCAGGGAGATCCGGCCCTTTGGCCCCATCGGGCGCCGGTGCTGTTTCCGTGGTGCGGCCCTCTGGTAGGGGGGGATATCCGCAAAGACGGGAAAAACTTTCCGGGAGAGCCGGAGGGCTTTTCCCATTCCATGAAACATAAGCTGGTGTGTCAGGACAGTTCCCTCATCTGCTTCCGCCTGGAGAGTGGTCCTGAGACCCGGGAACTCTACCCCTGGGAGTTTACGGTGAAGACCACCTACGCCCTGAAGGAGAACCGCATTTCCAGCCGGTTCAAGGTGGTGAACTACAGCAACGAGACCATGTATTTCCGCTGCGGCTTCCTCACCGCACTGAATCTTCCCTTCATCCCAGGCACACGTCTGGAGGATTATGTTCTGAGCATGGAGGAACCCGGCGCCCTCACCATTCTGGAAAGGGACAGGGAAGGGCTGCTTACCGGGGAGAGCCGGATGTGGGAACCGGAGAGAGGGGAGATTCCGGCGTCGGAGAAAGCTCTGGAGGAGGGGCTCCTTTTTAAGGAGCCGCCCACCCGCTATCTCCAGCTCACCAGCGCCGCCACAGGGGAGTTTGTCCGGCTCCATCTCCGGGAGGCCTCCTGGGCCGCCGCCCGGACCATCCGGGCCGGGGAGCGCGGGCTCATGGTGCTGGGAGCCCTGTACGGCGCCCCAGACAGCAGAAACTCCCCATCATCCCCGGACAAGAAGGGGGACATCATCGCCCTGGGGGCCATGGAGGAGTACTACGCCCACCAGACCATCGAGATCGGCGCTGTCTGAGAGGACGGACGCAACGGCGGCTGATCCTTCCCGCAGGAAGGGTTGGCTGCTATTTTTTTAACAAATAGATACTTGTAATTTTGCTTCCGGCATTGTACTATTGGATACAGGAAACCGCCAAAGGAGGTTGATGATATGATGAATATCTACGTCTGCATCGGAAGCTCCTGCCATCTTCGGGGCTCTTACGACGTGATCCAGCGCCTGAAGGAGCTGGTGGCCCAAAAGGGCTGGGAGGAAAAGGTGCAGCTGAATGCGTCATTTTGTCTGGGACACTGCACCAGCGGCTGTACCATCAAGATTGATGATGAGATTATCACCGGAGTCAACAAGGACAACGTGGAGGCCATTGTGGAAAAGGCCATGGCCGAAAGGGAGTAACGGGAGACAGAGAGCGGGAGACGGAGGAAAAGGGACATGGAGATACTGGGACTCAAGCGCGCCAACTGCAAAAGCTGCCATAAATGTATCCGGGTGTGCCCGGTGAAATCCATCGAGTTTTCGGGCCAGCAAGCCAAGATCATCGGCAGCGAATGCATCCTCTGCGGGCAGTGTGTGGTGACCTGCCCTCAGAACGCAAAGGTGGTGCGGTCCGATGTGGGCCGGGTGAAGGAAGCCCTGGCCCAGGGCCGCCGGGTGGTGGCCAGCCTGGCCCCTTCCTTTATCGTAGACTTCCCGGTGGAGGGGATTGAAGCCATGCGGGCCCTTTTGGGGCAGCTGGGCTTCGCCGCCACAGAGGAAACCGCCATGGGCGCCTATCTGGTGAAAACAGAGTATGAGCGGTTGGTCCGGGAGAAGAGCCAGGATATCGTGATCTCCACCTGCTGCCCTTCCGCGGTGCGGCTGGTGCAGAAGTACTTCCCCCAGCTTATCGGTTGTCTGGCGCCGGTGGTTTCCCCCATGGAGGCCCACGCCAGGACCATCAAGGAGCGGGACCCCGACGCCTTTGTGGTGTTCATTGGTCCCTGCATTTCCAAAAAGGCAGAGGCGGAGGACTATCCCGGGGCGGTGGACTGTGTCCTTACCTTTGAAGAACTTCGGGAGTGGATGTCGGAAACGGGTACCCAGGCTCCGGAGATGGAGTGCGACAAGACCGGTTTCCGGTCTCGGTTCTTCCCCAAAACCGGCGGGATCATCCAGAGCATGGACAGGGCCGGCACCGAGTACCGCTACTACGCCGTGGACGGCCCGGAAAAGTGCATCGCGGCCCTGCGGGACATTGAAAACGGGAATCTCCACCGGGTCTTTCTGGAAATGAGTATCTGTGAGGGAAGCTGCATCGGTGGGCCCATGGTGCGTTCCTTCCGGGGCGGTATGTTGGAGTGCCACGACAAAGTCACCGATTACGCCGCTCCCGGTTACCCGGACCATATGGACAACAACGACTTTACAGTAACGGCGCCGGCCTCCCTGGAGCGCCGTGTGGAAGCCCAGCCGGTGCGGGAGCAGGTCCCCGGGGAGAAGGAGCTCCGGGAGATCCTGGCCCGAATGGGGAAATATACCCCGGAACAGGAACTCAACTGCGGCTCCTGCGGTTATCCCACCTGCCGGGAAAAGGCCAAGGCGGTTTACAACGGCAAGGCGGAAGTGACCATGTGCCTGCCCTATATGCGGGAGCGGGCGGAGTCCCTTTCGGATAAAATCATCAGCTCCACCCCCAATGCCATCCTGGTGGTGGGAGAGGACCTGACAGTGCAGCAGATCAACCTGGCGGCTTGCCGCCTCCTGGAGGTGGAGCGGCCGGACCTGGCCCTTCACAAGCCGGTGGAAAAACTTCTGGACCCGGTGGATTTTGCTTTGGTGCTGGAGGATGGCCGCCCTCTCCGTGATAAGAAGGTGTGGCTGGAGAACTGCCGGAAATTCGTGGAGGAGACCATTGTCTACGACATCGAGAACAAGCTCCTCATCGCCATTATGAAGGATATCACCCAGCAGGAGCGGGAGAACCGCCGGACCCAAGAGCTGCGGCAGCAGACCCTGGAGGTTACCGACCGGATCATCCAGAAGCAGATGCGCACCGTCCAGGAGATTGCATCCCTCCTGGGGGAGACCACCGCCGAGACCAAGGTGGCCCTTACCAAGCTCCGGGGCGCCGTGGCGGAGGAGTCCGGCAAAGGGGGGAGCGCCCATGGGTAAGCTCTATCTGGAGCACGGCTGGCTTTCCATGAACAAAGCGGGGGAACAGCTCTGCGGGGACCATGTGGAGACAGTGAACCTGGAGGACAGCCTCATTATGGTACTGGCGGATGGCCTGGGAAGCGGCGTCAAGGCCAGCATCCTCTCCACCCTTACCGCCAAGATCTTCTCCACCATGCTGGCAGGGGAGATGACGGTGGAGGATTGTGTGGAGACCATTGCGCTTACCCTGCCGGTTTGCCAGCAGCGGGGCATCGCCTATTGCACCTTCACCATCCTCCAGGTAAACAAATACACCGGCCAGGTGTACCTGGTGCAGTTTGACAACCCGGACCTGATCCTTCTCCGGGGAGGGAAGAGTCTGGACTACCCCAAGGAGCGCCGGGAAATCGCCGGCAAGATCATCTATGAGACCCACCTCCAGGGGGAGATTGGGGATCTGTATATCATGATGAGCGACGGGGCCATCCATGCCGGGGTGGGGACGGTGCTGAATTTCGGCTGGCAGCTGCCGGAGATCATCGACTACGCCCAGCGGGTCTATACGCCGGAGCTTTCGGCCAAGTCCCTGGCGGCCACCATCAGCGATGCCTGCCGGGACCTCTCCATGGCCCTCCCGGGGGACGACACCACCGTGGCGGCCCTGCGGATCCGTCAGCGGGAGCAGGTGAACCTGATGATCGGTCCCCCGGTGGACAGCGCCCAGGACGGGGAGATCTGCCGGGATTTCTTCGCCCTGGAGGGAAAGAAGATCGTCTGCGGCGGCACCACCGGCACCATGGTGGGGCGGTATCTGGACCAGCCGGTCCTTACCACTCTGGACTATTTTGACAAGGATATCCCTCCTATCGCCAAGATCAAAGGGGTGGATCTGGCCACCGAGGGGGTCATCACCCTGGGCCGGGTGGTAGCTTTGGCGGCCCAGTATGTTTCCACCCAGATCGCTGACCCCAGTTGGCTGACCCAGAAGGATGGAGCTTCCCTTATCGCGAAGATGCTTTTTGAGGAGGCTACCAATGTCAATTTCTATGTGGGCCGGGCCATCAACCCCGCCCACCAGGACCCCAATCTTCCCATCAGCCTGAACCTGAAACTGCGCCTGGTGGAGGAGTTGGGAAAGTACCTGGAGCAGATGGGAAAGACGGTGCGGACCAGGTACTATTGAGAAAAAGAAACGGCAGAGCCAGAACCCGGAGCCGGAGGAGTCCCGGCTGTTTCAGATCATATCCGGCACCTGGACAGAAAACGGTGCGGCAGGTTTCCCTGCCGCACCGTTGTTTGTTTTCAGGAGAAAGGCGAAGGTTACCGATCCCACTTGTCGATAAGGGCTTGGAGCTGATCGGCGAATTTGGCCAGGTCCTTGTTGGCGCCGCCCTCGTTGTGGCGGATAGCCTCCAGCAGCTTCTGGCCCATAAGCTGCAGCCGCAGGTAAGCGGGAGAGACCTTCCGCTGTACCGAAGCCCGCACATGGAGAGAGGCGGCGGGAACGCCGGCTTCCACCAGCCGGTCCTCCGCCAGGTCGTACACCGCCTTGAAGTCCGGCACCAGAGGGGTGTACCCCTCCAAGCGGATGGTCTCGGCAAAGGTGAGGGCGGCATCTTCCTCCCCGTGGACCACAAAGACTTTCCGGGGCTTTTCCGGAGCAAAGGAAGTGATCCATTTCAGCAGCCCTGCCTTGTCGGCGTGACCGCTCATCCCCCGGAAGTTCACTACCCTGGCCCGGACGGAGATGCGCTCCCCGAAGAGCTTTACGGTGTCCACCCCGTCCACCAGCAGCCGGCCCAGGGTGCCGTTGGCTTGGTAGCCCACAAAAAGGATGGTGCATTCCGGGCGCCAGAGGTTGTGTTTCAGGTGGTGGCGGATCCGCCCGGCTTCGCACATGCCGCTGGAGGAGATGATGACCTTGGGCTCCTGATCGGCGTTGAGGAGCTTGGATTCGTCAGCGGTGCGGCAGAGATGAAGGTTGGAAAAGCGGATGGGCTGGAACCCGTTTTTCAGCACCTGGATGGTATCTTCGTCGGCATAGCCGTGCAGGTCTCCGGAATAGACCTCGGTGGCTTCCAGAGCCAGGGGGGAGTCCACATACACCGGGAAGTCGGGATCGAAGGCCACCAGCTTCCGGGCCTTCATCTCCCTGATATAGTACAGCAGCTCCTGGGTGCGGCCCACGGCGAAGGAGGGGATGACGACGTTGCCTCCTTTCCGGAGGGTTTCGTCGATGACCTGGGCCAGCTCCTCCACGGTGTAGCCGTCTCCCTCGTGCATACGGTTGCCGTAGGTGGACTCCATCACCACGTAGTCGGCTTTGGTGAGGTAGTGGGGGTCCCTGATAATGGGCTGGTCGGTGTTGCCGATATCCCCGGAGAAGGCGATGGTCCGGGTGAGGCCCGCTTCCCGCATGGTGATGAGGATACTGGCGGAGCCTAAGAGGTGTCCGGCGTCCACAAAAACAGCCTGGATGCCGTCAAACAGCTGGAGCTCCTGGCCGTACTCGCAAGGCTGGAGCAGGTCCAATGCCGCCTGGGCATCTTCCACAGTGTAGAGGGGTTCCACCGGGTCCTCCCCGGCACGGGCGCCTTTCTGGGATTTCCACTGGGCGTCGTTTTCCTGAATCCGGGCGCTGTCCATCAGCATGATTTTAAGGAGGTCGCAGGTGAGGCGGGTGGCGACAATGGGGCCCTTGTAGCCGTTCTTCACCAGCAGGGGAAGCCGCCCGCTGTGGTCGATGTGGGCGTGGGTCACAAGGACGCAGTCCACCTCCCCGGCGGCGAAGGGCAGGGCATTATCGTCCAGCTCGTCGCCTCCTTGCTGCAGGCCGCAGTCGATGAGGATTTTCTTCCCCCGGACCTCCAGCTGGTGGCAGGAGCCGGTGACTTCCTTGTCCGCGCCGTAAAATCGCAGTTTCATATGGATACATCCTTTCCCCGACGGGGTGTCGGTAGATTATTTGACGCCGATGAATTCCTGGAGGAGGGAGCTTTGAGGGACCAGGCTCCGGTCCATGTCCGGGAGTTGTTCCAGAGCCGCAAGGATCCGTTGGATGGTCTCCTGGTGCATATCCTCCGGACCCACCTCCCGAAGCATGGAGATGGCCTGGCTGCGGTAGAGAAAGGGTTCGTAGCCGTGGGTGGAATTGATATGGACGTCTGCCAGGGAACGGTAGGGCCAGAGATACAGCTCCTCCCCCCGCAGGACGTAATCCCACAGCATCAGGGTGCCGGCAGCGTTGGTATCCCGGCGGACCAGGTCCCGGAGAAGCCTGCGGAGAAGTCGCAGGTCCCGTGCCCGGAGGACAACATTTCCCTGGGTGTCCACAAAGTCGCTGTGGACACTGATGTACAGGCGCATGGCCGGGTGTCCTCCCAGGCATGGTTCCAATTTGGGGTTCAGGGCGTGGAGCCCCTCAAAGATGAGGCAGGTGTTGTCATCAAAGGTTAGCTCCCGGCTCAGTGGAGAGCGTTTCCCGGTGGCGAAGTCGAAGATGGGGAACCGGGCCTTTCCGTTCCGGAACAGCTCCTCCATACACTGGGCCAGGGCCTCCAGATCCAGCCCCTCCACACTCTCAAAATTCTTTTGGCCGTCCTCCCAGGTGGGAACCTCCTGGCGGTTCTTGTAGAAGTCGTCAAGGGAGATGCGGCAGGAACGGCTGCCGTCCCGGCTGAGTCCTGCCGCCAGCATCCGGGAGGCGGTGGTCTTGCCGGAGGAGGAGGGTCCGCTGAGAAGGACAATCTGGGTCTTCTGAGCCTCCGCCTGGGCAATGACGGTTTCCATCCGCTGCCGGAAGACTTCTTCTTCGGCGGCTACAAGACCCTGGGGGTCCTGCCGCAGTTGTTCCAGCCTGGGGGCCAGGGATAGTTTTTCCATAACAGGGGAATATTTCATAGGTCCTTCTCTCCTTTTCTGTGGTGCGCGGACGGGTGAAGCAAGGCTGGACAGCCCGGCCGGAGCCATTGGTTATAATTTCATTTTATCATATTTTCGACAGTAAAATGCGAATGGATTGTAAAGAAACAGCAACTATCCCGAAAATCCTGCCAGAGACCTGCTGGCTGGGAGGAAAACGGGGAGAAAACAGTGAGGAAAGCTGCCTGCCGTTTCCGGCTTTGTGTTGTCTGCGGCTTTTCGCGCTTCTGCCACAACCCTGCCGAGAATTGTAACATTGAATTAACAAAATCCGGGCCGGAAAAGAGTAC
>JAHZBJ010000006.1:12002-21782 GCA_019423445.1 Oscillospiraceae bacterium
TTATACCAAAAAGGACTATAATATCTGTGTTTGTCCCCGGATATAGATTTCCCCAAGCTGGAACGTTCGCCCCGCTTTTTCGTGGGCCGTTGTACCGCTTTGGGTGGAAAGGAGATGATGGAATTGGCTCCCCAGGATAAGACCCCCCGGAAGGAAGACAACGGTTGGCTTCGTGGCGGCGAGATGGATTACGATCAGATGCTGTCCCACTACCAGGGCGAGACCCAGGAAGAGGAAGCCCCTTCCAAGGAATCCAGGGAAAAGAAAGCCTTTCTGCGTTCCCTCATTTCCGACGTGAAAAGCGAAGGAAAGTTTACCAAGAAAAAAGGGACCAAGGCGGTTCCCGTTGAGGAGGCTTCCGCCCAGGATACCCCTTCCGGGAAGCGGGAGGAGGAAGCCCATGCTGCGCCTGCCAGCCGGAAAGCTGCCCAGGCGAAAGAGGCGGAAGGCAAAAAAGCGGCGGAGCAGCAGAAACCTGCAGCTTCGGTGAAGGCTCAGGAACAGCAGCCGGTATCGTCCCGGAAAGCAGAACAACCCAAGGCGCCTGGAAAGGTGGAAAAGGAGGTTCCCCAGGAACCCAGCTGGCAGTCGGTGATGGAGGCCTATCTTTCCAGAGCGCAGCATCCTGAGCAGGCGGATGTACCTGCGGCAGGAGAGGAGACGAAAAAGGAGGCCCCAGGCCATAGCGGTGCCCCTGTGGAAAAGCGGGAGGAGACTCCGCTGAATCTGGAGGAACTGCAGCCCGCCCCCAAGGACTCCGGCAGCCCGGAACGGTGGGACAAGATCCTGAACACATGGCCGGAGGAAAAAGCCGAGACCCCCGTAGAGGACCCTGGATTGAAGCAGGCGCTGCAGTCGGTGGAAGAAATGGAGGTATCCGGCGGCAAGGTCGGCACTCCGTCAGCCCAAGGCGAGAAACAGAAAAAGAAGTCCTCCGGGAAAACCCGGAAAGGAACTGAGAAAAAAGCGGTTGTTTTGGAGCAGGAGGAAAAGGCGCCAGAGCCCTCAAAGGCTCCGGAACCGGAACGGGAGAGCCCTTCTGAGCCGGAAGCCGCGCCCCAGAAAGAGAAAAAGGAGACTTTGGGCGCCCGTCTGGGCAGGCTCCTGAAAAGTACCAAAGCCCCTGGAGGGGATGCCGGAGAGGAGTCTCTGCACGAGGAACTCTCGCAGGAGACCATGGAAACCAAGAAGGAGCGGCGCCATTCCGGAGAAACGGAAAACAAAGTAGAAAAAGCAGCTCCGGCTTCCTCCGGAAAAAATGCCCCAAAGAACCCGAAAAAGGCCAGCGGGAAGAAACCGGCGGGAGAGGGGAAAAAGAAGGCAGCTGCCAGCGCAAAGCCGGCGGCCCACTCCAAGGAATCCTCCAAGCAGGAGGAGGCCGAAGGCGGGCATCGTTCCCCCACCCCCTGGGAATGGTTTTATATTGAAATCTATTACATCGGCATTCAGTTGATGCGGGATGTTCATTTGATGCGCAGGGAAGCAGCCAAGGGAATCTCCTGGCTGGCTCATGCTGTTCCATCCTGGCTTATGGAACAGCGCCGGAAGTTCCTCCGCATCTGTGACCGGATTTCGGACAAGACCCTGTTCCCATACCGTGAGATCGCCCGGCGTACCGGACAGCTGTATCACAGCCTAAAGAGTGTGGGACGGCGGAAAGGTTCTTTCAGGATCCGCATTGAGATATGGAAGGAATACTTTGGGGCCATTTCCCGGCCGCTGAACCATATCGCCAATTTTGTGGCTCCCATTGTGGGTATCACAATTCTGGCAGCCACAGTCAATTACTTTACAGGGCTCAATTACGCCCTGTCGGTGGAGTATTCCGGGCAGAACCTGGGGTATATCGCAAAAGAGAGCGTTTTTTACGATGCCCAGCAGTCGGTGCTGGACCGTATGATCAACGAAGAGTATCTGGCACCGGAAAACGCGGGACTGCCCACTTTCCGCATCGTGATTGCAGATGAAGAAGATCTCATCGATCAGGAAACTCTGGCAAACCGGATCATCACCATTTCCCAGAACGAGGTACAGGAGGCCGACGGCGTTTATATCGAAGGGGCCTTCCTGGGAGCCTTGGAGGACGGAAACGAGTTCCTGATGTATATCGACAATATTCTGGAAACCTACCGAACCGGCATTGAACATGAGCTGGTTCAGTTCGTCAAGAACATCACAGTGCGCCGGGGCATTTACCCCAAGAGCTCGGTGGTGCCCCTCTCCCAGATTACCAACGATATGGAGTCCGAGGAGACCCGGTCGGTGGAACACACGGTGGAGGAGGGGGATACCCTGACTCAAATCGCTGAGGACAACAACACCACTGTGGAACAGCTGATGCTGTTGAACCCAGACCTGGAGGAGCGCCTCCCAGAGGGCAGTGAGGACGAAACGGTGGATGGAGACAGTGTCCCGCTGCGGGAAGGGGAGGTCCTTACCGTGGCAAAGGTGAATCTGAGCCTGGGAGTTCAGGTAACCCGACGGGAGACCTATACCGAGGATATCCCCTACGGCACCACAACAGTGGAAGATAACCGTTACTATAAGGGGTATCAGGTAACCATTTCCGCCGGCATCAACGGCAAGCAGGAAGTGACGGCAGACGTCACCTATATCGACGGTGAGAAGGTAGGGGAGAACCGTATTGGAACTCCCGTGGTTCTGCAGGAGCCGGTAAACGCTCAGGTTCTTGTGGGAACTTTGCCCATTCTTACCTATCTGCCCAGCGGCGGCAGCAGCAGTGACTCCTTTATGTGGCCGGTGAAGGGCGGATATATGAGCGCGGGTCTGTACGGCTATGCCGGCCATACCGGCATGGATATTGCGGCTCCGGCCGGCACCGAGATCCGGGCCGCCAAGGATGGCCAGGTGACCTACGCCACCAACTATTCCATCTGGCCTTACGGTAAGCGGGTGGATATTAGCCACGGCGACGGCGTTATGACCCGTTACGCCCATTGCAGCGCGGTGTTTGTAACGGCAGGACAGTATGTCCGCCAGGGTGATCTGATCGCGTTGGTTGGACGGACTGGTAACGCCACCGGCAACCATTGCCATTTTGAGATTAAGATCAACGGCGTTATTATGAACCCCGCAAACTTTATTGGCACTTACTGGCCAGGCTACTAGAAAAAAGCAGCCCGCCTGTCCCTTGGGACAGGCGGGCTGCTGCATTTTGCAGATGAAATGATGTAAAACACAGCAAATGAGCTCTTTGCAGGGGCTGAAACTCCAGCATTCAAAGGCGTGGAGACACAGAACCCATAGCCTTAGGCAGGTGTTTTGGACGTCAGGCTTTTTTTGCGTTCCCTGCAGGAGATGCCGCGCATTGCAGGATAGGATGCCGCCTTTTTCCTGGAGAATTTTGACAGGGCCAATATTTTCCCACAGAGGTGGTCCTAACCACCCTTCATGTGTCCGAGAGCCGTTTCATAGTTGCTTTAGAGTTGCCTGTTGAAGGAGTTGGCATGGAATTTGCTTATGTTTTTTATGAAACGTCGCGAAAGGAGGACATGTGTGGAAAAAAGGATTCATTACAGTTGGGTGATTGTGGCGGGGGCCTTTCTGCTGGCAGCGTCCGGGACTGCGATTCTGGTGAATTGCATCGGGGTTTTTATTAAACCAATTAGCGTCATGCTGGGGATCCCGCGAGGGAAAGTGGCGCTTTTTTACACCTTTGCAAGTACGGCTACTATGCTTTTCTCCCCGGTGATGGGGCTGGTGCTAAAAAAATTTGATTTGCGTAAAGTAGTGGTTCTCTGTTCTGCCGGGGCGTCACTCACTCTAGCGGGGTATGCCTTTTGCAAAGAACTTTGGCAATTTTATCTGACAGGTTTTGTGTGTGGGATCTTTACCTGCGGCCTTACCTCGATGATGATTTCAACTCTGATCAGCAGGTGGTTTGAGGACAAAAAAGGGCTGGCGCTGGGGATTGCGTTTTCCGGCAGCGGTGTGAGTTCCATTGTACTTAACCCTTTGGTCAGCACGGTTATCGAGACCATGGGATGGCGGACGGGGTTTGGACTGCTGGCCATCATTTTATCGGCTATCAACATTCCAACGGCGCTTTTTCTGATCAAAAGCTTTCCCGGGGATATGGGCTGTCTGCCGTATGGGCACAAGGAGAGGAAAGACACGGTTTCTTCCCTTGATATTCCCCGGAGGGAGGCTCTCAGAATGGGCAGTTTCTGGCTGCTGCTTTTGGGGATGTTTTTGTGCGGCCTCGTGGCTACGGGGGTACAGCAGCATATCAACGCATATCTGACCGATGTTGGGCACACCACAACCTTTTCGGCGTTTGTCTTTTCTATGTCTATGGCGTTTCTGATCCCTGGGAAATTGGTGCTTGGATGGGTGTTTGACCGCAAGGGGCCCCGTTGGGGGATGTCCACCATTTGTGTTTGCTTTGCCATTTCCATGGTTTGCTTATTGAATGCGACACAAAGCTGGGGGCCTTATCTTTTTGGGGTATCCTTTGGAGCGGCTTATACCATCCTCTCACTTCCGGCAACCTGTCTTACGATGGATTTTTTCGGATCAGCACATTACAGCGAGAACTATGGCGTGGTCACAATGTTCATGTGCGGAGGGATGGCGCTGGGATCTCCGGTATCAGCCTTTCTTTATGACACATTTGGTTCCTACCGCGTTGCTTGGGTAATTTATGCACTGCTTGCTGTGGCTATATGGGTCCTGATTTTAGCCGCCGCTCGTGGGGTTGAGCTACAAAAGAAGAAGTTCAAAAGGAGGAGCGAATATGAGTTTTCGAAATTTCCAGGAGTTGTTTGAATCCATGGCCAATTGCCCGCCCAGAAAGGTGGCGGTGGTCTGGGGGGAAGACGATCACACCATGGAAGCTGCCGCTGCCACCTGCCAACTGGGGTGTGTAGAACCTGTTTTTATCGGCCGTGTAGCCAGTCTTGAAAAAAGATGGAAAGAAACAAATGTAGATTTCTCGCCCCGTTTTATTTCCGCTGATACGCCAGAAGAGGCGGTGGAAGTGGCGGTCCGGCTGGCCAGAGAAGGAAAAGTGGACGTCATTCAAAAAGGACTTGTGGAAACGGCGGTGATTATGCGGCAAATTGTCCGGAAGGAAAACGGACTTTGTGAAAGAGGCGTGTTGTCGCATCTGACGCTGGTAGAGGTGCCCAGCTATCATAAGCTGCTGGGACTTACTGATTGTGCCCTGCTGACCTATCCTAACCTGGATCAGAAAAAAGAAGCGATCCATAATGCCCTTACCTTTTTCCACAATGTGGGTTATGGCGAGGTGAAAGTGGGAGTGTTGGCGGCTGTGGAGAAGGTCAATCCCAAAATGCCTGAGACAGTGGAGGCGGCCGCGCTGAAAGAGGCCTGTGAAAAAGGTGAATTTCCAGGCTGTGTGGTGGAGGGCCCTATTTCCTACGACCTGGCAGTGGTACCGGAAGCCGCAGAAATCAAGGGTTATAAGAGCCCTGTGGCTGGGGATGCGGATCTTCTGGTGGTACCCAATATCACAGTGGGAAACGTTCTGGTGAAGTCCCTGTCCTACAGCGCCGGCGGATGTACAGCGGCAGTGGTCCTGGGCGCAAAGGTCCCTGTGGTGATTACATCCCGGTCTTCGCCCATACAGAGCAAGATCATGGGGCTGCGTCTTGCTGTATCGATGGCGGTTAGGGAAAGGGAGGACAAAAAATGAAGAATTATTACATTCTGGCCATAAACCCTGGCTCCACATCAATGAAAATGGCGATTTATCGGGATGAGGAGAGGATAGCGAAGAGCCAGGCGAATTACTCTGCCGAGGAGCTGAGCCCCTTTGAGACGGTGGTCGATCAGCTCCCGCTGCGATATAAGTCAGTCAGGGATTTCATTGAACAGCAAGGCCCTGAACTGCATCTCTCAGCTGTTGTAGGCCGGGGTGGAGTCATTGTGCCGGTGGAAAGCGGAGCCTATCAGGTGAATGAGTTGATGGTAGACCGGCTGCGGAATCGTCCGTTAGGGCAGCACGCATCCAATCTGGGAGGAATATTGGCTTACCAAGTAGCGGCGCAGTTGGGGATTCCCGCCTACGTCTACGATGGGGTTACGGTGAATGAATTTGAACCGCTGGCCTATCTTACAGGTTTTCGGGATGTTATCCGCCTCAGCCGCTGCCACGCGCTGAATATGCGTGCCATGGCGATCCGCGCAGCCAAGGAAGCGGGAAGTTCCTACAGCGAGATGAATCAGATTGTGGTACATATGGGGGGCGGAATCACACTTTCAGCCCACCGAAAAGGCCGTATGGTGGACATTGTTCTGGACTCGGAAGGCCCCTTCTCTCCCGAGCGGAGCGGACGCGTCCCGCTGACGCCGCTGCTGCGTTATGCGGCAGCAAAAAAAATAGATCCGGCGGCCTTGATTAAACGTACCAGAGGCAACGGGGGTCTGGTCTCCCTTCTGGGGACAAACGACGCCAGGGAAGTGGAACGGAGAATCCACCAGGGGGACCAAATGGCGCTGCTTGTTTATGAAACAATGGCGTATCAAACGGCAAAAGCGGTTGGCGAATTGGCTGCGGTGCTCTCGGGAAAGGTGGATCAGATCGTCCTTACAGGAGCTATCGCCTACTCCGAAAGGTTCACCGGACTTCTCAAAGACCGCATCAGTTTTTTGGGAAAAGTGGTTTGCCTGCCTGGCGAAGATGAGTTGGAATCCTTGAGTCTGGGGACGCTTCGGGTACTGCGGGGAGAAGAGAAGGCCCATATCTATACCCAGGAGCTGGACGAATGGCAAGAAGAAAGCATGCTGGAAAAAGCGCTGAAGGAATTCAGCGGAGAGGCGAAGGGAGAAATCTGATGAAAAAGCGGATTCTGATGATGGACGAAAAGGATAATGTGGGAATTGCTCTCTCCGATGTGGAGAAAGGAGAATGGGTAACGGTGGAAGGAACAGGAGATTCCTTCCAGGCACTGGAAAAAATTCCCAGTTCCCATAAAATTGCTTTAGTGGACATTATGGAAAAACAGCCGATTCTGCGCTACGGGGAACCCATTGGCTATGCGACGAAGATGATTCATAAAGGCGACTGGGTCCATGTCCACAATTTAGATGCTTACGAAATCATGTGAAAGGAGATTCCAAATGAAAGAGACCTTTATGGGGTACCGACGCCCTGACGGGGGTGTGGGGATCAGAAATTATGTGGCTGTTTTATCCACTGTCTGCTGCGCCAATATGGTGGCGGAAAAGATCGCAAAAGAAGTGGACGGGGCGGTGGCTATCTGTCACGGACACGGCTGCGGCCGCCGGCCGGAACGGGCGATGCACAACAGGGTTTTGGTAGGCCTGGGGACCAATCCCAATATTTATGGCGTTGTGGTAGTGAGTCTGGGCTGTGAAGGCACTCCCGCAGCATGGGTGGCGGAAGAGATCCGGAAGAGCGGACGGCCGGTACAACTGCTGACGATACAGAACGAGGGATCGTTAAAGACCGTTGAGAAGGGAATTGAAGCGGCAAGGAAGATGGCGGAAGAGGCCAGCCGCATACAGCGGGAAGAAACACCTCTGGAACAGCTCATGCTGGGGATGGAGTGCGGCGGTTCCGATGCCCTTTCCGGGGTAACAGCCAATCCCGGCATCGGCAACCTTTCGGATTGGATGATCCAAAAGGGCGGCACGGCGGTTTTGACGGAGACCACGGAATTGATTGGTACCACGGGTATTTTGTGCAAGCGCGCAGCGGATGTGGAAGTGAGGGAAAGAATCTGTCAGGTAGTGGAAGACGCGCATCAGAATACATTGGTGTGCCTGGGCGAAAACGCCGCCAGGGCAATTGCCCCTGGAAATATGGACGGCGGAATGTCTACCATCCAGGAAAAGGCCCTGGGGTGTGTGCGGAAGGGCGGCAGTTCTCAGATTACCCAGGTGGTGGATTACGGCGAAAAACCCACCCGAAAGGGCCTTGTGATTATGGACGGCCCAGGTTATGACGCGGAGTCCTTGACGGGACTGGCTGCCATGGGATGCCAGATTATCTTTTTCAGCACTGGCAGAGGCACCCCTCTGGGCTTCCCCATTGTGCCGGTGGTGAAAGTGGCCAGCAACAGCAACCTCTATCGCAGAATGGAGGATGATATGGACGTCAATGCCGGACAGCTGCTGGAGGATGGCTTTACTTTCCAGCAGCTGCTGGAAGAGATGGCCGGAAAGCTTTTGGAGACTGCCGATGGCCAGCTGACCAAATGTGAAAAGAACGGGCAGACGGACTATGTATGCCTGTGGAGTTACAGCAAGTCCATTTGAAGCTCGGAAAAGAAGCGCCCGGGAAAAAGGGAGGCCGGTAGGGAGAAGAATTATGAAAAATGTGCTGATAGTAGTTCCGTTTCGCCAGTTAGAGCCGTTTTACCGCAGGGAATTGGAAAAACGGGGCCTGGATATCGACATTATTACCGTGGTGCGGGAGCAGGACAAAAACTATTCCAAATCTATTATGAAGCGGGTGGAGGAGAAGATCTCCGGAGGGAAAGATATTATCGTAGCCCGCGGGACTCTGGCCTCTGAAATACGCGCCCGATTCCCCCAAGTCCATGTGGTGGAGCTGGAAGTGACGGATTTGGATGTGCTGGAAACCATGCAGAAATATGTGGGAACCAACAAAAGCATCGCCGTGGTGGAATGTGAATCCTTTACCCGAAAGGTGCGCAGGGTGGGTTACATTCTGGGGGTTCCGGTAAGTGAATTTACGGTGCAGACAGTGGCCCAGCTCAGAGAAGGAATTTTGGGGGATGCCCAAGCGGGATATGACGTCATTATGGGGGGCGGATGGGGAGAGTACGATGATCAGCATTTGAGATTGTTGGAATCCTATCAGGTGGATTACGAAATGATAGGCTGTTCCCGGGAGGCCGTGGCAGCCTCCGTAGAGCGTGCCCTGGAGGTTTGCCGCACAGTGCAGGGAGAAAAAGAGAAGAAGGAGATGCTTTGCACCATCATCAATTTTTCTCCCAACGGGCTGATTGCGGTGGACAGCGAAGGCAAGATCATTATTTTCAACAATACTGCGCAGAAGATCCTCGGCCTGGACGAGCTGGCTCAGGGGAGATCCATTTCCGAGGTGGTACCGGAGCTGCGGTTGGACGTGGCGCTGAAAAATGAAAAAGAAGAGAAAAACTGGGTATTGAAAGACCGAAACCTGATGGTGAGCAATATATTGCTTCGGAACCGGAAGGAGGTCTTTGGGGCCATCTCCTCTTTCCAGGCCATTAAAGATTTGGAAGAGTCAAACCGCAAGCTGCGTTCTCAAATGGCGCAAAAAGGATTGGTGGCTCATTATACCTTTGATGACCTTATTGGCGCCAGCCCGCGGATGGAACAGACCAAGAACCTGGCAAAGACCTTCTGCAAATTGGATTCCACCGTTCTGATCACCGGGGAAACGGGCACCGGAAAAGAGATTTTGGCCCAATCCATCCACAACGCCAGCCACAGAAAGGATCAGCCCTTTGTGGCGGTCAACTGTTCGGCCCTTCCCAGCAGCCTTCTGGAAAGCGAACTTTTCGGATATGCCGATGGAGCTTTTACAGGTGCGAAACGCGGGGGGAGCATGGGGCTTTTTGAGCTGGCCCACAAGGGTACGATTTTCCTGGATGAAATAGGGGAGATCGATAAACGCATGCAGGCGCTTCTCCTTCGGGTCCTCCAGGAAAAGGAAGTCCGGAGGGTGGGGGGAGAAAAGGTGATCCCTGTGGATGTGCGGATTATCGCTGCCACCAACCAGGACCTTTATGAGGCGGTACTCAACGGGGATTTCCGAAACGA
>JAHZBJ010000006.1:21792-32853 GCA_019423445.1 Oscillospiraceae bacterium
TATTGAATATCCATCTTCCTGAGCTGAGGAAAAGAAAGGAAGATATTCCTCTTTTGGTGGATTATCTTCTGCAGGGGATCAATCAGCGGCTGGGGTGCCATGTGACAGGGCTGGACGACAGCATCATCCAGGTCATGGAAGAATACAACTGGCCCGGGAATGTCAGAGAATTGCAAAACACCCTGGAAAAGATCGTGGCCCTCACCACCGAGGGGGTTGCCTGCCATAATGATATTTTGCCGGTTCTGCAGGATCTGTACTACCGGCAGCAGAAATATGAAACCCGCCGGAAAGGCGCAAACAGAACCATTGAGGAAGTTGAAAGGGATACCATCATCGAAGCCCTGGCTGAGGAGAACGGAAATAAGACCCGTGCAGCCCGGCGATTGGGCATGGATCGCAGCACCCTGCTTAGAAAAATCGAACGGTATCAGATCAAGGGGTGGTGATGCAAAAACCGACAATTTGTGCCGCGGCTTCGGCAGTGAACAGAAAAATATAGCGGTAAATGGGCTATAAAATGTCGTTTTTGGTCGGATTTTGTGTGACTGCGAAACTGGCATGAATTTTGCTTTTAAAAAATTGAGAAGAGAGGAGGATTCTATGAACAGTGATCGCATGAAAACAGGAATTAACAGGATCTACACACGGGCTTTGCTGAAGGGGGCGGGATACCGCCAAAAGGACATTGAGAAGCCCTTTATTGGGATCATCAACGCCTACAGCCCCTCCTTCCCCGGACACATGACAATGGATAAGATCACACAGTCTGTGGAAGCGGGAATCTGGTGTGCCGGAGGAACGCCGCTGGTGTGCAGCACCATTGGCGTATGCGACGGATACTGCGCCGGGCATCAGGGGATGCGTTACTCTCTCCCAAGCCGTGAGATCATTGCGGATTCTATCGAGATCATGGCCAATGCCCACTGCCTGGACGGCTTGGTGCTGGTGACAGGGTGCGACAAGATCACTCCGGGGATGCTCATGGCGGCGGCGCGATTGGACATCCCGGCCATTGTAGTCAACAGTGGCCCAATGCTCCCGGGGCGGCTGGGAGACATGAACTTGGATCTTGCGGCGCTTAGTCATATCCGGGGCAAGGTGGTGAAAGGGGAACTGTCTGAAACCGCCCTCCCCGCCATTGAGGAAGAGGCGTGCCCAGGCTGCGGGAGCTGCGCGGGAATGTTCACCGCCAATTCCATGGCGTGTATGACCGAGGTGCTGGGGATGGCGCTGTATGGCAATGGGACCATCCCGGCGGTCCATTCCGGGAGAATGCGGCTGGCGAAAGATTCCGGGGAGCGAATTGTGGAAATGGTCCGGACGCAGCTGCGTCCCTCTCAGATTATGACGCACACAGCGTTTTCCAATGCCATCAGGGTGGACATGCTGATTGGCTGTTCCACCAACACAGCCATTCACCTGCCCGCCATTGCCCATGAACTGGGGATAGATATTTCCCTGAAAGAATTCGATCAGGCCAGCAGAAGTACCCCAAATATCTGCCATCTTTCCCCTTCTGGGAAACATTATCTGACAGACCTGCACCAGGCGGGAGGAATGCCGGCGCTGATTCGGACCGCAATTGATGGCGGGTATATGGACGGAAGCGCCATCACAGTCACCGGAGAAAGCCATGATTTTCTGTCTGCCGGGCATTTCGTACAGGATCCGGAAGTGATCCGCCCCCTGTCCAACCCGTACCTAAAAGAGGGCGGCCTGGCGGTGCTGTACGGCAATGTTGCTCCCCAGGGATGCATCATCAAAACGGCGGCTTGTGCAGAGGAAATGTTCACTTTTGATGGCGTTGCCAGGGTCTTTGACTCCGAGGAAGATACCGCAGCGGCCTTGCGGAACGGACTCATTCAGAAAGGCGACATGGTAGTGGTACGGTACGAGGGGCCGAGAGGCGGGCCGGGAATGAGGGAGATGGTTCATCTCACAGGATTGCTGCTGGGCATGGGAATGGGCAAAGAAGTGGCCCTGATGACCGACGGACGTTTTTCAGGGGTAAGCGGCGGGGCCTGTATCGGCCATGTTTCTCCAGAAGCGGCGTTGGGCGGGCCGATTTCCCTGATCCGTACCGGGGACCGGATCCGTTACAACATCCCAGAGAGATGGATCCATCTGGATGTGGCGCAGGAAGAGCTGGAGCGCAGGAAAGAGGAGTTGTCTCCTCCGGTAAAGGAGCCGCTGAAAGGGTATCTCAAGAGATACGCCGCTCTGGTGGGGCCGGTGGCCATGGGTGCTGTCCTGGACAGAGAAGAGCAGGACATGAGAAAGGGAGGATAAGAGATGAAAATCACTCTGCAGCAAAATGCCTGGCAGGGGTTCAGTCCCGTTACCATAGACCTGCCGGATGACTGGGATGTGGAATATCACGGCATTCCCGGAGATGAGTGTCCGCCTCTGAGCAAGGAACAGATCAGAGAGAAACTCAATGCGCCTTACGGTCTTCCCCCCCTTCGGGAGCTGGCAAAGGGGCGCAAAGAGGTGGCAATTGTCTTTGATGACATTACCCGGGGTACACCTACCCGGATCATGGCCGAAGTTGTCTTGGAGGAGCTACATAAGGCAGGCATCACAAAGGAGCATATCCGCTTTATTTGTGCCCTTGGAACCCATGGCGCTCACAGCCGGAAGAATTTTGCGGACAAGCTGGGAGAAGAGATCCTCCGTAACTACACCGTATATAACCACAACTGCTACGACAATTGTGTGGTGATTGGGACGACAAAGCGCGGGGTGCAGGTGAAGATCAACAAGGAGTTGATGGAGTGTGACCTGAAGATCGGCCTGGGGGCTCTTACTCCACATGTTTTCAATTCCTTTGGGGGAGGAGGAAAGATCCTTTTCCCGGGAATGGCATCCATTGAAACCATCGTCCAGAATCATACCACCGCGGTGGAATTCCTGCGGGAAAAACAGATGAACAGTACAGAGATGATGGGCGACATGCGCATGGACGGTATGCGCAGCGAGATTGAGGAAATGACCCGAATGGTTGGGGAGTTCTTCAAGGTGGATTGTATCTACAACACCAAGCTGGAACTCATTGACCTCTATGCCGGGGATCCCATTGAAGAGTATTATGCAGGGGTTCCCGCAGCCCAGAAACTGTACGTTGCCAAACGCCCGGTGGATAAGGACATTGTGATTGTCAATGCCAACGCCAAGGCCAGTGAAGCCAATATCGCCATCAGCCTTGCATGTATGGGCCTTTCGGAGCGGGGCGGGGATATTGTGGTGGTGGATCATACCGATCTGGGGCAGATCACACACTACGTCTTCGGATACTTTGGACACAACAGTGGGGGCAGGATGTGCGGTAAGATTTTCCGCAAGCGCCCCCAGGTCAGACGGATTATCTGTAATATGCCTTATCCGGATCTGGGAAGTGCCCCGCTGTTTGGAGATGTGGATAAGCAGGTCTATGTGGATACCTGGGAAGAGACCATGGCTTTGCTCCGGAAAGACTACGGGCCGGGCACCCGGGTGTCGGTGATTGCGGATGGTACCATCACCTATTTTGAGCCCAGAGGGAGTGCCTGATGGAGCAATGGAAGTACGGCACTGCAAAGGCATGGAACTGGGGGAAAAGAAAAACACTGTTGTGGTAGGGGAGGCTGGAACCGGAAAGACCGAGTTCTCCATAGCGGCCGCGCTTTGGCTGCGGGAACATGGGGAAGAAGAAATAACGGTTTTTGACATGGACCAGACCAAACCGTTGTACCGGCTGAGGGATATTTCCCGAAGTTTGGAAAACAAAGGAATCCAGGTGATCCATGGAACAGAATTCATGGATTCGCCCCTGGTGCCGGAAGGTGTGGAAGGGGCTCTGAAAGATGAAAAGCGCAGAGTGATAATGGATGTTGGGGGAGGAAAGGCTGGGGCCCTTTGCCTGGGTCAATACCGGGAAGCACTGAAAGAGGAGACCCAGATTTTCTATCTGATCAATCCATACAGAAGCTTTTCCAGCACCTGGAGATACATTGCCCGTTCCATGGAAGAAATCCTTTCTCAAATAGGCAGAGATCAAATCCGTATCGTATGCAATCCCTACTGCGGTGGGGACGGAGATGAGGAAACCTTTTGGGAGGGAGTGGCGCGAACGGAAAAACTGCTGGAGACGGCGGGAAGAAAAATAGATGCTGTCATGCTGCCGGAAAAGTTGTGGGACAAGTTGGCATCGCACTGGAACAGGGCGATATCCATCCGGCCCAGCATGCCGCAGGTATTGGATTTGGGATAGAAAGGAGAAATGATATGGCGAAGATCACTGTTGCGCCGGATTATTGCAAAGCCTGTGGCTTATGCATCGTGGCTTGCAAAAAAGGCGTGATCAGCTTCGGGGAGGAAACCAACCGGATGGGGTACCATGCGGTGGTTGCAGATGAGAGCAAGGGGTGTGTAGCCTGCCGCTTGTGTGCCATCGTCTGCCCGGAGGCGGCCATCGAGGTGTACAAGTAGAAAGGAGGACAGGTCAACTTGGAAAGAATGTTTATGAAAGGCAATGAGGCGATTGCAGAAGCTGCTGTAAGGGCTGGCTGCCGCTTTTTTGCAGGATATCCCATTACTCCCCAGAATGAAATCCCCGAGTATATGTCCCGCAGACTGCCTGAGGTGCAGGGGCATTTTGTCCAGGGGGAAAGCGAGATCGCTTCCATCAACATGGTTTATGGGGCTGCTGCAGCCGGCGTAAAGGCCATGACATCTTCTTCCAGCCCGGGCATCAGCCTGAAGTCGGAGGGAATTTCCTATTTGGCAGGAGCGGAGCTGCCGGCGGTAATTGTAAATATCACCCGGGGAGGTCCGGGCCTGGGTTCCATTCAGGCAGCCCAAATGGACTATCTTCAGGCGACAAAGGCTTCGGGCCATGGCGGCTTCCGTATGCTGGTCTATGCGCCTTCCACTGTCCAGGAAGCGGTGGATTATACATACCTGGCATTTGAAAAGGCGGAGCAGTATCAGGCTCCCATGATGGTGTGCGCGGATGGATGCATCGGCGCCATGATGGAAGCGGTGGCGCTTCCGGAAATGAAAGACGACGCCAGAATGAAGCTGAAATTCTTCGCTGCGGAAGAGGCTGGAGAAGACCGCCTGGTGGTTACTTCTCTCTATTCTCCCGATGAGGCCCAGGAGAAATTCAACCGCATCAAGGCCGCAATGTATGAAGACTGGGAAAAGACTGAAGGGCTGAAAGAGGAGTACCTGCTGGAGGACGCCGAAGTTGTTATTGCAGCTTATGGTGTCAGCGCCAGAATCGCGAAAACCGCCATCGCCATGCTTCGCCAGGAGGGGATCAAGGCGGGCCTGATCCGGCCCATTACCCTCTATCCCTTCCCCTATGAGTCTTTCCAGAAGCTGGACTACAACAGGGTGAAGCATATTCTCTGCGCTGAGATGTCCATCCCCTGTCAGGTGATTGAAGACGTCCGTGTGGGGGTGGCCGGAAGAGCCCCGATTTCCACCGTTTTGCATTCGGGCGGGATTATCTTTACTGCTGACGATATCGCTGACGCGGTGCGCAGGCTTTATGGAAAGGAGTGATGGAAGTGGAAAAGATTTATGAGAGGACCAAGATCCTTTCCGCCGCCCCTACCCGGTATTGCCCAGGGTGTATGCATGGATTGATTTCCAAAATGATTGCTGAGCTTGTGGATGAGTTCGGGATCGCGGAGAGAACGGTGGGAATCATGCCGGTGGGCTGCGGCACCATGAGCAAAAATGTTTTCACCTTTGATATTGTCTGTTCCGCACACGGAAGAGCCCCTGCTGTAGCCACCGGCTTTTCCAGAAGCGCTCCGGAAAAGATTGTATTTACATACCAGGGCGATGGGGATCTGGGGGCGATTGGCCTTTCTGAGATTATCCATGCAGCCAACCGGGGAGAACACTTTATGACGGTATTCATCAACAACAGCACCTATGGCATGACCGGAGGACAGATGGCGCCGACTACTCTCATCGGACAAAAGACCACCACCACTCCGGCGGGACGCAATCCTGCTGTGGACGGTTATCCCATGAAGATGTGCGAGATCATTTCCCAGTTGGATGCTCCGGCATATGTGGCCCGATTTGCTTTGGATACCCCCGCTAATATTATCAAGGCAAAACAGGGGTTGAAGAAAGCCTTTGAAATTCAGATGAAAGGGCAGGGGTTTGCCTTTGTGGAGATGCTGTCCAACTGTCCAACCAACTGGGGGCTGTCGCCGGTCAAATGTTTGGAGTGGATCCATGAACATACCTCCAAGGTGTTTCCTGTCGGCGAATACAAGGTGTCGGAGGAGGTGAGATGATGGAAAACAGGTTGATTATCGCCGGCTTTGGAGGACAAGGGATTATGATGATCGGGCAGCTGCTTTGCTATGCAGCCATTGATTACGGGAAAGAGGCGCTGTTCCTGCCCCATTATGGTCCCGAACAACGAGGCGGAACTGCCAATTGTACGGTGACGATTTCGGACCAACCCATTGGCTCTCCCATGGTGAGAAAGATCGATGTACTCATCGCCATGAACCAGCCTTCCCTGGAAAAGTTTGCCGATAGGGTCAAGGACGACGGAATTATTTTGGCCAACAGCAATCTGTGCACGGCGCCGCCGGAGTGCAAAGCTCACTATATTCCGGTACCGGTAGACGAAGAAGCGGAAAAGCTGGGGTCCAGGAAAGTGGCCAACATCATCATGCTGGGAGTTTATAACCATGTGACAGGAATTTTCAGTGAGGAGGAGTTGATCAAGACAGTGGAGAAGAAGCTGGGCAAAAAACCCCAGTTCCTGGAGATGAATAAAGCTGCCATCAAACTGGGGATGGGCCTGGCTGCTGAGTAATCGCTTGTGTGGACACAGACGTTTGAGGAACAGACAGCAAGGAGGATGAAAAATGTCATTGCCCTTTATTCTGGTAAATATGGCCATTGCGCTGATTATTATCATGGTCATGATCATGAAACTGAACATCAATGCGGTAGTCAGTTTGTTTGTCGGCGGTATTTACGTAGGAATCGTGTGTGGCCTGGGGATGGCCAATACAGTTGGGGTTTTTGCTTCCGGTTTTGGCGGGACAATGACCAGTCTGGGTATGTCTATCGGTTTGGGAGTCATTATGGGACAGCTGCTTTCTGATGCAGGTGGCGCCCATGTGATTGCCAAAAATATGGTTTCGGTTTTTCCAAAGGAAAAAGCGATTATTGCACTGATTCTTACCTCGTTTTTCATTTCCATTCCCGTTTTCTTTTATGTGTGTCTGGTGATTATGATCCCTATTTGTTCCGCGGTGGCCAAGGAGATCGGAGCTCCCCGTTCTCTGATTGCCTGTGCCCTGGTTTGCGGGGCAGGTTCCGCCCACTCCTATGTTCCCCCCACACCTGCACCTATGGCCGCAGCAGAGCAGCTGAACTTCAGCATGGGCACCATGATTGTTTTTGGCGCTGTAATCAGCCTGGTCGCCATATTTGCTACACTGCCCATTATGTACAAAGTTCTGTGGCCCAAAAATGGCCCCAGCAAATTCTTCACGGATAAGGATCTGGATCCCGACTTTGTGCCGATTAAAGAGCAGGACTATTCGGGACGAAAGATGCCTTCCATGGGGGTTGCGGTGCTGCCGATCCTGCTGCCCGTTCTTCTGATCCTTTTGGACTCCACCTGGGGAGCGGTTGCGGAAACGAAGCCGGACTTTGTGGCATTTATCGGCGATAAAAATATCGCTCTTCTGATCGGTGTTTTTTGCGCATACCTGATCGCCAACGGCAACATGACCAAAAGCGAGATCAAAAAGAGCGTCAACAAGGCCCTGGAAACCTGCGGAGTGGTGTTGATGGTAACCGGTGCTGGCGCGGCTTTTGGTGCGGTTATTCGCGCTACAGGCATAGGCGATTTGATTACTGCCGCAGTGGGTACTTCTTCCAGCGCAGTCATCCCTGTCCTGATTATCACCTACCTGGTTGGTGTGGTTCTTCGGGTTTGCATGGGCTCGGCCTCCAGCGCAGGTATTTCCTGCCTCGCCATTATGGCGCCTGTTATTGCCTCGCTGCCTCAGGTCCATCCGGTGTACTTTGCAATGGCTGGCCTGTCCGGATGCAATATGATCGGCTTGCCCAACGATAGCGGGTTCTGGATATCCACCAACATGAATGGGTTTACCATTGTGGGTGGGCTGAAAACGTATACGGTATTTGGCGCTATCAGATCCACCACAATTTTGCTGCTTTTGATCGTTCTGGTAAACTTTATCCCCATGGGAGCGATCTGAAATCAGTAAAAGGGAAACAAGGAAAATCAAGATTGACAAAGCGAGCCTGAAGCGGACGTTTCGGGCTCGCTTTGCTGCCTATGTTTACAGGAGTTTTTGAAAGACATTAAAAATCTGGACAGGGGGAGTCCTTCTGTCCACAATTTTGAAGATGCATAACTTATCGGTACGGCGATGCCTTCAAAAAAGACAATCAACAGGTGTTTGCGAAGATTCCCAACTTCGAAAAAAGGTTCCAGAAGCATTTGCTTCTGGGACCTTTGGCATAGTCGGTTAATTTGGATTTGTTGGAACGCGGGCGCAAATTTTGAGAAAAGGAAAAGGCCCGGAGCGCGAACGGCTCCAGGCCCCTGCCTGGTGGCGGAGATGGAGAGATTCGAACTCTCGCGCGTTGATTAGACGCCTACCGCGTTTCGAGTTGTTGGTGGGGGAGTTTCCGCCGGTTCGTTTCGGGTCACAGGAGTGCCGCCCGGGAAGCCGGAAAATCCTTTGTTGATGCGGGTTTTCAGGCTGAAAAGGGCGTCAAAACAGGGTTTTCCGGGGGTGGGGATTATCGCACCGGGACAGCCGATTTCATTGGTAAACTCATTAGTTTCACAGGGGATCAGGGTTAATATCTACTTAGTCAGACCAGTTTGCCCAATAATCATTTAATTGAATCTCAAGATGTTCTTTTAGATCTCGTCTGGTAATTTTTTCCATCATCATGATCCATTCCAGCATTGTTTCTATAGGCAGAAGGATCTAATTTCGCGTCAAACACGACACCATAATCTCCTTTTCCAATTGGTTTTGTAGTACACATAACCCAATACAAATCAACAGCATCTTCAAGCTTTCCGATGGAATCCCTGAAGTATAAGTATACATAATCCAATTGTTCTATAGCAGACATTTGAGCAAGTGCCTCGCGAGTTGTTCCTATATGCTCACAAGCAATGTCCGTAAATTGGATCAGCCCAATGGCATATTTGTTGCCGCTCGTAGGCTCTATTCGTGATTCTGCAGCCATAACTTTCATCAAATCATCAGGAGAAACTCCCAAAATAGATGCAATGTCGGCCGTTTTTTGTTTGAATGGAGGAGTTGTATACTTGCTATTCCAATTATACTGAAAACGTGTTTCTAAATAGGGATCAATCCAATCGGGATTCAATCTGTTAATAAAAGACTCTATTATCTCCATACGATTGGAAGAGCTGTTTATAGAGCTTTCAAGTTTTATCTGGAGAGAAATATCACTATGAACTTGTCTGGATATCGAATAGTAGTTCCTTAACAATTGAACCTGATATTCCCTTGAAAGACCGGGATGAAACAGAAAATCCCATATGGCGTTTTCCTGTTCCCAAGGATCCATTTTGTGATTGTGTAATATTCCCACAGCAGTACATCTACAATTAGGATGAAAAGGAGGAAAATTAATACCTATTTCGGCTTCTGATACCGAATATATTCTTCCACTTTTCTTACGGCAATCTTCGCATGAATCTGTTTCTTCTAGCAGTTGGTAAAACGGGTAGGAGGATTGAAGGATATCTAGAATATTATCTTCTTGTCTGGCCTTTAGCATTGTCTCCTCCTTTAAAGAAATTACAAATCCGCTCTTTTTTACATGCATAAAATCCATCCTTTCCGATTTTTATGTTTTTTGTTATACTGAAATTAAAATAGTCGAGGAGGTAATGAAATGGCAGCGATTGTTTTACGCATAGGGACGTTTGTGGTGCTGCTGGCATTACTTTGTACTGGCTGTATAGGGGCTGGGGAACAGGGGGAATCCACCCAGAACGAAATGGTCAGTTTCTCTGCCACTGTGGAATATCTGGACAGCGCCCTGGAGGAGTTGGGCGGTCAGGATCTTTTGAATGGCCCGGTCTTTGCAGATGGGTACAGCTGCTGCAGGCTGGGGGATACGGTTTTGTACTGGGCCAATCACTGGTATGGCCCCCATCAAAACGGGTCGGTGATCCTGGCGGAGAACCAGACGACCGGAGAAATCACACTGGTGGATCTGGGCTGCTGGCAGCGACTCAGCGTTCAGGAGATCCAGGAGACTACTGACTCGACAGTGGTACGGATCTTCTTTTCCAACGGGATCGTTTTTGATGGGAGTGAGTATTATACCCGCAGCTTTGTGGACAGTGTGGACTACTCCCTGACTGAGGGCAAAGTCACCGCCGAAAACAGTCTCTGTTTCCCGGGGCGGTACGGCATGGTGGGGGATTCGGTGGAGTACCGGCACAGCTTCGGGGACTGTGAGGTGACCGAAGGGAAGATTGCTCTCCGCTTTGCAGTGACCGAAACCACGGGCTGGGAGGAATATCCTCAAAGCACGGAAGTGGTGCTGCCGGAGGTTTTCCAGCCTGGGGAGCCGGGGGAGATTCTGCTGCCCCGAGTGGAGCCGGGACTTCCGCTGGAGTTCCTTGCGGCCTGTGCTGAGGTGGAGGGGATTGCTTCTGTGACCGAAGAATCCCTTTGCGACGAGGGCGGTACCCGGCTGACCATCACGCCGGAGCCTGGGTACACGGTGACCTGCGGATTTGATACACCCAATAACACGGATTGGGGAGAAACTTTATGGGTGTGGGGCCGGGAAAGCTAGAAAAAGAACAAATGTTCTATTTATAATTGTAGATATAAAAAATTAGATTGTCAAGGAAGGGGGACGGACAGTAGGACATAAATTGTGATATTTATAATTAGAATATTGAAAAAAGCCGCCGCTTGGCGGCTTTTTCTTTTGTGGGAAAGGGGAATGCTATGAAGAAGACACTTCAGTTCCGGCGGGAGCGGCCGTTTG
>JAHZBJ010000061.1 GCA_019423445.1 Oscillospiraceae bacterium
CGGGAATGCTGGACGTTCTCAACAACGACTACATCCGCACCGCCAGAGCCAAGGGCCTGGGGGAACTGTTTGTCATCGCAAAGCATGCCCTGAAAAACGCCATGAACCCCATTCTGACCCAGGTGGGAATGTCCCTGGCCCAGCTGATCGGCGGCGCTGTGGTCATTGAGACCATCTTCAATATTCCCGGGCTGGGGCTTCTGGCCTTCGATTCCCTCAAACGCAGGGATTACCCCATGATCCAGGGACATATTTTGTTTGTTGCCATGGCGTACATCCTCATCAATCTTATCATCGACCTGCTGTACCGGGCTTTCGACCCCCGGGTGGATTACCAATAAGGAAGGAGGCTTACCGATGCTGAAACTGAGAAAATTCTGGCACAAATACCGGCAGATCGCTTTCGGCGGCGGCCTCTTTCTCATTATCGTTCTAATGGCCGTTTTTGCCCCGTATATCGCTACCCACGACCCTGGCGCTTACGCCATGATGGACGCCCTTCAACCGCCCTCGGCGGAGCACCTCTGCGGCACAGATGCCTTTGGGCGGGATGTTTTTTCCCGGATCGTTTACGGTGCGCGGATCTCTCTTACCATTGCCCTGGCGGTATTGGTGGTGTGCGGCGTCCTGGGTACCATTCTGGGATTGCTGGCAGGCTACTACCGCTGGGCGGAAGCCACCATTATGCGGTTTATGGACGGTTTGATGGCGTTCCCCGCCATGCTGCTGGCGCTGGTAATTTTGACGGTGTTCGGTTCAGGAATACAAAACATCATTTTGGCCCTGAGCATTTCTTACCTCCCCAGGGTGGTGCGGACCATCCGGGGTGCGGTGATCTCGGTAAAAGAGTACGAGCATGTGGAGGCGGCCCGGGCCATGGGGGCCTCCGACGCCCGGATCATCTTTAAGTACATACTGCCGCTGTGCGTTTCCCCGCTGATCATCCGGCTGACCCTCTTGATGGCCCTGACGGTGCTGTCCGAGTCCAGCCTTACCTTCCTGGGGGTTGGGCTCTCCCCGGAGATTCCCAGCTGGGGCAACATCCTCAGCGAGGGCAGACAGTATATCACCACATCCCCCTATCTCATCACCCTGCCGGGGCTGGCCATTGTCCTGTCGGTGCTCTCCCTCAACACCCTGGGGGACGGCCTGCGGGATATGCTGGACCCCAGACTGAATTAAGGAGGTGCCGTCTGTGAAACAGGATACCATCCTTGAGGTGAAAGATCTGAATGTGGACTTCCAGAATATCGGCGGCAGTGTCCGGGTGGTGAACGGCATCAGCTTCCATCTGGACAGGGGGGAGACCATCGGCCTGGTGGGAGAATCCGGCTGCGGCAAAAGCATGACCTCCCTGGCGGTGATGGGCCTTGTGCCCTCTCCGGGAAAGGTCAGCGGCCAGGTGCTGCTGGATGGGGAAGACCTGACCAAGCTTCGGCCCCGCCAGCTTCGGGAAGTGAGGGGCAACCGCATCTCCATGATTTTTCAGGAGCCCATGACCAGCCTGAATCCGGTTTTTACCATCGGAGATCAGCTGATGGAGGTGTTCCGCCTCCATCAAAAGGCCAGCAGAGAGGAAGCAAGACAAAAGGCCATAGAGGCTCTGAAAATGGTGAAGATCGCCATGCCGGAACAGCGGATCCGGGAATATCCCCATCAGCTCTCCGGTGGGATGCGCCAGCGGGTGATGATCGCCATGGCCCTCTCCTGCAACCCCGAGGTGCTGATTGCCGACGAACCCACCACCGCTCTGGACGTCACCATCCAGGCCCAGATTCTGGACCTGATGAAGGAGCTGAAGGAGCGGCTGGGCACCGCCATCCTTCTCATCACCCACGACCTGGGGGTGGTTCGGGAGGTGTGCAGCCGGGTGGTGATCCTCTACTGCGGCCAGATCATGGAGGAGGCGCCGGTGGAGGAGCTCTTTGGCAGTCCGGCCCACCCCTACACCCAGGGGCTGCTTCGCTCGCTGCCCACCATCGGAGTGAACCCGAAGCTCTATGTCATCCCGGGAAGCGTTCCCAGCGCGAAGGATTTCCCATCCGGATGCGTGTTCAATCCCCGGTGCGGCAATGCCACAGAGCAGTGCAGAAAAGAAGTGCCGCCGTTGTTCCAGCTGGGGAACGGACACCGCTGCCGGTGCTGGCTCTGCCGGGACCGGGCGGTTTCCGAAGTGCCGGAGGGCGGGGAAGCCCTCGTATCCCCGGAAGGAAAGGAGGGGTGAGCCGTGTCGGATGAGAAAAAAGTACTGCTTCGGGTACGGGGACTGAAAAAATGGTTCCCCATCAAACGGGGGATCACCTCCCGCACCGTGGGGTATGTGAAAGCGGTGGACGACGTCAGCTTTGACGTTTACCAGGGAGAGACCCTGGGTTTGGTGGGGGAATCCGGCTGCGGAAAATCCACCCTTGCCCGGACCAGTCTCCGCCTTCTGGAACCCACCCAGGGGGAGATCGAATTTGATGGCCAGGATTTCCGCGCTCTTCGCAGAGGGGAATTGCGCCGGGCCAGAAAAAACATGCAGATTGTTTTCCAGGATCCTTTCGGTTCCCTCCATCCCAAAATGAAGATCGGCAAGATCATTGAGGAGCCTTTGATCATCAGCGGTTATGGTGACAAGGAAGCCCGCCGGGAGCGGGTGCAGGAACTGATTGTCCAGGTGGGCCTGAAGGTGGAGCATCTGGACCGCTATCCCCATGAGTTTTCAGGGGGCCAGCGGCAGCGGATTGTAATCGCCAGGGCTCTGGCTACCAATCCCAAGCTGATTATCTGCGACGAGCCGGTGTCCGCTCTGGATGTGTCGGTGCGTTCCCAGATCCTGAACCTCCTGGAGGAGCTCCAGGAAAAGATGCACCTTACCTACTTGTTTATCAGCCACGACCTCTCTGTTGTGGAACATATCTGTGACCGCATCGCGGTGATGTATCTTGGGCAGATGGTGGAACTGGGGGATAAGGAGGAGATATTTAACCATATTCTCCATCCGTATACCCAGGCGCTCCTCTCAGCCATCCCCCAGGTAAACGGCGAAACCAGGGAGAGGATCCCTCTGGAAGGGGATATCCCCAGCCCTGCCAACCCTCCTGAGGGCTGTCGTTTCCACACCCGCTGCCGGTATGCCAAGGAAATCTGCAAAACGGTTCCTCCATTTGAAGACGCGGGGGGCGGCCACTGGGTAGCCTGCCACCGTTGGCGGGAACTCCAGCAAGGCGATTTGAGGGACGTCAGTTCCTCCGAAAAATAAAGAATCCCTTCTCCTTCTTCACGATACTTTTCTAGGAAAAATGCCCTGCCGCATGCGGCAGGGCATTTTTCCGGCAGCGGAGGCTCAGGGATTCAGCTTGCGTTGGGCCAGCCGCCGGTTAATGTTGCGGTTTAGAAGGGTGTAGAGAACCGAGGAAATGGGAATGAACAGAAGCATTCCTGCAATACCCATGGTGCTGCCGCCTACCGTGACGGCCACCAGCACCCAGATGGAGGGCAGCCCCACCGAGCCTCCCACTACCCTGGGGTAGATCAGGTTCCCTTCCACCTGCTGGAGAACCAGGAAAAGCACTACGAACCATACGGCTTCCATGGGGTCCAGCATCAGAATCATAAAGGCCCCCACAGCGCACCCGATAAAGGCGCCGAAAATGGGGATCAAAGCGGTGAAGGCGATAAGCACTGAGATCATCAGGGCATAGGGGAAGCCCAGAATGCTCAGGGAGACGAAGAACATCAGCCCCAGGATCACCGCTTCCAGGCACTGGCCGGAGAGAAAGCTGGCGAAGGTGGCGTAGGTAAGGCTGGCCACCTCCAGAATGCGATCCGCCCGTTTCTGGGGAAGGTAGGCGTAAAGCAGGCGTCGGGAGCCCTTGCGCAGCCCCTCCTTCTGGAACAGGATATAGCAAGCGAAGATAAAGCCCAGGATGAAGGTGAAAAGGCCGTTGAAAATACCGGCGGCGATGTTCCAGGCAGAGCCCAGGAAGCTCCCGGCTCCGGTTTTGAGGAAGTTCAGTGTTTGGGTCAGGAGACCCTGCCAGTTGAGCTGGAGGCTGTTTACCCACTGGCTCAGTTCAGGGAGGTAGGGGGCGAGTTCTTGTGCCCACCGGGCCAGGGTTTGGGGAAACGCCCGGAAGCTGTCGGCCAGTGTCCCCAGGCTGGAGGAGATCTCCGGTACCACCAGAAGTCCCCCCACCAAGAATACCGCCACCAGCAGTGTGAGAGTCAGGACCAGAGCCGCGGCGCGGCGGGACTTGTTCCAAAGGCGTCCCCCGCGGCGGGAGGAGTTCCCGGTGGGTAGATGTCGTTCCAAAAAACTCATGGGTACATTGAGGATAAAGGCGATACAGCTGCCCAGAAGGAAAGGAGCAGTCAACCCCAGAAGAAACCTCAGGACTTCCCGGAGAAAAGAGAGATTTTGCAGACCCCAATGAAGAAGCACCCCAAAAGCCACAAGGAACAGGAGCTTTTTCATGGTGTCTTGGTTTAGTTCCATTGGGCGTTTTCCTCCTTTTCATCTTCCAATCCCTGCCAGAAGGCCAGACAGCTCTCCTTGTCCAGGAGGGGGGTGAAGTGATCCAGCACCTCCCGAGCCTTGGAGGCTCCGTCCCAAAGCAGGTCCACCACGCTCATAGCCATAAGCTGGGCGGGGCGGACGTAAGCGGCATAGGGGTCTGCCACCTCCAGGGAGGGATGATGAGCGGTGCCTTTCCAGCCGCCCATGGAGGGGATGATGGCAGGCATCACGGCGGAAATATCCCCGATATCCCCGCTCCCGGTAAAGAGGGGGGCCGTTTCTACATGTTCCTCCCCCAGGAGAACCCGGGCGTTTTCGGCGTAGACCTGGGTCAGCCCGTCGTCGTGGCGGTAGGGCAGGTAGCCGGGGATCTGGCGGATCTCCACCTTGGCCCCCACCGACCAGGCGGCTCCCTGAATTGCCCGGTCCACCTTGGCGCTGGCGTCCCGGATGGCCTGGATGGTCCGGCCCCGGACGTAGGTTTCCATCCGGACGTCGGCGGGGACGATGTTCACAGAATCCCCGCCCTTGGTGAGAATGGGATGGACCCGGACGGCGTCCTGATCCCGGAAGGTCTCCCGCTGGGAGTTGATGGCCAACAGGGCAAGGGCGGCGGCGTTAAGGGCGTTGATCCCCTGTTCCGGGGCGCCTCCGGCGTGGGCCTCCCGGCCGATAAACCGGATGGATTTCCCCACAAATCCGTTCATGTCTCCGCCCACCAGGGCCACCGGGTCGGTGCGGCCGCACTCGGCATGGACCATCATGGCCATATCCACATCGTCAAAGGCGCCGATACGCAGCAGCTCCTGTTTCCCCCCGAAGAAGGTGATCTCTCCGGCGTCCTGAAGGCGCTGGCGGTAATCCAGCTCTACATATTCTTCCGCCGGGCAGGCCAGAAACACCGCGTCCCCGTCCAGAAGCTCCATGGCTCCGCTTCCCACCAGGCCCATAGCGACTCCCAACATGGCGGCGATCTGGCCGTGGTGGCCGCATGCGTGGGCTGCTCCGGTCTCGGGGTCAGCATGGGGATGGAGAGGGCAGAGGAGAGCGTCCAGCTCCCCCAGAACAGCCACAGTGGGTCCTGCGCCCCGCCCTGAGGCCCTGGCTTTTACCCCGGTGCGGGCCAGACCTGTCTGGACCGGCAGCCCCAGGGCTTCCAGCTCCCGGGCAACGATGGCTGCGGTGCGCTTTTCTTTATAGCCCAGCTCGGGATGGAGAAAGATGTCCTGGGCAAGAGCAATGATCTCACCGCTCCGGCGGTGGATCTCCTCCCGGACCTGCTCCTTCAGTTCCTCCCTGGTAAGGCTTTTCAAGGCACATTCCTCCCATTATCATTATCATTTTGATACTAGAGTACACGAAAAATGCCTCCAGGGCAAGGGAAGAAAATGAAATATTTGAAAACAAAAGCAAAAGCTGGCGGCGAAAAATGCTTCAGAAAATGAAGAAAGGCGAGAGCCGGCGGCATATCCCAAAAAGAAACCGGCAGAGCACGCTGCAAGCCGCGCTCTGCCGGTTTTTTGTTTGGGGAGTGACAGGCTCAGAATACAGGAACCACAGCCACGCCGTAGGTCTCGGTGATAAAGGTCCGGGTTTCCTCGCTGGTGAGGGCCTTTACCAGGGCCTGAATGGCGGGATCATCCACCCGGTCGGGCTTCACCGCCACGATGTTGGCGTAAGTCTGGGCAGCCTCGGAGCTGGGGTCCTCGGAAGTGAGGATGGTGTCGGAAAGGCCGGCGGCCACGGCGTAGTTGCCGTTGATGACCCCGAAGTCATAGTCCGGCAGGGCCATGGGCACCTGAGCGGCTTCCACCTCGGTGATCTTCACATTTTTGGGGTTTTCCACAATGTCGTTGACGGTGGCTTCCAGGCCGGCATCCTCCGAGAGGGTGATGATGCCGTTGGCGGCCAGGAGGTTCAGGGCACGGCCCTCATTGGTGGGATCGTTGGGCACCACGATGGTGGCACCATCAGCCAGCTCCTCCAGAGAGGACACCTTTCCGGGGTAGATGCCAAGGGGCTCAAAGTGGATGGAAGCCGCAGACACAAGGTCGGTGCCGTTTTCGGCGTTGAAGTTGGTGAGGTAGGGCTGGTGCTGGAAGTAGTTGGCGTCCATTTCACCGGCGTCCACAGCGGTGTTGGGCATGATGTAGTCGGTGTATTCCACCACCTGGAGGTCGATTCCCTGGGCGGCCAGGACTTCCTTTACCGAGTTCAGGATCTCGGCGTGGGGGGCGGGAGAGGCCGCCACCTTTAACACGGTAGTCTCAGCTTGGGAAGAGGCGGACTGGGAATCGGAACCGGAGGCCGGCGCAGAGCTGGAGGCCTCGCTGCCTTGACCGCAGCCGGCGGCTCCCAGGGCCAGCAGAGCAGCCAGGGCGAATGCCAAAATCTTTTTCATATTCTTTCCTCCTGAAAACTTAGTTTGTTTCATCGTTTCCGGCGGTCCCAGAGGAATACCGCGGCGTTCCCTCTGGGGCAACCGTCCAAAGCGGTTTCCCAAAGGGGGAAGCCGTCTTGGAGCCTCCGCAGCAGGGCGGAGGGAAGTGGAAATCATAGGATTATTTGTTTTTGTCCACCCGGCGGACCACGGCGCTGAACAAAAGCTGGATGAGCTGGACCAGGAGGATCAGCAGTACGATGGTAACGTTCATCACCGAGCGTTCGTAGCGGTAGTAGCCGTAATTGATGGCCACGGCTCCCAGGCCGCCGCCTCCCACCATTCCCGCCATGGCGATGTAGCCGATAATGGTAATGGTGGCAATGGACATTCCCCGGAGGAGGGAGGGGAAGCTTTCAGGGAGGAGGACCTTCCAGATGATTTGGAAGTTGGTGGCTCCCATGGCCCGGGCGCTTTCGATGACTCCCCTGTCCAGCTCGTTGAAGGAGCTTTCCACCATCCGGGCGATAAAGGGGGCGGAGCCCACCACCAGGGGGAAGATGACTCCCCGGGTGCCGGAGGCGGTGCCCATAATGGCCCGGGTGTAGGGGATGAGGAAGATGATGAGGATGATGAAGGGCACCGAGCGGATGATGTTGATAACCCAACCCACAATGGAGTTTACCACCCGGTTCTCACTGATGGAGCCGTGATCGGTGACGTAGGCCACCACCCCCAGGGGGATGCCCAGAAGGTATCCGAAAAAGGTGGAGAGAACCACCATCAGAAGGGTTTGCCCCACGGCGGAAAGAATGAGGGCGCCGTACTGAGAGAAGAATTCCGACATGGCTCATTCCTCCTTTCCAAAGAAGCTCCGGGTGATGGGGTGCATGTCGTTGCTGAGGACCTGGTCGATGGGGCCGTTGTCCACCAGGATGCCCCCCTCCAGCACCGCCACCTTGTTGCAGATCTTCTTTACTACGCCGATTTCGTGGGTGATGATGATAATAGTGACCCCCAGGGTTCGGTTGATGTCCGCCAGCAGGTCCAGAATGGACTGGGTGGTGAGGCTGTCCAGGGCGGAGGTAGGCTCGTCGCAGAGGAGGAGCTTCGGCTTTGTGGCCAGGGCTCTTGCGATGGCCACCCGCTGCTTCTGACCCCCGGAGAGCTGGCTGGGATAGGCGTCCGCTTTCTGGGTGAGGCCGGTGAGCTCCAGCAGTTCCCGCACCCGCTCCTGGGCGGCAGCCTTGTCGTATTTGGAGAGGGTCAGGGGGAAGAGAATGTTCTGGGCTACGGTTTTCTGCATCAGGAGGTTGTAGCCCTGAAAGACGGTGCCGATGGTTTTGTAATAGTCGATCTTTTCCTTGCCTGCCAGGGTGGAGAGGTCCCGCCCTTCCACAGTGATGGTGCCGGAGGTGGGGGTATCCAGCAGGCCGATGAGCCGAAGCATAGTGGACTTGCCGGCGCCGCTCATTCCAATGATACCGTAGATGTCCCCGGCCTCCACCGTCAGGGAGACGTCCCGGAGGACCCCCAGGGTGGTTTTGTCGGGATTTTGAAATTCCTTTGTGAGATGGGAGATCTCGATCATGGTTTGTTCTGTCCCTCCTGACTTGCTTGGTTCGCGGAAAAGAAAAAGCCTTCGTCCCGCCGCCCCAAAGGGAACGGCATAAGGACGAAGGCAAAAGCTCCGTGTTACCACCTTACTTCACGCCAGCCTCGCAGCAGGCGCCTCTTCGAGTACAAATGAAATACTCTATCGCTTTAACGGGCGAATCACGTCGCAGCCTAGGTCAGCCCTGAGGGACCGCCGTCGGTGCGCGACTCCGAGACCATTTTCAGCCGATCCGCCTTCCGTTCCTTTTCAGCTGCCGGAACTCTCTGTAGGATTGGGAGGGGCCTACTCTTCTCTTCACAGTCTTTGATTGTATGTGATGTATTATAGCGCCCTCTTTTCTCAAAGTCAACACCCGGGGCAATTTTTTCCGCTATTCCTGGTCCGGGGCGGGGGCGTCTATTTCCAGAGGCAGCAGGGGAAGACTGAACCAGAAGCGGCTTCCGCTGCCGGGGTTGTTTTCCACCCCATAGCGGCCGCCGTGGAGTTCCACCACACCCTTGACGATGGAGAGCCCCAGACCGGTGCCGATGGCCGCCCGCTTGTGGGATTTGTCCACCTTGTAGTAGCGGTCCCAGATATAAGGCTGGTGGGCGGGATCGACGCCGGGGCCGCTGTCCAGCACCGACAGGGTTACCCAACCATCCGCCGATTCCTGAACAACCCGCACGGTTTTGTCCGAGCCTGTGTAGTTGATTGCATTGTTGATGAGATTGTAAATCACCTGGCTGAGTTTGGAGGATTCTCCCGATACCATAGCCTCCCCTTGGTGAGAGAAGGTAATGATATATCCCTCCCGCTCCACCAAACGCTGGTACCGCTGAAGAACTTCTTCCACCAGCCGGGTCAGGGAAAGGGGCTGAGGAGAGAGGGTCTGGCTCCCTGCCTGAAGCTTGGCCAGGTCCAGCATGTCGTTGACCAAACCGGTGAGGCGCTGGGTCTCGTCGATGATGATCTGTACATTTTCGGGGGTGTTTTCTCCGGGAATGTCCCGCATCATCTCGCCGTAGCCGGCGATGAGGGTAAGAGGGGTGCGCAGGTCGTGGGAGACATTGGCAATCAGCTCCTGACGCAGTCCCTCCACCTTGGAGAGTTCTCCGGCGGCGTAGTTCAGGGTGCCGGAGAGCTCCGACACTTCCCGGTAGCCCCTGCCGTCGAAGGTGACGTCATATTTGCCGGTGGCCAGGACTGCGGCGCTTTTATTGAGACTCACCAGAGGCCCGCCGATCCGCCGGGAAAGGAGAAGGGCCACCGCTCCGGAAAGGACCAAGAACACCCCGGCCAGGCAGAGGAACTGGACTTTCAGGGTCTCCACCGTGGTGTTTACAGGGGTCAGTGCGCTGCTGAGGAGAACCAGGAGGGTCCGGCCGTCCTGGGCAGTAACCAGTTGGCCGTAGACCATCAGAGTGGTAAAACTGCCGCTTCCCTTGCCGCCGAAATTGTCATCCTTGGGACGGCGGTATCCGTCGTCGAAGGGATTAGGGAAGTCCTTGTCAAACAGTTCCAGGATGGTGCCGTCATTCTCCTGAGCCTCATAGTAAAAGTTCGCCGCCTGCTCTTTGGAGATGCCGTGGATCATACTCATGGGACCCGAAAAGGAGTTGTACACGCTGTTGCCGTACTGGTCGAAAATCCGGACGTAGAGGTCCGGTTGCCGGGTCAGCTCGTCCAACTGGGTGGTGAGGTCGGCGTCATCGATGCTTTTGGCGATGCTTTGGGCGGTGTTCTGAATGCTCCGGATTCGTATGGCTCTGTAAAATGGATCCAACAGGAGGATCTCAAAGACCCAGAGGAGCACCATCATCAGTGCCACAAAGACCAGGAGATACCCAAAGATATGCCACCGGATTCCCAGCCGGTCAGACCAGCGGCCCAGCCGGGACCGGGGCCGGGAGGTTTCAGCCTTCAAAGCGGTACCCCACCCCCCGAAGCGTCACAATGCGGCTGCTGTAGGGCCCGAGGGTTTTCCGCAGCAGCTTGATATGGGTATCCAGGGTACGGTCATCTCCGTAGAAGTCGTAGCCCCCGACGTCGTTGATGAGTTTTTCCCGGGTCAGGGCGATGCCTCGGTTTTTCACCAGGTAGAAGAAAAGGTCGTATTCTTTGGGGGACATATCCACTTTTTGCCCGTCCACCGAAACGGTGCGGCCGGTGAAGTCCACCGTCAGGCCGTCGGAGGTGTAGACCTCCCGCTCCTCTCCGCCGCCGCTGGAGCGGCGGACAATGGCGGCCACCCGCATCATCAGCTCCTTGGGGGAGAAGGGCTTCACTACATAGTCGTCCACTCCCAGTTCAAAGCCGTGGATTCTGTCGTACTCCTCCCCCCTGGCGGAGAGCATCAGCACCGGGGTGCGGCAGGTGCGGCGGATCTGCCGCACAGCGGAAAAGCCGTCCAGCTCCGGCATCATCACGTCCATGATAATCAGGTCAAAGGTGCACCGGGAACAGATTTCCACTGCCTCCATGCCGTCGGAGGCCTCGGTGACCTTGTAGCCCTCGAAGCTGGCGTACTTTTTAATGATTTGGCGGATATTCTCTTCGTCATCCACCACCAGGATGTGATACATGCCATTT
>JAHZBJ010000062.1 GCA_019423445.1 Oscillospiraceae bacterium
ACGACCTTCGGGTTATGAGCCCGACGAGCTACCGGACTGCTCCACTCCGCGATATTCACTCACATAACAAATTGCTTTCCACAGGGTGCTTAGCTATTATAGCACATCCAAAAAACAAATGCAAGGGCTAATTTTTGCAGAAAAACCACGAAAAGGTCCCGGGGGACCAGCCCCCGGGACCCTGAGGATCAATCCGGTTATTCCTCCACCTCGTCGGCGGGAGCCTCTGCGGGTTCTTCGGGGGCATCCTCTCCGGAGATGTCCTCGCCGTCCTCGCAGCCGCATTCATCGTCATAGTACTCCATCAGATCGTCGTCCAGGTCGTCGCAAAGGGCGCAGCTGCGGCGCTTGAAATAAGCGATAAGAGCCACCAGCAGGCCAACGATGGAAACCAGCAGGGCGATAACGGAAATGATCGTGCCTTTACGCATGTCCGGTCAACCTCCTTGTTTTGTCCCGTGTATCTTTTTATTATATTACCAAACAGCCGAAATAACAACCATCCGGAGAAAATTTCCTCCGGAGCGCATTCTCAATGCGCCAGGAGGGAGACGCCGTCCATCTCGGGAGGCTGGGGGAGCCCCAGGATCTCCAGCATGGTGGGGGCGATGTCCGCCAGGCGACCGCCCTCCCGAAGGGCCGAAGCGCCGGCTCCTACCGCCACAAAGGGCACAGGGTTGGTGGTGTGGGCGGTGAAAGGCTTCCCGTCCGGCTCATACATCTGGTCGGCATTGCCGTGGTCCGCGGTGATCAGGGCGGTGCCCCCCAGCTCCAGGATCTTCTCCACCACCCGGCCCACGCAGGTGTCCACCGCTTCCACCGCCTTGACGGCGGCGTCGAAAACGCCGGTATGGCCCACCATGTCGCAGTTGGCGTAGTTGAGGATGATGACGTCGTACTTTCCGCTTTCCAGACGGGAGATCACCTCGTCGGTGACTTCAAAGGCGCTCATTTCCGGTTTCAGGTCGTAGGTAGCCACCTTGGGGGAGGGGATCAGAGCCCGATCTTCCCCAGGGCAGGGGGCCTCAACGCCGCCGTTGAAGAAAAAGGTGACATGGTCGTATTTCTCCGTCTCGGCGATGCGCAGCTGGGTCAGGCCGTGGTCGGAGATGTACTGGCCGAAGGTGTTCTGGAGGGACTGGGGCCGGAAGGCCACCTGGACCCCGGGCATGGTGGCGTCGTACTGGGTCATGCATACGTAGTACAGGGGGAAGCACCCCTTCTCCCGCTCAAAGCCGGAGAAGTCCGGGTCGGTGAGGGTCCGGGTGATCTCCCGGGCCCGGTCGGGGCGGAAGTTGGCAAAAACCACCGAATCCCCGGGGGCGATGCGCCCAGCGGGGTTGCAGACAGCGGGGACCACAAACTCGTCGGTAACTCCGGCGGCGTAGGACTCCTCCATCACCCGGATGGGGTCGGCCTGGATGGTGCCCCGGCCATTTACCATGGCGTCATAGGCCTTCTGGACCCGCTCCCAGCGGTTGTCCCGGTCCATGGCGTAGTACCGGCCGGAGATGGTGGCGATGGACCCTACCCCCAGCCGCCGGGTCTCCTCCAGAAGCTGGGCCACATAGTCCTTCCCCGAGGTGGGGGGGACGTCCCGGCCGTCCATGAAGCAGTGGAGGTAGACCTTCTCAAGGCCGTGGCGGCGGGCCAGTTCCAGCAGGCCGAAAATGTGGCGGATATGGCTGTGGACGCCGCCGTCGGAGAGCAGCCCCAGAATATGGAAGGCGGACCCGGCCTGTTTGCAGTTCTCCACCGCCCCAAGAAGGGCTTCATTCTGGAAGAAGTCCCCGTCGGTGATGGACTTGGTGATCCGGGTCAGCTCCTGGTAGACGATGCGGCCGGCGCCGATGTTGGTGTGGCCCACCTCGGAGTTGCCCATCTGGCCCTCCGGCAGGCCCACGTCCATCCCGGAAGCCCCGATGTCGGTGCGGGGGTTCTGGGAGAAGATACGGTCCAGGTTGGGCTTTTTGGCGGCATGGATGGCGTTGCCGTAGTCCTCCCGGCGGTCGCCGAAGCCGTCCATAATAATCAGTGCAAGCGGTTTTTTCATAAGCAGGTTCTCCTTGCCCGGGGACGCCCTCCAGGGGAATCCGGCAGAAGCGTCCGGGTTGTTTTTGATATGGCCCAGTGGGGGCCTGATGGCCGCCGGGGTCTCAGGGCCGGGAAGCGGCAGCGACGATGGCGGCAAAGTCCGGGGCCTTCAGGGAGGCGCCTCCGATGAGGCCGCCGTCCACGTCGGGCTGGTCCAGAAGCTCGGCGGCGTTTTTGGCGTTCATGCTGCCGCCGTACTGAATGGTAAGGGCGCCGGCGGCCTCGGGGCCGTAGAGCTCCTCCACCACCGAGCGGATGAACCCGTTCACCTCTCCCGCCTGCTGGGCGGTGGCGGTGCGGCCGGTGCCGATGGCCCACACCGGCTCATAAGCCAGGATGACCCGCTCCAGTTCCTCCTGGGAAACGCCTCCCAGGGCTACTCGGGTCTGCATCCCTACAATTTCCCGGGTGATGCCGGCTTCCCGCTGTTCCAGAAGCTCACCGACGCAGAGGATAACCTTGAGGCCGGCGTCCAGGGCAGCCCGGACCCGCTTCTGCACGGTGGCATCGGTTTCTCCAAAGTACTGGCGGCGCTCCGAGTGGCCGATGATGACGTATTCCACCCCCATCTCCTGGAGCATCCCAGGGGCAATTTCCCCGGTAAAGGCCCCGGAGGCGGCCCAGTGGCAGTTCTGAGCTCCCACGGAGATGTTGGTGCCCCGGGTGGCCTCCAGGGCGGTTTCCAGGTCGGTGTAGGGGACGCAGACCACCACGCCGCAGCCGGCGTCCTTCACCAGGGGGATCAGCTCGGTGAGAAGGGCTTTGGCCTCGGCACGGTTTTTATTCATCTTCCAGTTGCCGGCGATAACGGCTTTGCGAAGGTTCTTATTCATGGTTCCACTTCCTTTTCGGTATTTTCTGGGATTTCCCGGAGCTCAGAAACCGGGAGCGCCCGGCCCCGGGGGCGGCGGACCCCAGGCGGGGATGCCGCTGCCGGGTTGGTTGTATTTGGGCTGGGACTGCCACCCCGGACCGGTGACCGAGAAGGGTACCCGGTTCCGGAGGAAAAAGAGGATAATGGCCGGGGCCAGGGTGTGGAACAGCACCGACACCACGGTCAGGGCCGTCTCATTCCCTGGGGAATAGTCCCGCCAGAGGTGAAACAGGGCGATACAGCTCACCACCAGGGACGCCAGGGAGGCCAGGGAAGCCAGGGTTGAGATCCACTCCCCGGCGTAAAGGCTCCCTGCAAGGAAGGTCAGGCTTATCATTCCCAGGGCGGGGGCAAGGGCGGACAGAACAGGCAGGAGCACGGCGAAGTTCCACCGCTTTCCCCGCCAGACCCAGAGGGCCCGGTCGCAGAGGCCCCCCAGAAGGTAGTCCCGGGCAATGGGGATCCACGCCAGCCAGGGCCGGGGCATCCCGGCGTTCTGGGCCATCCGGGAAAGTCCCAGGCTCCCCAGGATGTAACCGGCCAGCCATACCGCTGCCAGCACCCCCAGAATGCCCAGCAGCACCGCGCCCACAAGGTTTAGCAACACAATGCTGAAACCGGCCATAAGGATTCCTTTCCGGGGCGGGGGACTTTACAGCTCCGGCCCCTGGTTGTTGTTGGAGTTTCCGCTGCCCAGATCCGGCCCGCCCTCCTCATGGGAGGGTGTCCCGGAAGTCCCGGGAGCAGCGGGGGAGCTGTACTGCTGGGGATGGTTGGGATCATAGCCGCCCCCCATGTTGTTGAAGTTGGGAGGGGGATAGGCGCCGGGCCCCGGTGCATAGTCCCCGGGGCGGGTGGTGTAGGAACCTCCCGGCTGGGGCCCCTGGCCGGGGTAGCCTCCCTGATAGCCGGAATATCCCTGGTTGGGATACCCCTGGTAGCCGCCGTATCCTCCCTGGGGCCCGTAGCCGGGCTGCTGAGGCGGGTTCTGGGGCCACTGATGGTACTTGTCGTACTTGGGACGGCCGTAGGGATAGGTGCCGAAGCCGGTCACCGAGACAGGAACGACGTTCATCACCACCAGCAGGAAGATCCAGTAGATGCTGAAAACCACACCCAGGATGGTGAAAAGGACGGCGTTGTCCGGAGCGTAGTCCTTAAAGATGTAGTAGAGGCTGTAGATATAGACGATGGCCGCGGCGATGGAAAGGATTGCGCAGAAGATGACGGCCAGGCCGATGATGAAGTAGATGCCGTCGCTTCCGCTGGTCCCCAGGGAGAGGATGATCATCAGCAGCACCAGGCTGGTGATGATCCCCTGAAGCAGGAGGTTCCAGAAGGCCAGACGGCGCTGCCGGCCGGTGTAGGTGAACACCGCCCGTTCCGCCAGCAGGCCGGTGATATAGCCGTTCCCCACAGGGATGAAGGCCAGCCAGGCCCCGGGGATGCCGGCGTGCCGGGCCATCCGGTAAAGGCCAAACTGGGAGAGGACATAGATCCCCAGCAGAAAAACCAGGTAGATCAGGAGAACTACCCCTGCCATTGCAAAACCCATTGCTACCATTCTTCACGATCCTTTCTGTCTGCCCATGCCGGGGCCTGGGAGGCTCTGGGTGGGCTTTTCTCATTTCTCTCATTCTCACAAAGGGCCGGGTCCGGGCTGCCGTCCGTCCCCGGCCCAGGGGCTCTCTGGACCCCTGTGGTTACTTTTTGTCTGCAATAGCCGCGATGCCGGGAAGGACCTTCCCTTCCAGGTACTCCAGGGAGGCGCCGCCTCCGGTGGAGATGTGGGTCATCTTGTCGGCATAGCCCAGCTGCATCACCGCAGCGGCGCTGTCTCCGCCGCCGATGACGGTGACGGCGTCAGTCTCTGCCAGAGCCTTGGCCACGGCGTCGGTGCCGCCCCGGAGGACGGGGTTCTCAAAGACCCCCATGGGGCCGTTCCACACCACGGTTTTGGCCTCTTTGGCCGCTTTGGCGAAAAGCTCCTGGGTCTTGGGGCCGATGTCCAGACCCATCATGTCTGCCGGGATCTTGTCGGAATCCACCACCCGGGTTTCCACCGGGGCGTCGATGGGATCCGGGAAGGAGGCGGCCACCACGGTATCCACCGGCAGCAGCAGCTTTACCCCTTTGTCCCGGGCCTTCTGGAGCATCTGGCCGCAGTAGTCCACCTTTTCGTCGTCCACCAGGGAGGTGCCCACCTCCAGGCCCTGGGCCTTGAGGAAGGTGTAGGCCATGCCGCCGCCGATGATCAGGGTGTCCACCTTGTTCAGCAGGTTCTCAATAACGCTGAGCTTATCCGCCACCTTGGCGCCCCCCAGGATGGCCAGGAAGGGCCGCTGGGGATCCTCCACGGCGTTGCCCAGATACTGAATCTCTTTCTGCATCAGGTAGCCCACAGCGGTCTCCTTGACAAGGGAGGCCACCCCCACGGTGGAGCAGTGGGCCCGGTGGCAGGAGCCGAAGGCGTCGTCCACGTAGACGTCGCAGAGGGCCGCCAGCTCCCGGCTGAAGGCTTCCTCGTTTTTGGTTTCTTCCTTGCGGAACCGGGTGTTCTGGAGGAGGATGACATCCCCGTCCTTCATGGCCGCTGCGGCGGCCTGGGCCTTGGGGCCGGCCACCAGATCATCGTCCACAAAGGTCACAGGCCGGCCCAGCAGCTCCGAAAGCCGCACCGCCACAGGGGCCAGGCTGAACTTTGCCTCGGGGCCGTTCTTGGGTTTGCCCAGGTGGGAGCAGAGGATCAGTCGTCCTCCCTGATCCAGGAGGTAGCGGAGGGTGGGCAGGGCCGCGGTGATGCGGTTGTCGTTGGTGATGACCCCATCCTTCATCGGGACGTTGAAGTCGCACCGGACCAGCACCCGCTTTCCGGCCACGGAGAGGTCTTCGATGGTGACTTTGTTGTAAGCGATCATAATGTTCATCCTTTCTGCCCGGAGAGCCCGGGCGGCACGGAAAACTGATTTTCCTCCCGGGGCGGCTTAGAGAGCCGATTTTTTGCTTTTCCGCAGGGGAGGATTTTCCACTTTATTGTACCCCATCAGGCCCTTGGTTGCAAGGGATTTCCCGGAGAAAAGGGCGGCGCCCCCAGCTTTTTGTCAAGGATTTATCAAACGTTTGGGAGGAAGTCCGTTCCGCTGGATAGTATGCCCAATCATCTGGGGGAAATGGCGGTGGAGGAAATGGGAGGCCTTGCCCGGGGGATTCTTTTTTCTTATAATAAATGAAGGAAAAAGAACGCCCGCCTTTTCCGGCGGGCGGGGAGGGGGGACTTCAAATGACGCTGCGGCAGGACGCGGACGCCATCATCGGAGAGGCCATCCGTGGAGTGATGCCCGGGGAAGCGGTGAGCCGGGCCCTGGCGGGCCGCTCCTTCGGGCCGGGGCGGCTGGCGCTGCTGGCTGTGGGAAAAGCCGCCTGGGAGATGGCCCGTGCCGCCTGGGAGGCCCTGGGACCCCAGATCGGGGAGGGTTTGGTGATCACCAAATATGGCCATGCCCGGGGACCCATCGGGGGATTCCGGATCCGGGAGGCAGGGCATCCGGTGCCGGACGGGGCATCCTTTGCCGCCACCCGGGAGGCTGTGCTCCTGGCGGAAGGGCTGGGGGAAGGGGATACCCTTCTCTTCCTCCTTTCCGGGGGCGGGTCCGCCCTCTTTGAGGAGCCTCTCATCCCTCCGGAGGAGCTGGAGGACGTCACCCGGCAGCTGCTGGCTTCGGGGGCGGACATTGTGGAGATGAACACGGTGCGCAAGCGCCTTTCCGCCGTAAAAGGGGGGCGTTTCGCCCGGATCTGCGCCCCGGCCAGAGTGGTTTCGGTGGTCCTTTCGGACATTCTGGGGGACCCCCTGGATATGATCGCCTCCGGTCCCGCCGCTCCGGACCCCTCCACCTGCGCCCAGGCCCTGGCGGTGGCGGAGCGGTACGGACTGGCCCTCTCCCCCCGGGCCAGGGAGCTGCTGGGGGAGGAGACCCCTAAGGAGCTGGACAATGTGGAGGCCCATATCACCGGCAGCGTCCGGGAGCTCTGCGCCGGGGCGGCCGCCGCAGCCAGGGCTCTGGGCTACCGCCCGGTGATCCTCACCGACTGCCTCTGCTGTCAGGCTCGGGAGGCGGGGAGCTTCCTGGCCTCGGTGGCCAGGTACCACCAGGGGGAGGGAAGCCCGGTGGCCTTTATCGCCGGGGGGGAGACGGTGGTTCGCCTCACCGGCGGCGGAAAAGGGGGCCGTAACCAGGAATTGGCTCTGGCCGCCGCCCAGGGGATCGCAGGTCTCCGGGATACCGCTGTCTTTTCGGTGGGTTCCGACGGCACTGACGGCACTACCGACGCCGCCGGAGGCTATGTGGACGGCGCCACCCGGGACCGCCTGGCGGAGCAGGGGGTGGATATTGACCGCTCCCTCCGGGAGAACGACTCCTACCATGCTCTGGAGAAGGTTGGGGGTTTGATTATGACCGGGGCCACCGGTACCAATGTCAACGACGTCAGCGTGGTGTTGATCCGCAAAGCCAGGTGATTCCCCGGGCCCCCGGGGAAGGGCTGCCCCGCCGGGGGAAAAGTGGTATTATAAGGTTTAGGATTGCCCAGAGGTACAGGGAAGGGGGCGGATCCTCCGGGAAAGCCCGGCGGCGGCCCACCTGCGGTTGTCCGGAGGGCCGCTGGCCTCTGAGATTGGAGATGGAGGAAGAAAATGGCTGTGGTGTCATTGGATTTTCGGGAGTTTGATTACTTCCAGTTCGGCAACGTGTTCTGCGGCAGCAAAGGGCCTTTCCGCTGGCGGGTGGAGCCCCGGATCCCCAAGGAAAAGGAGGAGCGGGACAAAAGCGTCCTTCACCTTTGGTACTGGTGGGACGGCCTCTGCTTCGAGAAGTGCTCCCCGGCAGGCGAGGGGGAGTTCCCCCTCACCGAAGCGGGGTTGGAAGAGGCCAAGGCCTGGTTGGGGGAGCGGTTCCAGGACGGTCCTGTGGATCCCCCGGCCGCCCCTGGGGAGGACTTGCCTCCCTTCTGAGATTTTTTATGGTCAGGCGGAAAGGCCCAGTTCCTCCAGGTCCTCCATGGCCTCCGCCTCGGTGTCGGCGGAAAAGAGGAACCGCCCGCGGCTGTCCAGAACCTCCACATGGCCCATCACCCACAGAATACGCACGTCTGTCATTGCCATCGCTCCTTTCCCGGCCTTTCCTGACCCTGGGGGAGGATTTCCCCCTCTTACAGCTGTATCATAGCAGATTCACTGTACCGTTATCAGGACAGTCTGGACGGGGCCCGCACCCGGGTCCGTAAGAAGAGGGACGCAGCAGCCACTTTCTTGGCCAAAAGAAAGTGGCCAAAGATTGGCCGGGGAGGCCCCCGACGGCCAAAACCAGTCGTCCCTGGGGAGAAAACCCACCGCCGCCGCCGGTTACCCGGGCAGCGGCCCCCGCCGGTTCCGCCATGCAACCGCCAGCGCCCGGCCCAAGTGAAACCCTGCGGCGGGGGAAACAGAGAGGACGGGCAGCAAGCCCGCCAGCTCCCGTTCCGCGCTCGGGACTCCTTCTTCGTTGGCTTGATAAGGAGCCTCCGGCGGAGCCGGACCTGCGGCCCGGCAAAAAGCGCACTCGAAACCCAGGTTAGAAAACCAAATCGCCCCTCCGGCCCAGTGATTTGCTCAGAGAGCGGGGCATAAACTTGTGGGTCGCACAACGCTTCTCACGGACGCGGAAAGAGCGAGGCACACATTTGCGGTTCCTACAGCGTTTCTTACGGACGCGAAAAGAGCGGGGCACAAACTTGCGGGTCGCAGAATCTTTTCTCACGGATAAAAAGCGGCTTCTGAATCTTAAGTGATTTGCTCAGAGAGCGGGGCAGGACGGTTCGGTTTGCACAACGTTTCTCACGGACGCGAAAAGGGGCACAAACTTGCGATTCAGAAAATCTTCTCTCACGGACGCAAAAAGATCCTCCGCCGGTTGGCGGAGGATCTTTTACGCTTTAGGAGGGGTTACTCCTGGAAAAAAGTATACAGAAAGGGGCCGGACAGCTCCGGGGAAAAGCGGTAGTCCCCCCAGTCAAAGGCCGTCAACTCCTCCGGTTCCCGGACCCGCCGGAGCACCAGCCACCTGGCCATCTGTCCCCGGGCGGCCTTGGCAGCGGTGGGCCGGGTCACAAGCCGGCCGCCCCGCCGCTGGAGGAACCGTACCGTGATAAAAACGTCCCCGGGAAGGAGCCAGGGGGAGACTGCCTTTGCGTACTCCTGGGAACAGAGGTTCACCACCGGTTCCCCGGAGGAGAAGAGCTCCCGGCGCAGCCGGTCCCCCCACCAGCGGTAGAGGCTTTTCCCCTCCGGGCGGATTTTGGCCAGAAAGTCCAGGCGGTGAGGGGAGATGCCGTCCAGGGGCCGCAGTACCCCGTAGAGGGCGGAAAGGATCCGCAGCCGTTCCTGGGCGGCCAGAAGGTCCTCCCGGGAGAAACTCCCCGGGTCCAGGTTCCAGTAGGCCAGCCCCTGGTAGGCCAGAAGGGCCGGGGAACCGGCAACGTCGGCACGGAAGTCCCGGGCAAGGGCAAAGGCGTCCAGCCCCAGTTGGGGGCTCACCCCCAGGAGGCTTTCCAGCTGCCAGGGGGCGTAGTCCCGGAGAAGTTCCCCCAGCTGGCCGGCTTCCCGGCGGAACACAGGTTCGGTAAGGGGGACCCCCGGGGGACAGGGGCAGGGCTGAATGCGCTTGGCCGGGGAGAGAATAGCCAGCATGTCCGGCTCCTCCTTTTCAAGGATAAGGGGAAAGATCCTTCCCCACTGGTGAAAACAAAGGGGAAAACGGGGAAGGGACCTTAGGAACTCAGAATTTGCTCAGCTCCTGGAGGGCCTTCCGGTCCAGAATCCGGAGGGATCGGCGGCCGGTGGAGATAATGCCGGCCTTCCGGAACCGGGCGCAGACCCGGGCCACCTGGACCCGGGAGGCGTTTACCGCCGAGGCCAGATTCTCCTGGCTCATGGCCACCAGGCCGTTGGTCCGGTAGTCCCGGCTCTTCATATAGAGGCAGAGAAAGTTGGCCAGCCGGGTGGCCACGTCCCAGATGCTCTGGTTTTCGGCGTCAAAGCACATGAGGCGGAGGGTATCCCCTACAAAGAGGGCCAGGTCCAGGGAGAACTGGGGGGACAGCTCCCCCAGGCGCCGCAGTTCCCCCAGGGTGAGGGGCACCGCCCGCAGAGGGGTTACCGCTTCGATGGTCACCACACATGGTTCCCCTCCCCGGAGGCCGTCCAGGACAAAGACGGTATCCTCCCGGTGATAGCCCAGCAGCCGGACGTATCCCTGGGAGTTGACGGTGCTTACCTTTACGATGCCCTCCAGGAGGTAAAAAAACCGTTCCGGCACCTCTCCGATGCGGCTCAGCACCGTCCCTGCCGGGAAGGACACCGGGGCGGGACCGTTTTGGAGGATGAACTCCCGGTAGGGGGCCAGCTCCCCCTCCAGAACGAAGTTGACAGGGACTTCCACCGCAGCCACGGCCATCACTCCTTTTCCGTCACAAAAAAACACCACAACTGTATCATAGGATATTGTCTAAAGTTTGTCAAATGGTTTATTCTGTGGATAAAGGCCCCAGGGCCCGGGGCGATTTTGGAAAAATCCTCCGCCGGAGAAGCGGCCGGCCGCCTGAAAAGCTTCTCCTGCGGGGAAATGACGGCAAGGAGGTTTCACTGTTATGCCCAAGATGTTCCCCAACCTGTTCTCCCCCGGAAAGATCGGGAATCTCACCCTGAAAAACCGCATCCTCAAGGCCCCTCAGTCCTCGGGTATGAGCAACATGGACGGCACCGTCTCGGAACGGCTGGTGCGGTATTACCGGGACCAGGCCTCCGGCGGCGCTGGCTGCATCATTGTGGAGTACGCCTATGTGGACGACATCGGTGCCAAGTCCGCCCACTGCCACCTGGGCATCTCCAGCAACGAGCACATTCCGGGCCTTGCCTGGCTTGCCGAGAATATCCGCGAATGCGGTGCTGTGCCCGCCATCCAGATCGAGCACTGCGGCCGTCAGAAGTTCCTG
>JAHZBJ010000063.1 GCA_019423445.1 Oscillospiraceae bacterium
GGTGCTGATCACCATGACGGTTTCATAGCTTGCGTTGGGTCTGGACATACTTTTTACACCTCCTTATGGACATTAGGCCCTGCATCTCCGGCAGGGCAAGGAGTTAGGCCGCACAGACTGCGGCATAACACTAAAATTATAGCGGCGGAGGAGGCTGTTGTCAAGCCTTTCCCTTCCGCCGCTGGGAAAAAATCACAGATTTTTGCAAAATTCCCGAAGATAGTTCCGGAAATCCTCGCCGATCTCGGGGTGGGCGATCCCCACTTCCACAATGGCCTGGAGAACCCCCAGCTTACTGCCCATGTCGTAACGGGTGCCGATATAGTCCACACCGGTCATCCCTTGGCTCCGGGCCAGCACCTTCATGGCGTCGGTGAGCTGAAGCTCTCCACCTGCTCCCGGCGGGGTCTCGGCCAGAATGGAAAAGACTTCCGGGGGCAGGACGCACCGGCCCAGAATGGAGTAGAGGGAGAGAACCTTGTCCGGCTGAGGCTTTTCCACCATGTCGGTGACCTTATAGACCCGTTCTTCCAGGGGTTCCACCGCCAGGGAGGAGTACTTGCGGATTTGTTCAGGGGAGACCTGCTTCATCCCCACCACACCCAGGCCGTATTTGTCGTAGGCCTGGCAGAGCTGGCCGATGGCAGGGTTCTCAGGGGGGGAAACGATGACGTCGTCCCCGTAGAGGACGGCAAAGGGGTCGTTGCCTACAAAACTCTTGGCGCAGAGGACGGCGTGGCCCAGTCCCTTGGCCTCCTGTTGGCGGACGTACTGAATGTCCGCCATCCGGGTGACCTCCATAATCTGGCGGTACAGTTCCTCCTTGCCGGAGCGCAGCAGCCGCTCCTCCAGCTCCGGGGCCCGGTCAAAGTAGTCCTCCACGCTGGATTTACCCCGGCTGGTGATAATGAGGATATCGGTGATTCCGGCCCGGACGGCCTCCTCCACAATAAAGTGGATGGCGGGACGGTCCACAATGGGGAGCATCTCCTTGGGCATGGCCTTGGTGGCGGGCAGCACCCGGGTCCCAAGACCGGCGGCCGGGATTACGGCTTTGGTGACTTTCATGGGTGCTCCTCCTTTTCAGGTTCAGATGGATTACATCAGGTGGTAGGTGAGCCAGACACAGGCCCCGATATAGGCTACCATGAGGGTGCAGACCAGCACCAGTACGGCGTTGCTGTTGACGCCGCCCCGCCTGGCCAGGGCATAGTTGTATTCCGGAGAGCCGGAGGAATAGTGGCCGTTTTTCTGCATGGCCCGGATATTGCGGCAGACTTCCCTCAAATAAGCCCGATTAAAGAAGAGGGCACAAAAGGCGCTGATGAAGAACATCGTTGTCCGGAAGGCCATGGTGGCCATGGCGAAGTTCTGGGAGGCAGGAGAGGTGAAGGTAGTGAGGGCATCTACCGTCAGGGTGCCGTACTGAGTCCAGATTTCGGTGAAGTAGGGGTAGGCGAACCAGAACACCGGAAGCATGGAAGCCACAGCAATGGCAAGGAGGATTCCTCCCAGCTTATACATTTTGCGGTAGAAGCAGTAAAAGAAAGAGAAAAAGAAGGCGGACCAGTTGAGGGAGAAACCGCCGGAGCGGGTCAAAGCGGTGAACTTCATCGCAAAAGACCAGCTGTTAGGCCCCACGTAGTCGCAGACTTCCTTCATGGAGATCCCGGGGGCCAGCTCCTGGGTATAGTCCGGCTGGGCCTGGGAGAAGGGGGAGAAGAACGGATCTGAATCCTGATACTGCCCCTGTCCGTCCTGGGGCCGGTAGCCGCCCTGGCTATAAGCGTCGTCCTCCCGGCGGTAGGCCGGGCCGCCTGGAAATTCCCACGGGGACTGGCGGTTTGGGCCGGGATTCTGGGAAGGGGCTTCCCCGGCAGACAGAGGATTGCCGCATACCTGACAGAAGATATTGCTGGCAGGGTTATGGGAACCGCACCGGGAGCAGACCACGGTGGTCTGGTTCTGGGCAGTGTCCGGGCCGTTGGGGGCAGCTTCTTCCTTTGGGGCCCACTGGCGGCCGCTGGCGTGCTTGTCCTCGAAGGCGCAGTGGCCCAGGTCTTTATAGCATGCCCGGTGGTGGGGAGCGCCGCAGTCGGGGCAGACTACAATATCATCCCCCTGAACAAAGGCTTTGCCGCACACCGGACAGCGGTAACCAATATAGTTTGACACGATATCAACTCCTAACACTGCCTATTATAGGATACCCATATGATCTTTTCAATGAAATAATTGTGAAATTTGTTGCGTGGTGGGTCATATTCCGGTTAAAAATATTTCTATTTCCATGGCGGTGGGGAAAGAGGGCCAGAAACCGCTTTACAATTCCCGGGAGATAGGATAAAATAAGATTTATTATGAGGCAGTCCGCGCTGCCGCTATTTTAGCGAAGAGGTAAGATTTATGCCGATGCTGGAACTGGAAGAACTGAAGCTGCGCCTGGCGGGGCTGGAGCCCCAGCTGAAGGAACTGCGCCAAGCGCTGGATATTGATCATCTGGAGGTGGAGGCCCAGGAGCTGGACCAGCGCACCACCGAACCGGGGTTTTGGGATAATGCCGAGGCCTCCCAGAAGGTGCTCCAGCGGGCCGGAGCCGTGAAGGGAAAGCTGGAGAGCTATCGCCGCCTCACCAGCAAATACGAGGATACCATGACTCTTGTGGAGCTGGGACTGGGGGAAAAGGACGATTCCGTTTATGAGGAAGCCCTGGCGGATGCCGACGCCCTCCAGAAGGATATGGAGGATATGCGCCTCTCCACCCTTCTCACCGGGGAATACGACGCCCGGAACGCCATTCTCACCTTCCACGCCGGTGCCGGCGGCACCGAGGCCCAGGACTGGGCCCAGATGCTGTACCGGATGTACACCATGTATGTGGAGAAGAAGGGATTTACCTACAAGGTCCTGGACTATCTGGACGGGGATGAGGCGGGGATCAAGTCCGCCTCCATTCTGGTGGAGGGACAGAACGCCTACGGCTATCTCAAGGCGGAAACCGGCGTTCACCGCCTGGTGCGGGTTTCCCCCTTTGATGCCTCTGGCCGCCGCCAGACCTCTTTCGCCTCCCTGGAGGTGATGCCGGAGATTACCGCCGACATGTCGGTGGAGATCCGGGACGAGGATATCAAGATGGACGTCTACCGTTCCAGCGGCGCCGGTGGCCAGAAGGTCAACAAAACTTCCTCCGCCGTCCGCCTCACCCATATCCCTACAGGGATTGTGGTGGCCTGCCAGGTGGAGCGCAGCCAGTATCAGAACCGGGAAGTGGCTACGAACATGCTCCGTTACAAACTGATTGAGATTAAGGAGCGGGAGCACCTGGACAAGATCGAGGACATCAAGGGAGATCAGAAGGACATCGCCTGGGGCAGCCAGATCCGCTCCTATGTCTTTATGCCTTACACCATGGTGAAGGATCACCGCACCGGTTATGAGACCGGCAATGTCCAGGCGGTAATGGACGGAGACCTGGATGGCTTTATCAACGAATACCTGAAACAGAAGAGCACTGGGAAAATCTGATCCCAATAAAAAACCCCCGGCAGAAGCCGGGGGTTTTTTCGGTTTCAAGAGAGACAAAAACGCCTTCCGCAGGGGGAATTTTCCGGGCGGAAGGCGTTTTATCTACAGAATTGCGGGAATCACATAGCCTGGGTATCCACAGACTCCCCGCTCTCCATGGCAGAGAGGGTATAGATGACAAAGTTGGTGAAAGCCTCGGCGGTAATGCCCCGCTGATCGGAAGCGCAGCCGTACTTTTTGTCGGAGCAGCAGCGGTCCAGGGCGGCTTCCAGCAGGTCGGCCTTTTCCCCGAAGCCGATGTGGCGCAGCATCATGGCGCTGGCTCGCATGAGGCTGGTGGGGTTGGCGTAGTGGCCGCGGCCGCTGGCCATCAGGTCCGGAGCAGAGCCGTGAATGGCCTCGAACATGGCATAGCGTTTGCCAAGGTTGGCGGTACCGGCGGTACCCAGACCTCCCTGGAGCTCGGCGCCGATGTCGGTAATGATATCCCCGTAGAGGTTGGGGAGGACAAAGACGCTGAGGCCTTTGACATAGTTGTCGTTGATGAGTTTGGCGGCGCAGACATCGATGAGACGCTCATCCAGGGCGATGCCGGGATAATCCTCTTTCACCCGGCGGCAGGCGGCCAGGAAGTTGCCGTCGGTGGTTTTGACAATATTGGCTTTGGTTACCACGCAGACCCGGTCCTTGCCGTTCTGCTTGGCGTACTCAAAGGCGGCCCGGGCGATACGCTCGGAACCCTGGCGGGTCTCCACCACAAAGTCGATGGCCAGGTCGTCGGTAACCTGGATGCCCTTGCTTCCCCAGAGGTAGGCCCCCTCGATGTTTTCCCGGAAGAAGGCCCAGTCCACATTCCGGGAAGGGATCTTCACCGGACGCAGGTTGGCGAAGAGGTCCAGGGCCTTGCGGATGGTGAGGTTGGCGCTGGGGAGGTTGGGGAGCCCGTCTCCAGCCTGGGGAGTGGTGGTGGGGCCTTTGAGGAGGACATGGCAGGCTTTGATCTCCGCCATGACGTCGTCAGGCACCGACTGCATCTTGGCTACCCGGTTTTCCAGGGTAAGGCCCTCGATCTCCCGAAGCTCCACCTTATGGGAAGCAATCTCGTTTTCCAGCAAATGGGCGAGGACCCGTTTGGTCTGCTCCATGATCACCGGCCCGATGCCGTCTCCGGCAGCCAGGCCTACCACAATGGTGTCCAGCTTGGAATAGTCCAGAAAATCTTCAGCGGCCTTCATCTCTTCGATGCGCTGCAGTTCCTGGGCAATCAGCTCCTGGAGGTGGTTGAGGTAGGTGTATTGAGTGTCCATGGCGAGTCCTCCTGTGATGATAAAGTGGGGTTAGGGTAATTTTTCTATCTTCTATTGTAAAGCTTTCCCCAGGAAATTACTATTGACATAATCACAAAACATCCTGCAAATAGTGACGGAGGCTTTGGTGAAAAATGAAGCAAAAATAAAAAATGATTCATAATTACCGGAGAAATACCGGGGGTTTCCCCGAAATAATGAAAGAAACAAATGTTCTCATGCAACATGAAAATGCATGTGTGCAGGAGAAATGGTTTTCAATTCAAAAGCGCCGGAGAAAGACAAAAATCCCGCCTCCTGTAACGCAGGGCGGGATTTTTGGGAAAATAGGGATTAAGCCAGGCCCCACAGCCGCACCACAGAGGTGAAAAGAAAGCAGAGCAGCATCCCGGCGGCGGTGGGTACCAGGATGGAGACTGCGGTCCAGCGGAGGCTCCTGGTCTCCTTATGGATGGTGAGACAGGTGGTGGAGCAGGGCCAGTGCATCAGGGAAAAGAGGATCACCGATCCGGCGGTGGCCCAGGTCCAGCCGTTCTGGGTCAAAAGCTGGCGGAGCTGCGCGGTGCTCTCCAGTTCCAGGATCCCCCCGGCGGAGAGATAGGCCATGATGATAATGGGAACTACGATCTCGTTGGCCGGGAAGCCCAGGATAAAGGCCAGCAGGATAACCCCGTCCATTCCCAGCAGCCTTGCGAAAGGGTCCAGGAAGCCGGCACAGTGGCGGAGGAGGGTGATCCCCTCCAGGCGGATATTGGCCATAAGCCAGATGACCAAACCGGCAGGAGCCGCTACCGCTGCCGCCCGGCCCAGGACGAAGAGGGTGCGGTCCAGGATAGAGCGCACCAGCACCTGGCCTGCTTGGGGCCTGCGGTAAGGAGGCAGTTCCAGAGCGAAGGCGGAGGGCATCCCCTGGAGGATGGTGGCGGAGAGCAGCCGGGAAACCAGAAGGGTGGCGGCGATTCCCAGGAGGATCACGCCGGTAAGGGCCGCCGCGGCCAGGAGGGAGGGAAGGAGCCCTTCTCCGGTGACAAAAAAGAGGGAGATCATCAGGATCAGCGTCGGGAAAGCCCCTCCCGGGAAAGGGAAACTTTCTGGGTGCAGCAGGGAAAGCCGGGATACATCTCCCTGTAGAAACAGGACCTCGTCTTCCGGCGGGTGGGGTGTGGGGAGTTACCGGTATAGGGACACCTCCAACTCTTCCCCATCCCAGCGAACCCTCTGGACCAGAATAGCCGCCAGCTCCTGCCGCTCCCCGGGGGATAGAAAGGGGAGAAACTCCATTAGAGAGGCGGGAAGGAAGAAAGGGGAGGTTTCCGTCGGATCTTTTGCCTGGGCGGTTTGTTTCTCCAGCCGGGCCAGTTCTTCTTCCAGTTCCTCCATCCGCCCGGTGATACGGCTCACCACCCCAGGGATCCCCTGGGCTTGGGCCAGGGCCGCCAGCAGGCCTTCCATCTCCCTGCGGCCCTTTTCCAGCCGGCTTTGGGGAGAGGCTTCTGCGGCGGAGGTCAATCCTTCCAGCCGGCGGCGAAGCCCTTCCAAAAGGGGGAGAAGGTCCAGAGGGGTTTCCTCCAGGCGTTTTTTCATCAGTTCCCATACAACACGGTCGGTCCGGGGACCGTTGAGGTTGGGGCCGCGGCAGTCCCCAAGGCCCCGAAGCTTGGCGCTGCAGATGTAGTCGAAAATCTCCGGGTTGGCGCTCCGGCGTTTGGCGGTCATTGCAGCGCCGCACTTCCCGCAAAAGATCCGCCCCGAAAGAAGGGCCCGGCGGCTGTGGTTCCCGGAAGTACGGCGAGGGTTCTTTTCCTCCCGGGACGCCAGCAGCCGCTGGACTGCGATCCAGTCCCCGCCTCCCACCACGGCGGGATGCTGTCCCCGGGAAATGATCCAATGGGAAGGGTCCAGACGGGAGTGCTTTTTCCCGCTGCTCCGCTTGTTGTAGGCCAGCAGTCCCTGGCTGGGGGAACAGTCCTCAGGGGGGAAGCATACCTCCGCTCCCAAACCCAGAAAGTAATCCCGGGCCTCCCGGTCCGCGGCGCAGTAGACGGGGTTTCGCAGAATATCTTTCAGCCCGGGCAAAGAATAAGGCCTGCCCTCCCGCCCCCGGACCCCTTCCCGGGCCAGCTGCCGCGCCGTCCCCCGGAGGGAACCCAGGTCCAGGTATCTCCGGAAGATGACGGAAACCGTCTCCAGTTCTTCCGGTTCCCCTTCCAGAAGAAAAAATGTCTTTTCCTTGCCGGAGAGACCGGAGACCTCTACCCGGCGGCTTCTGTAGCCGGTGGGGGGAGGCCCCCCCAGCCAGCGGCCGTCCCGGGAGAGCATCCGCATGTTGTCCCGGACCCGCTGGGCAATGGTCTCCCGCTCCAGCTGGGCAAAGACGCTGGCGATGTACATCATGGCCTTTCCCATGGGGGTGGAGGTGTCAAACTGTTCCCGGATACAGATGAGGCCTACCCCCAGGGACATCAGTTCTTCCGCCAGGGGGGCGAAGTCCCCTACGCTGCGGCTGATCCGGTCCAGGCGGTAGCAGACGACAGCGTCCACCTCGCCCCTTCGGACGGCGGCCAGCATCTCCTGGAACCGGGGCCTTTCCAGGTTCCGCCCGGAGAAACCTTCATCTTCAAACACCAGGATATGGGCGTCCTTCCCTTCCGGAAGCCGCTCGTGGATGTACTGGCGGCATAGCTCCACCTGGTTTTCAATGGACTCCCCCCGGCTGCTGAGAACCGATTTCCGGCTGTAAATGGCAATGTTCATGGCCGCGCCTCCTTTCTTCGCCTATATCTGGGATATGGGGAAGGAGGCGGGGATATTCCGGGGACATAGGACGGACGCCGGAGCCATAGGCTGTGGTGGAGGAGGCGATGCTGTGAAGGGCGGTGAGATCCGGAAGGTCAGGGTGGAGGAAGTCCCCCGCCCCGGCGGGGATCCCGCTGGGGAACTGGGGCTGCTGTATATCCGTTTGGTGGAGCGGCGGATGGAGGAAAGAGGGCTGATCGCCGGCAGCCGGTTGTCAGCGGTGGAGGAACTTGCCGGAAGAATCCGGAAAAAAGGACCGGGGGCGGCGGGTTAAGCGCCGCCCCCGGTCCAAAGGATCAGGCTGGGTCAATCGTCCCATCCCATCTTTTCCAGGGCGTCCTCAAGAAGATCCAACTGCAAGTCCAGCTCCTCTTCCCGGGCGATCAGGTCGGTCTGCTGTTCTACAAAGCTCTGGCGGTCCAGTTCCCCGGTGAGATACCGCAGCTCCAGCTGGTCCTCTTCCAGTTCGAGAGAGTCTTCCTCCAGTTCCAACTGATGCAGCTGGTTCAACAGCTCTTCCAGGGTGCCGGTGGGAAGCTGAACCTGGGGCCTGAGCTTACGCATCTGAAGTTCCAGCTGGTCCTCCCGGAGCTCCAGCTGCCGTTCCTGCTCCTCCAGTTCGGCCATTCTGGTACGCAGATCTTCCTGGGTCACCTGGCCCACCCGGAAGTCAGCCTCCAGCAGCTCCTCGTCGGCATCCAGGGCATCCAGCTCCGCTTTGACGCTGTAGTATTCCGCGGCGGCGGCTTCATAGGTGTCCGGCAGGGCGGCGTCAGAACCGGAAGCGGCGGAAGAAGAGGAGGAGGTTTGGGAAGAGGCGGCGCCAGAGGAGGAGCTCTGGGAGGTTTCCTGGGAGATCTCCTGGGTCATGTGGCTTTGGGAGGAGGCAGAGGCCGGCGCGGCTGCACAGCCTGCCACCAGGGCGGCGGTCAGTAAGGGAAGGAAAAGCTTTGCGGTATTTTTCATTATAAAAAGTCAGCTCCTTTTTGTATGATGGGGTTGCCGAAAACTGCGGCTTAATTTCGTTGTCCTAATCATATCAGAAAAAGATGAAAATAAAATGAGAAAAAAACACGGAAGGGAAATTTCCAGCCGGTGCAGGGGTGAAAGGTTGTTTTAATTTCTCTTTCATGTTACCTTAGTATTATAATACCCGGGGAGCAGGACAGCAACATGCTTAAGGGGGAAAAGCCCCGGAAAGAAAAGGAAGAGGCCGCCGGATACCGGAAGAGGGAACGGCCGGCGCAGGAGGAGGGATTGCGATGAGGCTTTTGGTGGCGGAGGATGAAAAGGAACTGCTGGAGATCACAGTGAAGCGTCTCAAGGCAGAAGGATACGGCGTAGACGCCTGCTCCGATGGAGAGGACGCCGCTTATTATCTGGAAAACACCGACTACGATCTGGCGGTGCTGGATATCATGATGCCAAAAAAGAGTGGTATCCAGGTGCTTCGTGAGCTGCGGGCCAGAGGGGGGGCCACCCCGGTGCTGCTTCTTACCGCCCTGGATGCGGTAAGCGACCGCGTGGCGGGGCTGGACGCCGGAGCCGACGACTATCTTACCAAACCCTTTGCTTTTGACGAGCTGTTGGCCCGGATCCGGGTTCTTCTCCGGCGCCATTCCGCCGGTAAAAGCGATCAGCTCTCTCTGGGGGATCTGACCCTGACCCTGTCCACCAGAACGGTGCGCCGGGGAGATCGGGACATTTCCCTCTCGGCCAAGGAATTCGCCCTGTTGGAGTACATGATGCGCAACCAGGGGGCGGTGCTCACCCGGGAACAGCTGGAAAACCATGTATGGGATTACGGCTTTGAAGGAGGCAGCAACATCGTGGATGTTTATGTCCGTTATCTGCGGCGGAAAATAGACGAGCCCTTTGAAAGGAAGCTCATCCACACCGTCCGGGGAGTGGGCTACGCCCTCCGGGAGGAGCCATGAGGCGCCTGTCCATCAAGGCCCGTGTCACCCTTTGGTACACCGGCCTGCTCCTTCTGCTCCTGATGGCGGGGATGGCCTATCTCCTGGCTTTCTCCGGGCAGATCACCAACCGTCAGCTTCGGGACGCTCTCCAGGAGAGTGTTTCCGAGGCGGTGAAAAATGCCCGGTTCGATCATGGGGAGTTGGAGGATGAAGACATCGATTTTTATAAAAACGGTGTTTCCGTGTTTCTTTATGATACCTCGGGACGCCTTTTGGCTCCCCGGGTAAACCGGGGCATCCAGGTCAACGCCGTGCTGGAGGACCAGCAGGTGAAGACGGTGGAGGAAGCGGGGGGCCGCTGGATGGTCTAGGACCTCTACGCCCAGCAGGACGATACCGGCTTCGGGGTCCGGGGGATGATCTCCCTTTCCGGGACTCAAGGGGTGCTGCGGGGGATGTTTCTTCTGGCTCTAGTGGGGATTCCGGGGTTTGCCCTGGTGGCAGCCCTGGGGGGCTGGCGGATCACCCGCCGGGCTTTCCTGCCGGTGGCGGCCATGGCGGAAACCGCCGATTCCATCACCTCCGGCAGCGACCTTTCCCTCCGGGTGCCGGACGACGGCTCCGGAGACGAGCTCTCCCGGCTGGGAAGTACGGTAAACTCCATGCTGGAACGGTTGGAAAACGCCTTCCAGCGGGAGCGGCAGTTCACCTCTGACGCCTCCCATGAGCTGCGCACTCCAACGGCGGTGATTATCTCCCAGGCGGAGTACGCCCTCAGCAGCGGTGCTGCTCCTGAGGACAGGGAAAAGGCCCTGGGGTCCATCCTGCGCCAGGCCCGGCGGATGTCGGTGATGCTGGGGCAGCTTCTCCTGTTGGCCCGGGCGGAAAGCGGAAAGTTCCAGCCGGAGCGGGAGCGGATCGATCTCAGCGAACTTTGCGAGATGGTTTACCTGGAGATGGAGGAGCAGGCGAAAGGGCGGGGCCTGACTTTGACAGCGGAACTGGAGCCAGAGGTATGGGTTCGGGGGGATGAGACCCTTCTGATGCGCCTGGTGACCAATCTTCTCCAAAACGCCGCTGTCTACAACCGCCCCGAGGGAAAGATCATCCTGCGGCTGAAAGGAAGAGAGGACAGCTGCATTCTGGAAGTGGAGGACACCGGGGTTGGTATCGCCCCGGAGAACCTGGAGAAGATCTGGGACCGGTTTTACCGGGCGGACCCCTCCCGAAGCGGGGAGGGAACCGGCCTGGGCCTGCCCATGGTGAAATGGATCGTCCAGCTCCACGGGGGTACCGTGGAGGTGAAAAGCCGGCCTGGAGAGGGGAGCTGC
>JAHZBJ010000064.1:0-2284 GCA_019423445.1 Oscillospiraceae bacterium
CGATCTCCGCCTTGGTGACCATGGCGGCCACCGAGTCCACCACCACCACGTCGATGGCCCCGGAGCGCACCAGGGCCTCACAGATCTCCAGGGCCTGCTCCCCGGTGTCCGGCTGGCTCACCAGAAGGGAATCGATATCCACTCCCAGGGCCTTGGCATAGACAGGATCCAGGGCGTGTTCCACGTCGATGAACACCGCGTTGCCTCCCAGCTTCTGGGCTTCCGCCACCACATGGAGGGCCACGGTGGTCTTACCCGAAGACTCAGGCCCAAAGATCTCGATGATCCGGCCCCGGGGGACGCCGCCGATGCCCAGGGCGATATCCAGGGAAAGGCTGCCGGTGGGGATGGCCTCCACGTTCATGGTGGAGTTCTGCCCCAGCTTCATCACAGCGCCCTTGCCGAACTGTTTCTCAATCTGGCTCAGGGCCGTGTCCAGGGCTTTCTGCTTCTCGCTGCCGGCGCCGGCGTCCCTGCCTTTTTCCTTGATTTTATCCGCTTTTTCTGCCGCCATGGGTACTTCCTCCTATGCTGCGATTCCTTTCAAAGGGACCTGGTACATTGTGTTTCCATTATATCCTATCTGCAGCGGGATTGCAACGGCCTGCGAACAAATTTTCTCCACAGCAAAGCTCCCCATTCTGGGCAATAGGGAAAGGTTGCCCCCAAACCTTTACTTCTGGAAAAATCTCCATTATAATGGGAATATCGACCCAGCGCGGACCCCCCCGGGGATCCGAAAATCTCACGCCCGCCGGGGCACCCCGGCAAGGAGGAAGCACATGGAAAGAATGTTCGGCACTGTGGTCCGCGGAGTGCGGGCCCCCATCATCCGGGAAGGGGACGACCTGGCCGCCATTGTGGCGGATTCGGTGGTAAAAGCCCTGGAAAGTGAAAATATCTCCATCGGGGAGAAAGACGTGGTAGCCGTCACCGAAGCGGTGGTGGCCCGGGCCCAGGGCAACTACGCCACTGTGGACCAGATCGCCGCCGATGTGCGGGCCAAGCTGGGAGGCGGCACCGTCGGCGTGGTGTTCCCCATCCTCAGCCGCAACCGTTTCTCCATCCTGCTGCGGGCCTTTGCCCGGGGAGCCAAGAAAATCGTGCTCCTCCTCTCCTACCCCTCTGACGAGGTGGGCAACCATCTGGTGAGCCAGGACCTCCTGGATGAAGCCGGAGTGGACCCCTGGCGGGACGTCCTCACCAAGGAACAGTTCCGGGAAAAGTTCGGCACCATCCTCCATCCCTTTACCGGGGTGGATTACATCGACTTCTACACCTCCCTGGTGGAAGGGGAGGGCGCCCAGTGCCAGGTGGTGCTGGCCAACCGCCCCGAAGCCATCCTCCCCTACGCTGACCATGTCCTCACCTGCGACATTCACACCCGGGAGCGCACCAAGCGCCTTCGCCGCAACGCGGGGGCCAAGGTGGTGGTTGGAATGGATGAGATCCTTTCCGCCCCGGTGGACGGCAGCGGCTATAACCCCGACTACGGCCTGCTGGGCTCCAACAAGGCCACAGAGGAACGGGTGAAGCTCTTCCCCCGGAACTGCCGGGAATTCGCCCTGGCGGTGCAGCAGAACATCCTCAGCGCCACCGGCAAAAAGGTGGAAGTCATGGTCTACGGCGACGGCGCCTTCAAGGACCCTGTAGGGAAGATCTGGGAGCTGGCGGACCCGGTGGTCTCCCCCGGCTACACCGACGGCCTCATCGGGCAGCCCAGCGAGGTGAAGCTGAAATACCTGGCGGACAACAACTTCTCCCACCTCTCCGGGGACGCTTTGAAGGAAGCCATCAAGGACTACATCCGCCACAAGGACACCGACCTTACCGGAAAGATGGTGACCCAGGGCACCACCCCCCGCCGCCTTACCGACCTTATCGGCTCCCTCTGCGACCTGACCTCCGGTTCCGGAGACAAGGGCACCCCCATCATCTATATCCAGGGATACTTCGACAACTACACCAAATAATCTCCTCCCCCCGGGCTGCCGGGGGGATTTTTTTCGAGGGCGGTGCGCAACCCCACAGGCAGCATCCTTCCCACCGGGAATATTTTTCCCCCTTTCCGCCACACTAAAGGGGAAAGGAGTGGTACCATGAAAGCTGTCATCGACCGGTCCGGCTGCATTGGCTGCGGTCTCTGCGCCAACCTCTGCCCCCAGGTTTTCGCCATGGGGGAGGATGGCCTGGCGGAGGTCACCGTCCCGGAGATTCCCGGGGAAGCGGAAGCCGCAGCCCAGGAAGCCCAGCACGACTGCCCAGTCTCGGTCATCACTGTGAA
>JAHZBJ010000064.1:2294-10787 GCA_019423445.1 Oscillospiraceae bacterium
CGCTTCCGCCTTCTTCCTCCGGCGCCTCCTCCCCTCCCGGCTCCTTCCGGGAGACTTCCAGGGCATGGTTCATTTCCGCCCCCATAATCAGAACGATTGCGGTAGCGTAAAGCCACAGAAGCATCACCACAATGCCTCCCAGGGCTCCGTACACCACCGAATAGTTGGCCACATTCTCCACGTAGAAGGAAAAGGCCAGGGAAAACAACAGCCAGGACCCCAAGGCTGCCACCGACCCCGGAAAAACCCGGCGGGGAGGCCCGGTGACTCCAGGAGCCACCCAGTACAGCGCTCCCAGAGCCAGGAAGAAGACTCCCCCCATCATGGGGAAGCGCAGGGCGCTGCAGAGATCGATAAATGGTGTGATTCCCGGGATATACCGGGACAGGAAAGTGAGAAAGCTCCGCCCCGCCAGCATCAGCCCCATGGTGGCAATAATCACCACCATAAGGAAAAGGGTAAACAGGGCCACCACCAGCTGATGCCTGACCGTAGGCCGGGGGTCCCGGAGATCGTAGGCCAGGTTCACCGCCTTCATCAGGCTGTCCACCGCCCGCATGGGGAGCCAGAGGGTGAAAATCAGGCTGGCAGCCAGGAGATTGCCGCTGCGCAGCTGGGTGACGTGCTGAAGATAGGCGTTGATCATTTCCAGGATCTGGGTGGGGATCAGCCGTCCCAGAGCGTTTCCAACTGTCAGGGGGCCCAGGTCCAGAAAGCCCACCAAGGCGCTGAGGAAAATCAGGAGGGGGAAGAAGGAGAAGATGAAATAGTAGGTCAGGGCTGCCGCTGATTTTCCCACCTCGTGATCCAGATACCCTTCCACCATGCACCGGACAAAGCGGTAGAACCGGTACTTTCCCAGCTTTTCATTCCATTCCTCCAGCCTTTTTTTCACGTCTCTCCCTCCTTTCCCGGTTCCCGGCGGCTTTAAGGCTTCACGCCGGTTCTTTTCTCAGAAATACTTTCTCAGAAATACAATCTGCTGGTTCCCTTGCCCCGGCGGGTGATCTCCCGGGCGCATCGGGCGGCGTTCTCCAGTACCGGGGCGGTGTCGGCCCTGAGCTTCCCGTCCCGCTTCACAAACTCCCCCGCCACCAGGGTGTGGCGGATGTTCCGGCTCCCGGCGCTGTAAAGAATTGCCGCCAGGGGGTTGTAGATGGGAGCTGTATCCGGGGTGTCCAGATCCCAGATATTGAGATCCGCCGCCGCCCCAGGGGCGATCCGCCCGGAGCCGAAGTTCAGGGCCTCATGGCCCCGCATCAGCATCCGCCACACCGCCCCAAGGGGGAAGTCCGCCCCCCGGCCCTCCCATTTCCCCAGGAGAGCAAAAAGTCGGGCCTGTTCCAGAGGATCCACCGAATTGGAGCTGGCCGCCCCGTCGGTGCCGATACAGAGGTTCACCTGGTTCCAGTATTCCCAGATGTGACCCTTTCCCATTCCCAGCTTGAGATAAGTTTTGGGGCTCACCGGGATGTAAGTGTCCGGCGCCAGAAGGGCCAGGTCCTCCTCCTGGATCCAGAGACCGTGGGCGGCGATACAGGGGACGGTGAAGCATCCGGCCCGGGCCGCCACGGCGAAGGGAGAAAGGCCATACTTTTCGTAGCTCTCCTTCACCTGGGCCTCTGTCTCAGCCACGTGGAGGTGGATGCCGCCCCCCGCTTCCCTGGCCATGGCCACCAGCTGCTCCAGCACCTGGGGAGAACAGATATAAGGAGAATGGGGCCCGAAGCGGATATGGATCATGGGATCCCCCCGGTAACGGTCCATCAGCTCCCGAACCGGCGCCGTCTCCGGCTCCACATTGCCGTCAAAGGCGAACACCGTTCCGGCGATATCCCCGCGGATGCCGGTCTCCCGGGCCGCCTGGGCAATCTGCTCCCCGTGGAAGTAGTGGTCGGCAAAGGCGGTGACCCCGTGGTCCAGCATCTCGGCGCAGCAGAGACGGCTTCCCCAGTAGATATCCTCTTCCTGGATCTTGCTTTCGTAGGGCCAGATCTCCCGGTTGAACCAATCGTCAATGGTCACATCCTCCGCCAGCCCCCGGAGGATGTGCATGGGGGAGTGGGCGTGGAGCACCGCGAATCCCGGGGTCACAAAAAGGGCTGAGCAATCCAGAGTTTCCCCCGGGGCAGTCTCCGGGGAAAGGCCCTTCCCCACAGCGGAGATAACCCCTTCCTCCACAAGGATATCCTTCCCGGCGGAGATCCCTCCCATCTCATCGATGATGTTGCAGTTCTTCAAAAGGATGGAGCCCATACCATACACGCCCGTTCTTTCAGCACCCGGTCCACATTCTCCCTCAGCCCCTCCCTTGCCGGGGCCGAAGTTTTTTTCATTATAGCACAGGTGCGACGGGGGAAAAAGAGGGGGCCCCGGACGCAGCCGCCTTTACAGCTCCCAGCGGCTTTGATATACTGGAAAAGCCAGTGAACGCCTCACAATTTCAAAGGAGAAAAAGCCATTATGATTGACTTTTTGCTGAATTACTTCACCCTGGGAGGAGCGTTCCTTCTTCTCCTTGCCGCCGCGGGAACGCTGCTGCTGGGACGGCGGCGTATCTCCCCTGCCGCCAAGGGCCTGCTTCTGGTGCTTCTGGGGCTGCTGCTCCTCTATTTCGCTTTTATCCTCTGGATCTCCTTTGCCCCAGGCGCTCTCCCCCAGGGGGAGCCGGTCCCCATTTCCGGCTGATCCCCGCCGCCCCGGGGAAAGCCCGCCGGAAATCCTTTACAAGGGCCTGGAGATGGGCTAAAATAAGGGGGCAACAGGATCTTACGATGAAAAGGAGAGAACTGTCATGGAAAAATCCAAGGTGTATTTTACCGACCTTCACGCCCAGATCGGCCAGAACCTCCTTCAAAAGCTCCGGAAGCTGCTGCTGGCCGCCGGGATCCGGGACATTGATTTCAACAACAAGTTTGTCGCCCTGAAACTCCACTTCGGGGAAGAGGGGAACCTTGCCTACCTGCGCCCCAACTACCTGAAGGTGGTGGCGGACGTGGTAAAGGAGCTGGGGGGACGCCCCTTCCTCACTGACTGCAACACCCTCTATGTAGGAAGCCGGAAAAATGCTCTGGACCACCTGGATGTGGCCATGCTCCACGGCTTCGGGCCCATGACCACCGGCTGCCAGGTGATTATCGCCGACGGCCTCAAGGGCACCGACGAAGCTCTGGTCCCCGTCCCCTGCGGAGAATATGTCAAGGAGGCCAAAATTGGCCGGGCCATTATGGATGCCGACATCATCATCTCGGTCAACCACTTCAAGGGCCATGAGTGCACCGGTTTCGGCGGCGCCATCAAGAACCTGGGCATGGGCTGCGGCAGCCGGGCCGGCAAGATGGAGCAGCACGCCAGCGGCAAGCCCCATGTGGATCAGTCCCTCTGCACCGGGTGCCGGGCCTGCGCCCGCCAGTGCGCCCACGGCGCTATCTCCTTCGGTCCTGACCGCAAAGCCTCCATCGATCACCAGAAATGCGTGGGCTGCGGCCGGTGCCTGGGAGCCTGTAACTTCGACGCCGTTCAGTCTCCGGATAACCACAGCAACGACATCCTCAACAAGAAGATCGCCGAGTACACCTGGGCCGTGGTTCACGACCGCCCCCACTTCCATGTGAGCCTGGTGATGGACGTTTCCCCCTACTGCGACTGCCACGGGGAGAACGACATCCCCCTGATCCCCGACGTGGGCTTCTTCGCCTCCTTTGACCCGGTGGCCCTGGACCAGGCCTGCGCCGATGCCTGCAACAAGATGCCCCCCATGCCCGGCAGCGTTATCGAAGGGTGCGATCCCGCCCACGACCGCTTCTCCAGCGCCTTCCCCGCCACCAACTGGGAAGTCGGGCTGGAACACGCCCAGGAGCTGGGCATCGGCACCCGGGACTATGAACTGATCCAGGTAAAGTAATCCCTGTTTCCGTCCATTTCTTCCTGGAAAACATTGTCGAAATACAGCGAAATGCTCATTGTGTTTTCCAAAATAATCCTGTATAATTATATTTTGTGCGAGAAAGAACGACGGGTCGGAGGAAGTGGCCCGGAGAAAGGATTTTGAGGAAGATGGACGAGATCAAGGACATTTACAACCGGGACATTTACCGCCCCTTTGTGGACTTCTGCAATACCCATGGCTACCGCACCATGCGGGACCTGGCTTGCTATGATTTCCGGCTTTTGAGCCGGCGGGAGGATTTTTCCCCCATGCTCATTACCCGGATCAAGGCGGTGTATGCCGCTTACAAGCGCCGGGAGGAGGAAGAGAAAAAGGCGGAAGCCCCTGTCCGGCGGCGCAGCCCGGCGGCTGTTTCCCCTGTGGTGGAAACCCAGCTGCTGCTCCAGCTGCGGGAGTATCTCTGCCGGAACAGCGATCGGATCGTCACCCTGGAGGAGCTTTACCGGGAAACCGGAGGGCGCCTCAAGCGCACCCGCATCGCAAAGCTCCTGGCCGATGCCGCATGGTGCTGCCAGGTGGACCGGAACAGCTATTTCTGGAAGGCGGAGGCCCTCCAGAACACCTATTCCACCCTGCCTTCCGGAGGCGAGGACATGGCTCTCCTGGCCGCGGAGTAAAAATCCTAATCACAAGAGATAAAAATTCCCCGGTTAAACCGGGGAATTCTTATCTCTTGTTTTTATTTCTCAAACGTTGATCTCCGCCTTGTCCCCCAGGAGGTCACGGTTGGCCTCCAGGATGGGCTGCACCACGGTTGTCAAGTATTCTTCCACCTGCTGGGGCGCCCTGCCGGTAAAAGCCTCCGGCTTCAGAAGGGCTTCCACCTCGTCGTAGTCCAGGCCGAAGCTGGGGTCGGCGCAGACCCGCTCGATGAGGTCGTTGGGCCTGCCCTCCTCCTTGACGGTCTTTCCGGCGGCGATGGAATGGACCCGGAGCTTTTCGTGAAGCTCCTGACGGTCCCCACCCTTCTTCACGGCGCTCATCATGATGTTCTCGGTGGCCATGAAGGGGAGCTCGTTCATCACCCGCTGGCGGATCACCTTGGGGTACACCACCAGACCGTCGCAGATATTCTCCATGAGGTTCAGGATGCTGTCCACCCCCAGGAAGGCCTCCGCCACCGAGATGCGCTTGTTGGCGGAGTCGTCCAGGGTCCGCTCAAACCACTGGGTCCCTGCGGTGAACGCCGGGTTCAGCAGATCCACCATGACGTACCGGGCCAGGGCGGTGACCCGCTCGCTGCGCATGGGGTTGCGCTTGTAGGGCATTGCCGAGGACCCGATCTGGCTCTTTTCAAAGGGCTCCTCCATCTCCTTGAAGTTCTGGAGGATCCGCATGTCGTTGGAGAACTTGCTGGCGGACTGGGCGATCCCTGCCAGCACCGAGCAGACATAGTAGTCCATCTTCCGGGAATAGGTCTGGCCGGAAACCGGCACCACCTTTTCAAAACCCATCTGCCTGGCAATGGACTCCTCCACCGCCCGGATCTTGGCGGCATCTCCCTCAAAAAGCTCCACGAAGCTTGCCTGGGTACCGGTGGTGCCTTTGCTTCCCAAAAGGGCCAGATTCTCCAGCCGGTGGTCCAGCTCGGTAAGGTCCATCACCAGCTCGTTGATCCAGAGGGTGGCCCGCTTCCCCACAGTGGTGAGCTGGGCGGGCTGAAGATGGGTATAGGCAAGGCAGGGCATATCCTTGTACTCCCGGGCAAACCCTGCCAGGAGAGAAATGACGTTGATCAGCTTCTTCCGCACCAGCTGAAGGCCCTGACGCATCAGGATAACGTCGGTGTTGTCCCCCACATAGCAGCTGGTGGCCCCCAGGTGGATGATCCCCCGGGCCTCGGGGCACTGAACCCCGTAGGCGTAAACATGGCTCATGACGTCGTGGCGGCACTCCTTTTCCCGGGCCACCGCCACGTCGTAGTTGATGTCCTCCAGATGGCTCTCCAGCTCGTTGATCTGCTCCTGGGTGATGGGGAGCCCCTGCTCCCGCTCCGCCTTGGCCAGGGCGACCCAGAGCTTCCGCCAGGTGCGGAACTTATTGTCTTCGGAAAAGATATACTGCATTTCCCGGCTGGCGTACCGGGTGGAAAAAGGGCTGATATAGCGGTCGTGGTTTTCCAACTCTTCTTACCTCCCGGGACCGGCGGCTGGCCGGTCCCCATGATATTCCCGCCCCCGGACCGGGGGCGGGTTTGTTCCATGCCTTTTACAGTTTGAAGTAATCGGCGGCTCCTTCAAAGATGGGCTGGTATTTTTCCCCTTCCACGTTCTTGTAGAGGAAGGGCCCGCTGCGCTCGGTGTGGCCCATCTTGCCCAGGACCCGGCCGTCGGGGCTGGTGATCCCTTCCACAGCGAAGATAGAGCCGTTGGGATTCCAGCGGACGTCCATGGTGGGTTCCCCGGCAAGGTCCACATACTGGGTGGCCACCTGGCCGTTTTGAGCCAACTGCCGCACGGTTTCCTCCGGGGCCACAAACCGGCCCTCCCCGTGGCTGATGGCCACGGTGTAGACCTCTCCCGGCTGCATCCGGCTGAACCAGGGGCTCTTGGCGCTGGCCACCCGGGTCCGCACCAGCATGGACTGGTGGCGGCCGATGACGTTGTAAGTAAGGGTGGGGCTGTCCTCTCCGGCGTCCACAATGTCGCCGTAGGGCACAAGGCCCAGCTTCACCAGGGCCTGGAAGCCGTTGCAGATGCCGCACATCAGGCCGTCCCGGTGCTGAAGAAGATCCCGGACGCTTTCGGTGATCCGGGGGTTCCGGAACAGGGCGGTGATGAACTTGCCGGAGCCGTCCGGCTCGTCGCCGCCGGAGAAGCCTCCGGGGATAACGATGATCTGGCTCTCCCCAATGGCCTCCGCCATAGCCCGGACCGATTCCGCCACATCCTGGGGGGTGAGGTTCCGCACCACCAGGATCCGGGGACGGATCCCCGCCCGGCTCAGGGCCCGGGCGGTGTCATACTCGCAGTTGGTGCCGGGGAATACCGGGATCAGGGCCTGGGGACGGGAGACCCCCTCCCTGGGAACCACCCGGCTCCCGCCCTGATAGGTGAAGGTCTCCAGGGGAGCCTTCTGCACCGTGGTGTGGTAGGGGAACACCGGCTCCAGCTTCCCTTCATAAAGGGCCTGGATGGGAGCCAGCTCCACCCGCTCCCCGCCGGCGGCGAAGGTGTAATCCTCCGTCACCCGGCCCAGAAGCACCCCGCCTTCCGGCATTCCGGCGCCGGGGGCCAGCTCCAGGATGAAGCCGCCGTAGGCGTAGCCGAAGAGCCGGTCCAGGGGGAAGGAGGGCTCCACCTCCACTCCCAGGCGGTTCCCCAGGCAGGACTTGAAAAGCTGCTCCGCCATACCGCCGTAGCCGGGGGTGGAGGCAGAGAGAACGCTCCCCTCCCGAATCAGGGACTCCACCCGGTCATAGCACCGGAGGAGGCTCTCCTTTTCAGGGATCAGGCCGTCCCGGGTTTCAGGGGCCAGCCAGCAGAGGGTGCTGCCGGCGCTGCGGAATTCCGGGGTGGTGACATACTGGGCGCTGCCCCAGCTGACAGCAAAGGATACCAGGGTGGGGGGGACGTCCAGGTTCTCAAAACTGCCGGACATGGAGTCCTTGCCGCCGATGGCGGCGACCCCCAGGTCAGCCTGGGCCTCCAGGGCCCCCAGAAGGGCTCCCAGGGGCTTGCCCCAGCGCCCCGGATCGCTTCCCAGCCGCTCAAAGTATTCCTGGAAGGTCATATAGGCATGGGCCCGGGAGAAGCCCGAGGCCACCAGTTTGCTCAGGCTCTCCACCACCGCCAGATAGGCCCCCCTGTAGGGGCTCTGGGAGGCGATGACAGGGTTGTAGCCCCAGGCCATACCGGAACAGGTGGTGGTCTCCCCCTTGAGGACCGGGAGCTTGGCCGCCATGGCCTGGACCGGAGTAAGCTGATACTTTCCGCCGAAGGGCATCACCACGGTGGCAGCGCCGATGGTGGCGTCGAACCGCTCCGAAAGGCCCTTCTTGCTGCAGATGTTCAGGTCGGTGACCGTCTCCTCCAACCGCTGCCGGAGGTTGCCGGTAAGGGTGCGGGGACTGACCTGTCCGGCCTCCACCCGGGCGGAGGCGTACCGCTTGGCGCCGTTGGAGGAAAGGAACTCCCGGGAAAGGCTGACGATGCGCTTTCCCTTCCAGTCCATGGTGAGGCGGGGCTCTGCTGTCACCACCGCTACCTTGGTGGCTTCCAGGTTCTCCCGGCGGGCCATAGCGATAAAAGCATCGGCGTCATCGGGGTCCAGTACCACCGCCATCCGCTCCTGGCTCTCGCTGATGGCAAGCTCGGTGCCGTCCAGGCCGTCGTATTTCTTGGGGACAGCGTCCAGGTTGATGGCAAGGCCGTCGGCCAGCTCGCCGATGGCCACTGAAACGCCGCCGGCGCCAAAGTCGTTGCACCGCTTGATGAGATCGGTGGCCGCGGGGTCACGGAACAGCCGCTGGAGCTTACGCTCCTCCGGGGCGTTGCCCTTCTGGACCTCGGCACCGCAGGTAGAGAGACTCTCCTTGTTGTGGC
>JAHZBJ010000065.1:0-331 GCA_019423445.1 Oscillospiraceae bacterium
CCAGGTGAGGTCGGTGCCGGGGACCAGGTCCGGGACCTTGGCTGTTTCGGCGAAGGGGAAGGTCTGGGTGGAACCTTTGCTGCGGTCGGCGAAGTCGTTGTTGAGGAAGTGGAGCACCACGTACTGGATGACGTAGTTGAGCATCAGGGAGGACACCATCTCGCTGGCTCCCAGCTTGGTTTTGAGGAGGGCGGGGAGGAGCATCACAACGCCGCAGCTCAGGGCGCCCATCAGGACGCAGACAGTGACGTGGACCCCGGCGGGCATGGTCCAGTAGATGCCGCAGAGAGCGGCCACGAAACCGCCCAGCATCACGGCGCCTTCGCCGGCC
>JAHZBJ010000065.1:341-1840 GCA_019423445.1 Oscillospiraceae bacterium
CGTTGACCCCGGTGTTGAGGATGGGTTTTACAAGCAGGTACTCAAGGGCTTTTCCGGGGGTGTCGGAACAGATGAAAATGAAGATGATCGCCACGGCCAGGGCCACAAAGATGGCGGCGCCGCCCCGGACAAAGCCGAACAGGATTTCTCGTTTACTGCGCATGTGTGACCCTCCTTATCTCCTCTTCGCTCTGGCTCTTGAGGCCCAGCATATACTCGCCCATGATGATGTCGTCCAGAACGGAGGTATCTTCAAAGTAGGCGGCGATCTTTCCTCCCACCATGACGATGAGGCTGTCGGAAAGCTCCATCACCTCGTTGAGGTCGGCGGAGACCAGCAGGACGGCGGCGCCGTTTCGGCTCAGCTCCACCAGCTTCCGGCGGATGAATTCAGTGGCGCCCACATCGATGCCCCGGGTGGGCTGGTCGGCGATGATCAGGGTGGGTTCGCTGGAGAACTCCCGGGCCACCACCACCTTTTGAATGTTGCCGCCTGAGAGCATTTTCACCTGCTGCTTGGGGGATTTGCAGAGGATCTGGTAATCCCGGATCAGGGTTTCGCTCTCGCTGTGGATGGCGTTCATATTGAAGAGGGGGCCTTTGTTAAACTCGGGTTTGGAGAAGCGGTCGGAGATAACATTCTCTTCGATGGTGCCTCCGCCGGCGATGCCGTAAAGCATCCGGTCCTCCGGAATCAGGGAGACCCCCAGTTCCCGGATCTTGTCCTGGCTCTTGCCGATGAGGCTCTGGCCCTGGACAGTGGCGGTGCCTCCGTCGGGGACTTCCAGGTTGAAGAGCATATCCACCAGCTCCCGCTGGCCGTTGCCCTCCACGCCGGCCACCCCCAGGATCTCGCCCCGGCGCACCGAGAAGGAGACCTTGTCCAGCATCTTCTTGTTCCACTCGTTGGTGTATTCAAGGTCCCGGACCTCCAGCACAACCTCGCCGGGCTGGGCCTTTTCCTTTTCCACCGTCAGGATGACATCCCGTCCCACCATGAGCCGGGAGATATCCTGTTCCGAAACATCGGCGGTGTTGTAGACGCCCATGGACTTGCCGCCCCGCATGATGGTGAGACGATCGGTGATCTGCTTAATCTCTTTGAGTTTGTGGGAGATGAAAATGATGGTATACCCCTGCTCCTTCAGGTGGATCAGCTCCTTAAAGAGCTCGGAGGTCTCCTGGGTGGTAAGCACCGCGGTGGGCTCATCCAGAATCAGGATGGTGGCGCCCCGAACCAGGGCCTTGAGAATCTCGACCTTCTGTTTCATCCCCACGGGGATATCCATGACTTTGGCATCGGGGTCCACCAGGAGGTTGTATTTGGCCGAGTACTCCTTGGTGATCTCCACCGCTTTCTTGTAGTCGATGAAGAGCCCCCGCTTTCTGGGCTCCATGCCGAGGACGATGTTTTCAGCCACCGTCAGGGAGGGAACCAGCATAAAGTGCTGGTGCACCATCCCGATGCCCTTGGAGATGGCGACGGTGGGGGAGGTAAG
>JAHZBJ010000065.1:1850-10783 GCA_019423445.1 Oscillospiraceae bacterium
ATCTCGCCCTCGGTGGGCTGCTCCAGGCCGAACAGCATCTTCATCAGGGTGGATTTTCCGGCGCCGTTTTCCCCCATCAGGGCATGAATTTCACCTTTTTTCACGTTGAAATCCACGCTCTGGTTGGCGGCGATGCCGTTGGGATATACCTTGGTAATACCTTTCATCTGCACAACGAATTCGCTGTCTGGCATAGGCGGAGTCCCTCCTCTGTGTTGTGATTCAGGAAAGGGGGAGCGCAGAATGCTCCCCCTTTCCGTTGTTGTGCCGTTAATTTACGGTGCGGACCGGCTTAAGGCCGGACAGATTCTCTCAGCTCCTCCAGGGCGCCGGTCTCATCGCCGATGGCGGTGGGAACGGTGACTTCGCCGTTGGCAACAGCCTCGATGGCAGCGTTGGTGGTATCCTGGACTGCCTGAGGAGCGATGGTGGCGTAATTCTTGTCGGTGACGATGCCCACGCCGCCCTCATTGAGGCCCAGCAGGACGCTCTGGCCCCAGTAGGTGGTACCGGCATCCCACTCATCGAAGAACCAGATGAGGGACTGGCCGATGTTCTTCAGACCAGAGGTAAGGGTGATGGCGGCAAGCTCGGTGGAGAGGGTCAGCTCCTGGTCGGAGTCAACGCCGATGAAGTAAGCCTTACCGGACTCCAGAGCGGCCTCGGCAGCGCCGTTGCCGGAGAGACCAGCCACGCCCCAGACGATATCAACGTTGTTGTCGTTGATCATGGAGAGGGCCAGCTCTTTGGCGGTGGCGGTATCAACATAGCTGTTGACATACCGGGTGTCGATCTTGATCTCGGGGTCCACAGCCTGGGCGCCGGTGATGAAGCCATAGAGGAAGTCGTTGATGACGGGGCTGTCCACGCCGCCCACGAAACCGATGACCTTGTCGGCGTTGATGTTGGCAACGTCGGTCTGGGTGGTCATGGCAGCGGCGAAGGTACCGACCAGATAGCCCATGTCGTTCTGCTTGTAGTTGATGTTGGCAACGTTGGGCTGGTTGCTTTCAGAGTCGTAAATAAGGTATTTCTGATCGGGATACTTGGCGGCCACCTCGTTGAGGTAGTCGGGCATCTGGTAGGTGCCGCAGATGATCAGGTCGTACTCGCCGGAAGCGGAGACGTCCTCCAGGGTGGTCTTCCAGGTGGGCTGGTCAGCGTCGGTGCCGCCCATTTCAATGGTGGGATAGGGGATGCGGCCGGCGGACTGGAGCTCGGCAAGACCGGATTCGCAGGCGTCAAAGAAGGACTTGTCGCCCAGGTTGCCGTTGACCAGGTTCACCACATTGTAGACTTTTGCTTCAGGGGCAGCTTCGGAAGAGGCAGGATCGCCGCCGGTGGAACCGGAAGCGGCCTGGGAGGAACTGGCAGTGGTACCGCCGCAGCCGGCCAGCACGGTGACGACCATCAACGCGGCCAAAAGAATCGCAAGATAACGTTTCATTTTTTTCTCCTTTTCCAAATTGAGAACAGGATGGCTGTTCTGTCTAAAACAGGAAGATGCTGGAAACATCTTCTCGTACAACTACATTTTAGCGTCATTTTGAGGGAATGTCAATGACGAGTTGTTTAAACAGCCTATAAATGACTTTCTTTGAGAAAAAATATTGTTGTTTTTTTAATAATCTTTTTGTGGGAGGAGTGGCCTACGTTGCTGTGAGTATAGGGCGGGAAGAAGTCTGTTGGATGGTGCTGCTGGTCAAAAATGAAAGAAAGAGGGATTGCGCCCCGGAGTTTCCATGTTATAATGAAAGCAAAAATGATCCCAGGTATCGGGGCAGGAAAGGAAGGCAAAGCATGAACGGCAAAAAGCGGGTATTCCTCATTGTTCTGGACAGCGTAGGCATCGGAGAGATGCCGGATTCCGCCGATTACGGCGATGCAGGGAGCAACACCCTTGGGGCTTGTGCCGCCTCCGGAAAGCTCTCGGTGCCCAATTTGGAGAAGCTGGGGCTTTTCAATATTGAAGGGGTGAGCTGCGGTACTCCGGCGGCAAACCCCATGGGGGCGGTGGCCCGGCTGGCGGAGGCTTCCCGGGGAAAGGACACCACCATCGGCCACTGGGAGATCTCGGGGATCATCTCCCCGAAACCCCTGCCCACCTACCCGGATGGATTCCCCAGGGAGGTGCTGGATGAATTCAGCCGCCGCACCGGGCGGGGAGTCCTGTGCAACAAACCTTATTCCGGTACCCAGGTTCTGATGGATTACGGCCAGGAGCATATGGCCACCGGGAGTTGGATCGTTTACACTTCGGCGGACAGCGTTTTTCAGATCGCCGCCCACGAGGAACTGGTACCCCTGGAGGAGTTGTACCGGGCCTGTGAGACAGCCCGGGAGATCCTTACCGGAGAACACGGGGTAGGAAGGGTCATCGCCCGGCCTTTTGTAGGGACCTGGCCCAATTACGCCTGGACCCCCAACCGCCATGACTATTCTCTGGAGCCCCCGGCGTCCACCCTCCTGGACGCCGTCAAGGAGGCGGGTCTCAGTTCCATTGGGGTGGGAAAGATCCACGATATCTTTGCCGGCAGGGGACTGACCGAGTTTGTCCGCACCAAGTCCAATGATGACGGGATGGACCGCACCCTGGAGTATGCGGAAAAAGATTTCACAGGGCTGTGTTTTGTGAACCTGGTGGACTTCGATATGCTTTACGGCCACCGGAACGACGTTCCGGGTTATACCGCCGCTTTGAATCAGTTTGACCGCCGCCTGGGGGAGCTGATGCCCCTTCTGGGGGAAGGGGACCTGCTGATGATTACCGCTGACCACGGTTGCGATCCGGCAACCCCCAGCACCGACCATTCCCGGGAGCATGTCCCCCTGATTGTCTGGGGCCCCGGGGTGAAGGCAGGGGTCAATCTGGGCACTCGGGACACCTACGCCCATATCGCCGCCACGGTAGCGGACTATCTGGGGGTGAAGTACCCGGGGGCCGGGACCAGTTTCCTCTCTGAAATCCTGAAATAAACACAAAAGGCAGTTGAAAAGTCAAAAAGGAGCGCCGTGTGAAAACGGCGCTCCTTTTTGCAGGGAAGAGGGACGAGAGGCGGCCGCAATCGGTGCGGCGGGGGAAAAGAGGAGCCTTTTGTTTCGGGTTTGTTAATTTTGCCGTTCTTTTCCAGGCAGTTTCCGGATTTTCCTTGTGCAAATGCCGCCGAAGGGCTATAATAAAACAGAATATGAAGCGCCCCGTTTCGACGGCATTTCCGTCCCGGGGCTTTTTGGAGGTCGCAACTGTGGAACAAGCAAAAAAGATTCTGAAAGAGTGGGTCATCCCTTTTGGCATTGAGATTCTTGTCCTGCTCTTTATCATCAAATTTCTGTTTTTCTTTGTTATCGTGCCCACCGGCTCCATGATCCCCACCATCGACAAGGCCAGCGTTCTGTTTGCCCTGCGTGTCCATGACCCGGAGAAGCTGGAGCGGGGGGACATTGTGGTGTTTGAGTCCGACGAACTGGAGCTTACCCTGGTGAAGCGTCTGGTAGGACTGCCAGGGGACCATGTGGTCATTACCGAGGATGGGGATATGATCCTCAATGGGGAGCCGGTGGAGGAGGAATACGTCTTTTATAAGGACAGCAACCCAGACCACGCCGGAGATTTCCAGGTGCCGGAGGGGTGCTACCTTTTCATGGGGGATAACCGCAGCGGTTCCGACGACGCAAGACTGTGGGATAACCCCTATATCCCAGGGGAGAAGATCACCGGAAAGGCGGTCTTCACCATCTGGCCGGTGGGGAACTTTGGACCTCTCCACTGATCTGCGGTTTCCGCGTTATCATCACAGCATCGCAAAGGGGTGAGACCTTCCGTTGGAACAGAAAAAAGGCAGCACCGCCACCTATACCGTGATCCTGATCCTGACGACAGCCTTTGCCAAGGCGCTGGGTTTTGGGCGGGAGATGTCTCTGGCTTACGTCTACGGGGCTTCCCCGGTGAGCGATGCCTATATCGTGGCCTTTTCCATCCCCACCATCATCTTCGCGGGAATCGGTTCCGCAATGCTTACCAGCTATATTTCCAGTTATGCCCGGGTCCGGCAGGAAAACCCAAAGGGGCTGCGGCGATTTACCGACAGCGTTATCACTATGGTGTTTCTGATTTCCCTTGTGATCATGGTGATCTTTTGGGTTTTTGAAAAGCCCATTGTCAAGGCTTTTGCCGTGGGCTTTGATGCAGAGACCATGGAGATCGCCCTTTCCCTCTCCCGGGTGGTGATCCTTTCCCTCCTTTTCATCGGGGTCTACTTTATCCTGCAGGGATTTCTCCAGATCCACGGGAGCTTCTTCGCTGTGGGGATGGTGAGTGCGCCCCTCAATGTCTGTGTCATCGCCTCTATGTTTCTCTCGGTGACCTACGGCCAGGCCGTCCTGGGCTGGGGGGTAGTGGCAGGGTATTTTGCTTCCTTTGTGATGCTTTGGCTGGCCTCCAAGCGCCACCATTTTTCCTACCGGCCCTGTTTTCAGTTCCGTACCCCGGAGATACGGCGGCTGCTCCTGGTGGTGCTTCCGATTTTCCTGGGCAAGGCTATCACCGAGCTTAACACCATGATCGACCGGACCATCGCTTCGGTGCTGCCTGCGGGAAGCGTCTCCGCCCTCAGCTACGGCAACCGCGTGGTAGGCTTTGTGACGGCGGTGTTCGTCATCTCGGTGACCACCGCGGTTTTTCCCCAGATGTCCCACCTGTCCGCCATCAAGAATACCCGCCGCCTGAAATCAACCTTCCGCAGCAGCGCCGGCCTCATGTCTTTGATGGTGCTGCCCATCTCCGCCGGGGTGATTATCTTTTCCAAAGAGATTGTCACCATACTGTTTCAGCGGGGCGCCTTTACCGCCTATGACACCCAGCGCACCGCCGAGGTGGTCTCCTTCTATGCCTTGGGGCTTATCTTTTTCAGTATCAAGGAGATTGCCCTTAATATGTTCTATGCCATCCAGGATACCAAGACCCCCACCATCAACTCTGTGGTGGCGATCCTGATCAACATCGTCCTGAACCTCCTTTTGATCAAGTCCATGGCCCACAAGGGGTTGGCCCTGGCCACCACCATCTCCGGGGGTGTCACCCTGGTGATGCTTCTTATCTCCCTGCGGCGCCGTATCGGCCCCCTGGGGCTGGGGCGGCTTTTTATCAGTCTGCTGAAAATGGCTGCGGCCACGGCGGGGATGTGCTTTACCGTGATCCCCCTCTATGATATTTTTATGGAGGCCTTGGATTCCATGCCGGCTGCATTTCTGCTGGCGGCCATGGTAGGGGCCCTGGTTTACGGGCTGCTGAACATCCTTCTGCGGACCCGGGAGATGGGCCTGCTGATTGTGGGGCTGGCGGAACGCCTGATGCCCCGGCGTGGGGAAGAATGAGACAAGGCTTTTCCAGGCCGTTTCAGATGAAAAAGACCGCGATAAAGATTCCCCTTCCCGGAGTGGGAAGGGGAAAGTGTATTTCCTGTATGCAGCGTATCAATAGCCCAGTTCCTCGGGGAGAAGGAACACTTTGATACGGTCAGGATCCCGCTGGAAGCCGTGGATAACGGTATCGCAGCAGACCCGGTCCTCGCTGCGGCAGTCGGCGCAGCGCCCAATGACGGTACAGGGGTTCTTCTTGCCCAGGCGCACGCAGTTGGCGGGGGCGGCAATGGTGCGCACCCGCTCATCGGCTTCCGCCAGATCCCGGACCACCTTGTTGCAGCCGGCCACGATGATGACGTGCTTGGGTCCGTAGCAGAGGGCCGCAACACGGTTGGCGTTGCCGTCCACGTTGTAGAGCTTGCCGTCCTCGGTAATGGCGTTGGCGCTGGCAAAATACCAGTCGCAGGAGAAGGCGGCCCGGAACACATCCACAGGCTGTCCGTTTTCGTCGGTGCGGCCCCGGAAGTAGAAGTCGTAATCGCCGCTGGAGAGGAGGGCATTGATGCCGGTTTCCTCCAGGGTCATGGAGCCGCCGGTGGCCACCGAGGAACCCTTGGGCATCATCTCGCGGATGAGTTTCAGCAGCTCTTCCTTGTCCGCAACCACCCGGGCTTCCATGCGGTTCTGGGTCAAGGCTTTGGCGGTGCGTTCCAGCCGGGCCATTTGGATCGCCTTTACATTCGGATTCATACAGTACAACCCCTTTCAGTTTCGTCATTGGGGCACGGTCTCCGGTGGGGGCCGGCGCCTCTTAACAGTTTCAGTATAGCACGGTTTTTTCGTTAATACAAATGTGTACGCCCGGAATTGCCCGGGGAGAAGGAGGTATCTCGATGGAAAAGATCATTGACATCCGCAGTGACACCGTTACTCAGCCCACCCCCGAAATGCGTCAGGCCATGCTGGAGGCCCAGGTAGGGGACGACGTCTACGGCGACGACCCCACCATGAACCGCCTGGAGGAGCTGGCGGCCCAGCGGGTAGGGAAGGAAGCCGCCCTCTTTGTCCCCTCCGGGACCATGGGCAATCAGTTGGCCGTTATGACCCATACCCGGCGCGGGGACGCGGTGATCTGCGGGAGGAATTCCCATGTTTATGTCCATGAGGTGGGAGCCTCCGCCGTTCTTGCCGGGGTCACCCTGGACCCGGTAGACAGCCGGGACGACATTATCTACCCTGGACTTGTGGAGCGTGCCATCCGGGAGGAGGACATCCACTGTCCCACCACAACCCTTCTCTGTGTGGAAAACGCCCTGGCCACCGGCCGGGCGGTGCCCCTGGATGTGGCGGAGAAGGTCTACGCCACCGCCAAGGCCCACGGCCTTATGGTTCACATGGACGGGGCCAGACTTTTTAACGCGGCGGCGGCTTTGGGCTGCTCCGCTGCGGAGATCGCGGCCTGCACCGATTCGGTGATGTTCTGCCTTTCCAAGGGCCTCTGCGCTCCGGTAGGCTCTATCCTGGCCGGGAGCCGGGAGTTTATCCAAAGAGCGCGGAAGAACCGGAAACTTCTGGGAGGCGGAATGCGCCAGTGCGGCTTCCTGGCCGCTGCCGGCATTGTGGCTCTGGAGAAGATGACCGGCAGGCTGGCGGAGGACCATGAGAACGCTGCCTGGCTTCGGGAGCGGTTGAGCCGTATCCCCGGGGTTCATGTGAACACCGATGGAATTCAAATCAATATGGTGTTCTTCACCCTGGATTACCCGGATGCCCTGGTGGCCTCCCTGCCGGAACGCTTCCTGGAAAAAGGCATAAAGATCAACGGTGTCTCCGCCGGGGAGATGCGGTTTGTTACCAACCACGACGTTACCCGGGAGGATCTGGCCTACGCGGCAGACTGCCTGGAGGAATTCCTGAAAGGATGATAAGGCGCCTATGAAAGGCAAGGTATTGGTGGCTATGAGCGGCGGTGTGGACAGCTCGGTTGCGGCATGGCTCCTTCAAAAGCAGGGATATGAGGTGATAGGAGTCACCTTCCGCCTTTGGAGCGGGGGAGAGGAGGACTCCGAATGCTGTGGCCTGGACGACGTCAACGATGCCCGTATGGTCTGCCATCAGCTGGGGATTCCCCACTATGTCCTCAATTACAAGGACCTGTTCCGCCGTCAGGTGGTGGAGCCGTTTATCCAGGCCTATCGGGAGGGCAGAACTCCGAATCCCTGCATCCTCTGCAACCGGTACATCAAGTTTGGGGAGTTCTGCCGCCGGGCCCGGGAGCTGGGGGCGGACTATATCGCCACCGGCCACTACGCCCGGGTGGAACGGAGCCCCTCGGGACGGTGGGAGCTCCGCCGGGGACGGGACCTTTCCAAGGACCAAAGCTATGTCCTCTACAGCCTTACCCAGGAGGAGCTTTCCATGCTCCTCCTTCCCTGCGGGGATTTTCCCAAGGAGGAGATCCGCCAGATGGCGGAGGTGAGCGGCCTTCGGGTGGCCCACAAGCCGGACAGCCAGGATATCTGCTTTGTCCCCGGGGGAGATTACGCCGCCTTTTTGGAGGAATACACCGGGGAGCCTTTGGCCCCTGGGGATTTCCTCGACCGGGAAGGCCGGGTTCTGGGGAAGCACCGGGGTTCGGCCCGGTACACCATCGGCCAGCGGAAAGGTCTGGGGATCTCCCTTGGGCGGCCTATGTTTGTAGGGGCTATCGACCCCATCCGCAATACCGTCACCCTGGTGGAAGAAGAGGGGGATCTGCTGCGCCGGGAGGTGCTGGCAGAGGATGTGAATTTTGTTTCCCTTCCCCGGGAGGCTTTTTCCCGGCCGGTGGAGGTTCTGGCCCGGCTCCGGTATTCCCAGCGCCCTGCGGCAGCGGAGGCATCCCTTCTTCCAGACGGACGGCTGCGGCTGCTGTTCCGGGATCCCCAGCGGGCCCCCACCCCCGGTCAGGCAGCGGTGCTTTACCAGGAGGACCGGGTGGTCTGCGGAGGCACCATTGCGGCGGCCTATTGACTTCTCAGGGAAAATTCCCCTCCCACGAAAGGAGCTCTTATGAGAAAGGTAAGGATTACGGTTCTAAAAACCACCCTGGACCGGGAGCTGACGGAAGAATATGGGGTGGAGGGGTTTGGACCCTGTCAGCGGTTTCAGCCGGGACAGGTGTTCTGGACGGACTACGCCATACCGGAGGGGTTCTGCGGCGAAGCGTGGAAGGCGATCTACCAATATGTCTTTGCCCTGGCCCACGGCACCGAGACCTTTTATCGCGGGGAATGGATCCGGAAACCGAGAACGGCGGTCTGCAGCTGCAATGATGGATTGCGGCCGGTGATTTTCCTCCTGGAGACCGCCGGTGAGGAATCTTCCAATACCTGATACCTTCTTTCAAATTGTTTGAGAAGCCCCTGTGCGGTTTGGTGCCGTCCGGGGGCTTTTTTCGGGGGGAAGTCCTGACTTCGATGTTTTTGGTGCATCAAAAACGGAAAAGAAAGCCACTCTATCTGTGAACGGACCGCCGGAAGAGAGAAGATGGTTTTGCGGTCCGAAGTCCTGAAGATTGGATGCCTTCCAGA
>JAHZBJ010000066.1:0-4880 GCA_019423445.1 Oscillospiraceae bacterium
GACGTCTCCCAGGGGCCTGGTCCATCCCAACCAGATTGCCAAGGCGATCAAAATGATGGCCATGATGCTGATCAGGGTCTTTCTCCCCTCTGTTGTCATCTTAATCATGGAGGGTCTCCTTTCTTCTGCCACTTCTTCCTAGCTGCGGCAGGGATTTTTCTCAGGATACCATAAAATGGATCTCTCTTGCAAGGGCCTCCGAAAGGTCACGCCGAAAGGTGCCGGGGAACCGCCGGGACTGGCAAAAGGCGGATGGGATGGCAATAATCGTTGAGCCGGCCCTGGAAAATCTTGTGGACGGGCAAGGGAGACATCCTTCTCCAGGGTCCACAGGCCGCTCTGCTGAAGGACATAGGCCACAAACTGGGAGCACACAAAATGCCGGCTCCGATGCAGGGGGATCCCCGCCAGAATGGTAAGCAGACCGATAAAGTTGTAACGATAGGTCCACTCTTTCTCCTCAAAAGCGCTGATGGCAGCCTCCAAACGGCAAAAGCTTTCCTCAGCAACCGGTACCCGGTATACCGCACAGAGGGTGTCCCCGTAACGGCGGTAGATCCCCTGGCCCGGGTGTTCCCGGACAAAACCGCTGGCAATGGGGAGCCAGAGGCATTGGCGGCCAAAACTGTAAAGCTCCGACAGGCTGCTGTCCAAAGCGATAGAAGCGTGGTTATAAGGGGCCCGGTTGAAAAGGTGGAGCATTCTGGAGAACCTTGTCCCCGTTTGGCTCAAAACGATATAAATCTCCTTCATAAACGATCCCCCTTCTGTTTTGCTCTCTGGTTAGAAAACGAAACAAAAGGGGGATCTTCTTCAATCAGGATTAAATTTCCAGCATCACTCGTGGAGAAGGCTCAGGGTGATGTCATACTTGGGTTCGGTGGCGGTCTGGCGCTTGGCGGCCTTGCTGTACCGCTCCACAGTGGCGGTGGATTTGTTCACCGCCTGGATGGTACCGGCACCGGCCACACAGCCGCCGGGACAGCCCATTCCTTCCAGAAGATAGCCGTCGTATTTGCCGGCCTTGGCCATGGCCAGGAGCTTGCGGCACTCCGAAAGGCCCTGGGCGCTGGCCACTTTTACCTCCCGGTTGGGATCCAGCACATGGATCGCGTCGGCCACCGCCTTGGCCACTCCACCGCTGACGGCGAAGCCCCGGCCCGCCCCGGTGCCTTCCTCCAGGGGAGTCAGCTCGGTAATGGCGTCAAAGTCCACGCCCTTTGCCTCAAACATTCCCATCAGCTCTTCAAAGGTGAGAACGAAGTCTACGTCGCTGCGGATACTGCGGCGGCTGGCCTCCAGCTTTTTGGCCGAGCAAGGGCCGATAAAAGCCACCTTGCAGCCTTTATGCTCCTTTTTCTGGAGCCGGGCCGTCAGGACCATGGGGGTCAGGGCCATGGAGATATACATGGACAGCTCTGGGAAAAGCTTCTTTGCCATCACCGACCAGGAGGGACAGCAGGAAGTGGCCATAAAGGGCTGTTCCGCAGGCACCGCCCGGATAAAGTCCTTGGCTTCCTCGATGGTACACAGGTCGGCGCCAATGGCCACCTCCACCACACTGTCAAAGCCCAGCTCCTTCATGGCGGCGGTAAACTTCTCCGGGGTCATGGAGGGGCCAAACTGCCCTACAAAAGAGGGGGCGACAATGGCGATGACCCGGTCCCCTTTCTTGATGGACTGGATCAGCTGAAAGATCTGGCCCTTGTCCGAAATGGCGCCAAAGGGGCAGTTCACCAGGCACATTCCGCAGGAAACACACTTGTCCTGGTCGATGGAAGCCTTCCCCTGCTCGTCGGTGCCAATGGCGTCCATGCCGCAGGCTGCGGCGCAGGGGCGCTCCAACTTGATAATGGCCCCATAAGGGCAGGCGGCAGCACACCGGCCGCAGCGGATGCATTTTTCGTTATCGATCACCGACTTACCGTTGATATGGACGGTGATGGCCCCCTTGGGGCAGCTTTCGCTGCAGGGATGAGCCAAACACCCCTGGCAGCAGTCGGTGACCCGGTACTGCTTTTCAGGGCATCCATGACAGGCAAATTTAATGAGGTTAATCAGAGGGGGCTCATAGTATTTTTCCGCAATGGCGCTTTCGTTCACCCCCATGGAAAGGGGCGCGTGTTCGTCCATGGGCCGCAGGGGCAGACCCATGGCCAGCCGGAGTCTCTCCCCTACAATGGCCCGCTCCAGGAAGATGGACTCCCGGTACTGGGCCACCTCCCCGGGGATGATCTTATAGGGCAGCTCCTCAATTCGGGAATAATCCCCGCCCTCATAACCCATCCGGGCCACCTCGGTAAAAATCTGACGTCGGATACGGTTAACCGAAGAATAAATTCCTCTCATAGCACGATGCTCCTTTCCCGACGGACCCCCAGCCAGGGGCAACCGCGGTTTCATTCCTATTATTCCGGGGCCAGGCCGCTTTGTCAATCCCCTGGGCAACATTTACAAAGAAAATCATTCATTTTTGTTCAATAGAGCGGCAGAAAATGGAAAATTTCCGGCAAAAAGAACCCCTCTTCCACTATTCTTTCCCCGCTCCCAGCAGTTTTTTCCGGGCCGCATCCAGAAAAAACCTCTGTGCAGACAAACAGCCCGGCCTGCGTCCTCCCCGACGCCCTGCCGGGCGTTACCCCCGCTTTTGTCCATGAAGGGGCTCAGCGCCCCCCGTCCACCACAAACTTGTAGCCAAGGCCCCACACCGTTTTCAGGTACTCCGGATTCTTGGGATCCTTCTCCAGTTTGTTGCGCAGATGGCTGACATAGACCATCACAGCATTGGCATCCACCAGAACGTCCCCTCCCCAGATATGTTGGTACAGCTGCTCTTTGGTGAACACCTGCCCTACATGGTCCAGGAACAGTTTGATCATGACGTTTTCCTTGTTGGTGAGGGGGATCTCCACCCCATCCTTCTCCAGGCGCATGGTATCGTTATGGTACACAAAAGGACCCACCGTCTGGATGGCCTGAGCGCCGCTCTGGGCTGCTTTGTTCCGGCGGATCAGCGCCTTCACCTTGGCCCCCATCAACACCGGGTTAAAGGGTTTTGTGATATAGTCGTCGGCGCCGATATCCAGACCGTAAAGGGTATTGTAATCCTCGGTGCGGGCACTGAGAATGATGATAGGAGTTTCGTTACGGCGGCGGCGGATCTCCTGAACCACCTCGAAGCCGTCCATGCCTCCCATCATGATATCCAGAATGATCAGATCCACATGCTGACGCTGGATCAGGGTCAGGGCCTCCTCGCCGCTGGCCGCCGTGGCAGGGACAAAGCCGCTGCTCACTACCACTTTGGTGAGGACTTTGCGCACCATGGGGTCGTCATCCACAATAAGCACACATTCCGACGCCAAACTCAAACCTCCCTTCTCTGACCACCGGGTATTCCCGGCGCCCGGCTGCTGGGGTTATTGTACCATACTTCTCCCAATTTGTACAGATTCCCACAGGAAAAGGCCTCTTTACTTCCCGCCTCCATCCGTTTACAATAAGAAAGAACTTGCCCTCTTGAAGGAGGATTTTCAGCTTATGGAAAAAAGGGTCCTGGGGAAAGGCAATACCCCTATCTGGCTTCCGGTGGTGTTGGTCTGCGCCGTATTGGTGGGCGGCGGCCTTCTGGTCACCTCCATCTACATGAACCTGCGGCAACAGTCGGTGGGGAACCAAGAGCAGCTCCTGCTGGCTCTGGCACGCTCCGCCGCCAGCAACCTGGAAAACTATCTTGGCAGTTACCAAAAAGATTTCAGCGTCATTAAGGCCTCCTCCGACTTTCAGCGCGGTGTGTCGGCCTACCGCCGGGAGGGAGACGACTCCCTTCTTCTTGAGTACTTGGACACTTACAATTACGCCACAGAGGATTATGTTGCGGACATCGCCCTTACCGACCACGACGGAAACCGACTCACCGGCACAAACCGCCACGGTCCCTATGAAGCCATCACCCCCAAAGACGGGAACCTGGTGGTGGTCCGTTCCGCTGCCGGCAGGTTATATCTGGCTATCTCCACTCTCGTGGACCAGAACTACCGCCTCCAAAGCATGGTGGATGTAGCCTACATGTACGAAGACACCGGAGCTTTTATGGCCATTGGTGAAAAGGGCTATGTCACCTACAAGCACTCCAGCGGCATTGTCCTTACCCATCCCCAAACCAGCCAAATCGGGAAGGACGTTATCCAGAACCGGAAAGAGCTGTACCCCGACTTTTATTTTGACGAGCTGGAGGATATGGTGGCACGCCAAAAGACCGGTGCGGAGGATATCGAGATCTACCACTCCTACTGGTGGGCGGAGGAAAATCCGGTCCTGGTGAAAAAAATCTGCGCCTATACCCCAGCCCGGATTGGTTCGGATTTTCTCATTGTCAGCGCCGTGGCTGACTACAACGAGATTATGGAACCAGTGGACCAGGGCATTTTCAGCATCGGAGCGGTGATGCTGGTGATGATGGTGTGTTTCTGCCTGTTGGCGGTTCAGCTCTATACCGCCATCCAGGGAAAACGCCAGGTGGAACGGGAAAACTCCTATCTCCGGGAACTCAACACCACCCTGGAGGAAATGCGCCGCAGCGAAGAAAAAATCCAGCATTTCCAACGGCTGGAGACCATTGGTACTCTCACCGGCGGTATCGCTCACGAACTGGGAAATCTTTTGACCCCCATCATGGCCTACTCCGCCCTGATGGCCGACGAACTCAGCGGCCAGGAGGAGCTTTATGATGAAGCCCAGGAAATCTACTCCGCCGCCGTCAAGGCCAAAGAGGTGATCCAGCAGATCACCGACATCAGCCGCAAAGACCGGGAAACCGCCTTCCGAGACCTGGATCTCACCGAAACGGTGGAAGCGGCCCTGAAAATGGCCTACAGCGC
>JAHZBJ010000066.1:4890-10711 GCA_019423445.1 Oscillospiraceae bacterium
CAGGTAGTCCTGAACCTCTGCACCAACGCCTTCCACGCCGTTCGGGAGCGGGAAAACGGCCGTCTCACCGTCAAAGGCCGCATCCTCCCCGGTGACAAGGCGGAAATCACCTTCACCGACAATGGTACCGGTATTGAACGCCATATTCTGGACCGGGTCTTCGACCCCTTCTTCACCACAAAACGCACTGGAGAGGGCACCGGTCTGGGGCTCTCCATTGTTCAGAGCATTATGGAAAGCCACCAAGGCTCGGTGACGGTGGAAAGTGAACCGGGCAACGGTACCGTCTTTACCCTCCTCCTGCCGGTGGGGGCAGCACGCCCCCCGGAGAAGCCGTCCCACAAGGGAGAAAAGCGCCAGGTCCTTCTCCTGGATGAAGACCCCCGGGTGGCCCGGATGTTCACCGGGGCTCTCCTGGCCGAGGACTACCAGGTGGAAAGCTTCTCCCGCGCCGATGAGGTGATGAGCTACCTGCGGAAAACCAATGGAGTGGACCTGTTTATTTGCAGTTACCACATGTCCCTTGGCGAAGGAGGGCTGGCAGCTCTTCTGGCCAGGAACACCCAGCCTGGAATCCGCATCCTGGTGACCACCGGTTTCGTGGACCGGGATCTGGTGGAAAGCCAGCACAAGGGGATCATTGACGGTTTCCTGGTAAAGCCGGTGAGCCTCACCGAGCTTTTGGAAAAAGTTCGCCAGCTTCTGGAAGAGAGCCAGGCATAACTTCATCCTGGATCTGTTTACAGACCGCTTCGTCCAGGCCCTCTCCAGGCCCTCTCCAGGCCGGCTATCGAGAAAAATTTGGGTCCACCTGCCTTCCTTGCCGGCAGGTGGACCTTTTATCGCCTTTCCTCCCCGCCGGAAAACGCCTTTTCCTTGCAATTTCCTCCTGTTTCCTTTATGATTGAATATCATACCGTATTGCGTTCCAAAGCCCGAAAGGAGGCCGAATCTCTATGAGTATTGCCCAGCTGTTTCAGGAAAAAAACGTGGTCTTTTCCTTTGAGGTGTTTCCTCCAAAGCGGGACAGTTCCATCGATACCATCTGGCACACCCTGGCGGAGCTGGAAAGCCTCCGGCCGGATTTCATCAGCGTCACCTACAGCGCCGGCGGTTCCGGCGCTTCTGACCGTTCCACTCCCCAGATCGCCGGAGCCATACGCCACCGCTACGGCATCCGGCCCCTGGCCCATCTCACCTGTGTCAACTCCACCCGGGAGGAGATTTCGGAGCTGCTGGACCAGCTGCGCCAGGAAGGAGTGGAGGATATTCTGGCCCTCCGTGGAGACCGCACCCCCGGCGTGCCCCCCAAAACCGATTTCGCTCACGCCAGCGACCTGATTGCCTTTATCCGGGAGCAGGGGGGCTTTTCCGTCTCCGGCGCCTGCTACCCCGAAGGCCACACCGAAGCCCCTGACCTGGTCCAGGATGTGCTGAACCTTCGGAAAAAGGTGGATGCCGGGGCCTCCCACCTGATTTCCCAGCTCTTCTTCGACAACGGCGCCTTCTACTCCTTTGTGGAACGGGCCCGGATCGCTGGCATCACCGTTCCTATCGAGGCGGGGATCATGCCAGTGGTAAACGCCAAACAGATCCAGCGGATGGTTTCCCTCTGCGGCGCCAGCCTCCCCCCAAAGTTCACCAAGATGATCAGCCGGTACGAACAGAACCCTGAAGCCCTCCGGGACGCCGGTATCGCCTACGCCGTGGATCAGATTGTGGACCTTATCGCCCAAGGTGTCCAGGGGATTCATCTCTACACCATGAACAACCCCATGGTGGCCCGGCGCATCTCCCAGGCGGTGGCCAGTCTCCGGGAGGCCTGATCCCCTCTCCATCCCACTGAAAGGAGGCCTTGGCCATGGCTGAAATGGCCCTTTCCTCCATCCCGGAAGGGGAGGTGCTGCGGTACCTGGGAGCCGCCGGGCGAAATCCGGCGCCTCTGCTGCCCCTGGTCCGGGAGTGCTGCCTGGAACTGCTGGCAACAGCCAGACCCCGGTGGATCTGGCGCTCTCTGAAATGCCAGGCCGGACCTGAGGGGGTCCTTCTGGAAGGGGGGCTCCTTCTCCCCGGGGGAGACCTGAAACAGCTGCTGGCGGGATGCGGGGAGGCAGTACTTTTGGCCGCCACCCTCTCCCAGGAGGTGGACTCTCTCCTCCGGCGCAGCCAGCTCACCGATCTGAGCCGGAGCCTAGTGCTGGAAAGCTGCGCCACCGCCGCCATTGAGGAGGTCTGCGACCGGGGGGAGAAAATCATCGCCGAAGCTCTTCCCGGGAAAAGCCTTACCCGGCGGTTCAGCCCGGGCTACGGAGATCTGCCGGTGACAATCCAGCGGGACTTTCTGGCCCTGCTGGACGCTCCCCGAAAAATCGGCCTCTGCGCCACCGGGAGCAGCATCCTCACCCCCAGGAAGTCGGTGACGGCGGTGCTGGGCGTCCGGGAACCGGGAGCCCAGGAGGCGGCATCTCCTGAAGGCTGCCAAAAAGGCTGCCAGAACTGTTCCCTGAAAAACAGCTGTCCCTATCGAAAGAAGGAGGATCCAGATGGATTTTAAAACACTTCTCTCCCACCCTGACTTTCTGTTCCTGGACGGGGCCATGGGTACCATGCTCCAGCAAAAAGGGATGCCCATGGGAGCGGTGCCCGAGACTATGAACCTTCTCCACCCGGAATGGCTGCTGGAGATCCATCGCAGCTACCTGGAGGCGGGGGCCCAGGTCCTGTACGCCAACACCTTTGGAGCCAGCCCCTATAAGGCCCAGGGCTGCGGCTATGAGCCGGAAGAGCTGGTTCGGGCGGGGGTATCCCTGGCACGGGAAGCGTCTGGCGGCCGCGCCCTGGTGGCCCTGGACATCGGCCCTCTGGGGCAGCTGCTGGAACCCACCGGCACCCTCACCTTTGATGAGGCCTATGAGGCCTTTTCCCGGCAGGTCCGGGCCGGGGCCGAGGCCGGGGCGGATCTGGCGGTTATTGAGACCATGACTGATCTCTACGAAATGAAGGCCGCCCTCCTGGCGGTAAAGGAAAACTCGGATCTTCCGGTGATCTGCACCATGACCTTTGAGGGAAACGGCCGCACCTTCACCGGCTGCGGCATCCCCTCCATGGCTCTGACCCTGGAAGGGTTGGGAGCCGACGCTGTGGGTATCAACTGCTCCCTGGGTCCTGGCGAGATGCTCCCCCTGGCTCTTGAGCTTCTCCGCTGGACCACCCTGCCATTGGTGATGAAACCCAACGCCGGACTGCCCGATCCCGCCACCGGCCGGTACAACATCAGCCCGGAGGAGTTCGGGGCGGCCATGGCGGAACTGGCCCGGGCAGGAGTTCAGGTGCTGGGGGGCTGCTGCGGCACCGATCCCCGGTACATCGCCGCCATCCGGAAAGCTGTGGACGGGATCCCGTTCTCCCGCCCAGAGACCGTCATCCCTCCTGCTGTTTGCAGTCCCAGCCGGGTGGTGACCACCGGCGGGGTCCGGGTCATTGGGGAGCGGATCAACCCCACCGGCAAAAAGCGGTTCAAGGAGGCCCTGCGGAACCGGGAACTGGACTACATCCTGGCCCAGGGGCTGGACCAGGCCGCCGCTGGGGCGGACATCCTGGACGTCAACGTAGGGCTGCCCGAGATCGACGAAAAGGCCGCCATGGTGAAGGTGGTAAAAGCCCTTCAGGGGGTCACCGAGCTTCCTCTCCAGCTGGATTCCTCCAGCCCCGAGGTGCTGGAAGCCGCTCTCCGGGCCTATAACGGAAAGGCCATCGTCAACTCGGTAAACGGCAACCGGGAAACCCTGGATCGGGTTCTCCCCCTGGTGAAAAAATACGGCGCCGCAGTGGTGGGGCTGACCCTGGATCACCGGGGCATCCTCTCCTCCGCCCGGGAGCGGGTGGAAATCGCCAAGACCATCCTGGAGGCGGCTCTGGCCTGCGGCATCCGCCGGGAGGACGTCTACATCGACTGCCTCACCCTCACCGTCAGCGCCCAGCAGGATTCCGCCCTGGAGACCCTTCGGGCGGTGAAAATGGTTCGGGAGGAGCTGGGCTGTCCCACGGTTCTGGGGGTGAGCAACATCTCCTTCGGCCTGCCGGCCAGGGAGCTGATCAACCCCTCCTTCCTCACCCTGGCCCTGGGGGCCGGGCTGAACCTCCCCATCCTCAATCCCAATGCCGGGGCCATGATGGGAGCGGTCCGGGCCTGGGCTGTCCTCTCCGGGACAGACCGGGACTCCCGGGATTTTGTGACTTGGTACGGCCAGACCGGCGGCGCCCCCGCCCCTGCTCCCGCACCAGCCGCCACGGTCCGGGAACTGGACTACGCTGTGGAACACGGACTGAAAAACGATGCCGCCGCCCTGGCCCGGGAGCTTTTGGGAACCACAGACCCCATGGAGATTGTCAACCAAAAGCTGATCCCGCCCCTGGACAGGGCTGGGACCGCCTTTGAGAAGGGGGAAATTTTCCTTCCCCAGCTGATTCAATGCGCTGGGGCGGCTCAGGCCGCCTTTGAAGTGATCCGGGAGCGGATGGCTGGGGATGGGCCCCGGGAGATGAAAAAGGGCCCCATTGTTTTGGCAACCGTTCAGGGAGACATCCACGACATCGGCAAAAACATCGTGAAAATTCTTCTGGAGAACTACGGCTACGCCATTCTGGACCTGGGAAAGGATGTCCCTCCCCAGGCAGTGGCGGACGCGGTGCGTCAGAGCGGCGCCCCTCTGGTGGGGTTGTCCGCCCTGATGACCACCACCCTGGGAAGTATGGCGGAAACCATCGCCCTCCTCCACCGGGAGGGGCTCCCCTGCCGGGTGATGGTGGGCGGCGCGGTGCTGACCCCGGAATATGCCAAAAAGATCGGCGCCGACTGGTACGCCAGAGACGCCAAGGAATCGGTGGATATCGCCAAGGGACTTCTGGGCTGAGATCCCGGCGTTGCAACAAATCATAAAACAAAGAGATGGGGGACCGAAATCCCCCATCTCTTTGTTTTTAAGGGTAGCTGGCAACCCGGATGCACCGTCTGCAACGGGCAAAATCCGGAGACCCCCAGTCCTTTATCAACCCTCAATGGCCTTTTCAAAAAACTCCCGCATATCCTTGGCCAAAAGTTCGGCGCTCTTCTCTCCCAGATACGCCATATGCCCCGAAGGATACACCCCAATGGTGACTCTGTCCATATCCAGATTGGAGTGGGACGCCAGATATTTTGCCATCCCCGCGGTGGTGCAGAGGTCATACTCTCCACAAGCAAAGTAGACCTTGAGCTTTTTGTTTCTGCGCATGGCAAGGCCCAGAGAATCGGCAGGGCTGATCTTAAACTTTCTGTCCCACGCCGAATTCACCGGGAAGGAGAGACCGTTGGAGCGGCGGTCAAAGGTGATGCCCAGTTCCTTTTTCATCAGGGCGAAAGCCGACTGGAACGCAGGGGTATACTGCCCCATGGCGGGGTCATCGGCGATGACATTGGAATCCTTGAGGCAATACTCCTCCTTCCAGGTATACCGGCCGTCGTAGTAGCCTACAACCTGGCCCTTGTCCTTCAGCACCAAATGCATAAACTCCCGGGTATCCACCTTGAGGTTATGGCTCAGGAAGTACTCGGCGTCGATGCCGGTGAAATAGTGGAGCTTCTCCGCTACCGCAGCCCTCTCCTCCTCGCTGAGGAAGTCGTTCTTATAAAGGGCAGTGAGATACTCCCCGCTGGCGAACTCCTCGGCCTTCTTCACAAAGTCCTCGTGGGAAATCTCAGAATGGGGGTAGTGGAAATCGTAGGTAGCCGCCTGGCTGGTAAGGTTAAGCACAGCCTTTTCCACAGGCACATCAGCGAAAA
>JAHZBJ010000067.1 GCA_019423445.1 Oscillospiraceae bacterium
CGGCAGGCCCCGCCTCCCGCTTTTTCTCTTACTTTTTTTCTCCACCCTGTTTCCCGCCGCTTTCCTCCTGCTCCACGGCTTGTTCCTCCTGGGAGAGGGGAACATTCCCTCCCAGCTGCAGGTTCAACATATGGATAAACACCTGGGCGGCGTTGGAGATGTAACTGTCCTTGGCCACCGCCACACAAAGGTCCCAATAGGGGGAATACGCAGGGTCAATGGCAAAATAGTCCGCAAGGAAAGGTCCCCGGAAGATCTCACTGTACTGCTGAGGAATGAAGGTGAGCCCCACCCCCCGGCAGGCCAGACGGTGGGCGGTCTCGTAGCTGACAGTGGTAAGGACCACCTCGGGGGTGATCCCCGCCTGCCAGAGGATGTGGTCGCTGATCTGCCGGATACGCCGCCCCTGATCCACCAGCACAAAAGGCTGATCCTTGACATATTTCAGATCCAGCATGGGAAGCCCGCCTGCCGGATCCGGCTTTGCATATTTCCCCAAAGGGGTGCCCTTGGGGGCCACCAATACAAATTCGCTGCGGCTGATGGGATAAAAGCTGATGCTGCTCTTTTCCTGGTGGGTGCTGTTGGCAAAGCTGTGCATCACCGCAAAATCCAGATGGCGGGCAATGAGTTCCGCTTCCAGCTCGGTGGAGCTGGCTTCCTTGAGGACGATGCTGATATGGGGGTATTGTCTGCGGAAATCCGGCAAAATCAAAGGGAGGAGCCATGTTGCCAGATAAGTAGTCATGCCGATGGTGAGGCGGCCTGTGCGCAGGCTGCTGATCTCCCCCACTTCCAGCTCAAAGTCATTGTAGATCCGCAGAATCTCGGTGGCCACACTATAGTACCGTTCCCCAACATAAGTAAGGGTGAGACCGGTGGCGCTGCGGACAAAAAGCTTTGCCCCCAGAGATTCCTCGATTCGCTGGACGCTGTGGCTCAGGGAGGGCTGGGTGACATACAGCTTCTGGGCGGCTTGGGAGATACTGCCCTCATCGGCAATGGTCTTTACGTAAATCAGTTCCCGCTGGGTCACAGTTCCGGCCTCCTTCCGCCATCCTTTTTCTGCATTTCCGGCGGTCCTTTTAAAAGCCGCCGCATATGTTGCTTCTTTTCCTATATATAAGGAAGAACCGGAACGCCTTTTTCCATGCTCCTCACTCCGGCTCCCCAGCCGCCTCCGGCCCCATTATTCCGGGAGTTTGCAGACATCCACCCAGCCCATGGCCTCGCTGGTCTCCTCCAGTTCACTGCATGTGAGGCGCACAGCACTGTTGCTGGTACCACAGGCAGGATACACCACAGGGAACCGCTTCAGGGAAACATCCAAAAACACCCGCAGCTCGTGGGCAAGGCCGAAGGGACAGATCCCTCCCACAGCATGTCCGGTAAACCGGAGGGCGTCCTCCGGGGAGAGCATCTTGGCCTTAAACCCAAACTGCTCCTTAAACTTGTGGTTGTCAATCTTGGCGTCCCCAGCCGCCAGAATCAGCATAGCGCTGTCCCCATCATAAAGGGAGATGGTCTTGGCGATGCAGCCAGGCTCCACCCCCAAAGCCTTGGCGGCCAGTTCCACTGTGGCGCTGCTGACGTCAAATTCCTGGATGCGGTCCTCAAAGCCCCGGGCGGCAAGCCATGCCCGGGCAGTTTCCATGCCCATGTCTCTTCGTTCTCCTTATCTTTTTCCCTGCTTCGCCGCTTTATTTCTTTGATATGCTGCCGGCGCTTACAGCTCCGTCAAGCAGGGTCTTAACAGCCCAATGATACTACAAAACCGCCTTCCTGGCAACCTCTATGTCTCTGGCAAAAGACTTGCCGAAGTGCAAGGCTATCCCCATCGTCTGAACTAGGAAACAGGAGTAAAGGCCGCCGGTTTCGAAAAACATCTCTCAAGGACACAAAAGCTCAGGCACGGCGGCCGTTGACAGAGGGGGGCGTGGAGTGTATAATATCTCCGGAATATGAAACAAGCGCCGATGGGAAAGAACCTCCACCCACCGCCCCAGAGAGGAAGGCCATGGCTGTAAGCCTTCCGCGGCAAGGGAGAGAAAGCCGTCCCGGAGCTCCGGACCGAACAAGGCCCGGCGGACCACAGGCACGTTACCGCCTGGAAAGCGGCGGTCCTTTTCCGAGAGGACCTGCAACCTGGGTGGTACCGCGGAGGAAGCAAAGCTCCTTCGTCCCTGTTTTTCAGCAGGGGCGGAGGTTTTTTCTTTGCAGAAAGGACGGGAGCGTTCCCGCTCCCGTCCCCGGTGGGCATCCCTTATTTCCGGTCGAAGGAAGGGTTGAAGGCGTAAAAGTTCTTGCTGTCCAGGCTGTCGGTGACCCGGCGGAGGCTCTCGCCGAACCGCTGGAAATGGACAATCTCCCTGGCGCGCAGGAACTTGATGGGGTCCCGGACCTCCGGGTCATCCACCATCCGCAGGATGTTGTCGTAGGTGGTGCGGGCTTTCTGCTCCGCCGCCATATCCTCGGTGAGGTCGGGGATGGGGTCGGCCTTGCAGGCGAAGGACGCGGAGGTAAAAGGCATCCCGGAGGCCGCCACCGGCCACACGCCGACGGTGTGGTCCACAAAGTAGGCGGCGAAGGGGGATTTCTCAATCTGCTCCACGGTAAGGTTCCGGGTGAGCTGATGGAGAATGGCCCCAACGATCTCCAGGTGGGCCAGCTCTTCGGTGCCGATGTCGGTAAGGACCCCGGCTACCTTCCGGTCACCCATGGTGTACCGCTGGTTCAGATAGCGCATGGAGGCGCCCAGTTCACCGTCGGGGCCTCCCAGCTGGCTGATGATGATCTGGGCCGCGTTGGCGTCGGGCTTGCAGATCTTCACAGGATATTGCAGGCGTCTTTCATAATTCCACATAGGTCACACCTCCCCTTCCCACGGCCAGGGAGCACAGGTCCAGGTCCACTTGGTGGTGGAGAGGACCTGATCGGCGGTCATGGGGCAGCCCTGAAGGGCAAGTTCCTCCATGGCGTTCTGCCGCTGCATCCGGTACTGTTGGTACAGAGCCATGGCGGCAGGTTCCTCGCAGTGGGTGTCCAGGAAAAGCTTCAGGTCGTCGATGGCAAAGCTGGCGTCCCGAAGCTGGCAGCAAAGTTTCATCTCTTCGTTGCTCATGGTTCAGCACCTCCTTCCCATAAAGGGGAGATCCAGGTCGGGGAAAATGGTCCCCCGCTCCAGCCCCTTCTGGGCGCAGTATGGCTCGCTCCACCTCTGCCAGGGGGTGTAGGTCATCGCCACCGGGAATTGATCAATGGCGCCTCCCCGGTCCAACACGGCGCAGACCGCTTCGGCGGCCGCGGCGCGGGCCGTCTGCTTCTGCTGCTGAACCGCAGGCCGGCGGTAAGGCTGCCGGTTATTCATTCTGTCAGGCATTTGAATGGGTTCTCCTTTCTGATAGCCGCCTGCCCCCACCCCAAACCAGGGCAGAGTCTCGCGGCAGGGCCTGCCGGGGAAGGGAAACACACCAGCCCCCGACCCTAGGCCATCCTATGAAAAGCATCCTTACGGCGCTACAGCCCAGGCCCTCGGGCCTTTCGGGCTTTTTCAGATAAAGCGATATTATAAAAAGGAAAGAGAGTTTGAAAAACATGGAATGGACCGGACTCAACGAACTTCGCGAAAAATTCCTCAGCTTCTTTGAGGGAAAAATGCACACCCGGCTGGCATCCTTCCCCCTGGTTCCCCAGGATGACCCCAGCCTCCTCCTCATCAACTCCGGCATGGCCCCCATGAAGAAGTACTTCCTGGGTCTTGCCACCCCGCCCAACAAGCGGGTCACCACCTGCCAGAAGTGCATCCGCACCCCTGACATTGAAAACGTGGGCAAAACCGCCCGCCACGGCACCTACTTTGAGATGCTGGGGAACTTCTCCTTCGGGGACTACTTCAAGCACGAGGCCACTGCCTGGGCTTGGGAGTTCCTCACCAAGGTGCTGGAGATCCCCGCTGAGAAGCTCTACATCTCGGTGTTCGAAAGCGACGACGAGGCCTATGACATTTGGGTGAAGGAAGTGGGCATCGATCCCAGCCACATGGTGCGCTTCGGCCGGGAAGACAACTTCTGGGAGATCGGTTCCGGTCCCTGCGGTCCCTGCTCTGAGATCTATTTTGACCGGGGCCCCGACAAGGGCTGCGGCAAGCCCGACTGCAAGGTGGGCTGCGACTGCGACCGCTTTATGGAGGTCTGGAACCTGGTTTTCAGCCAGTTTGACTCCGACGGCAACGGCAATTACACCCCCATGGCTCATCCCAACATCGACACCGGCATGGGCCTGGAGCGCCTGGCCTGCGTGATGCAGGGGGTGGACAACCTCTTCGAGGTGGACACCGTCCAGAACATCATGAAGCACATCAGCCGCATTGCCGGGGTCACCTACCACGAGGATCCCGATAAGGACATCTCTCTGCGGGTCATCACCGACCACGTCCGCAGCACCACCATGATGATCGGGGACGGCGTTGTCCCCCAGAACGAGGGCCGGGGCTATGTCCTCCGCCGCCTGCTGCGCCGGGCTGCCCGTCACGGCCGTCTCCTGGGCATCAAAGAGCCCTTCCTGTATCAGGTGGCGGACACCGTCATCGGAGAGAACAAAACCGCTTATCCCGACCTGGTTCAGAACCGGGATTATATCGTAAAGGTCATCCGGATGGAGGAGGAGCGGTTTGCCAAGACCATCGACGGCGGTCTGGACCAGGTGAACTCCATCATCGCCGGGCTGCTGGAGCGTGGGGAGAAAGTCTTCCCCGGCGCCGATGCCTTCAAACTCTATGACACCTACGGCTTCCCCATCGACCTGACCCGGGAAATCTGCGGCGAGAAGGGGCTCACCGTGGACGAAGAGGGCTACAAAGCCAACATGGAGGAGCAGCGCTCCCGGGCCCGGGAAGCCCGGAAGGCTCTGGGGGACATGGGCTGGACCGAGGACGTCCTGAAGGATATGGACATCCACACCCAGTTCGTGGGCTACAACACCCTGGATGCCCAGGCCCAGGTCCTGGCCATCATCTACAACGACGAGCTTACCGACAGCCTGGGGGACGAGGACGAGGCCACCGTGGTCCTGGACCAGACTCCCTTCTACGCCGAGATGGGCGGCCAGGTGGGAGACACCGGCACCATCACCTGCGGCTCCGCCGTCTTTGAGGTTCGTGACTGCCGCAAGAGCCCCACCGGCCATTTTGTCCACATGGGCATCATGAAAAACGGCGTCCTCTCCAAGGGAGACCGAGTAGAGGCTCATGTGGATCCGGAACGCCGGGCTTCCATTATGCGCAACCACTCCTCCTGCCATCTGCTTCAGGCGGCCCTGCGCCAGGTACTGGGGGATCACGTTCATCAGGCCGGTTCCTATGTGGATGACCATATCTGCCGGTTCGACTTCTCCCACTTCTCCGCTATGACCCCGGAAGAGATCCACAAAACCGAGGAACTGGTAAACCGGATGATCCTAGTTTTTAATGATACGGCGACCACCGAGATGCCCATCGAGGAAGCCAAAAAGATGGGAGCCATGGCCTTGTTTGGGGAGAAGTACGGCGATACCGTCCGAGTGGTGGACATGAACGGCCGTTCCATTGAATTCTGCGGCGGCACCCATGTGGACAACACCGCCAAGCTGGGATTGTTCCGCATCCTGAAAGAGTCCTCCGTCGCCGCCGGCGTGCGCCGCATCGAAGCCACCACCGGCTGGGGTGTGGTCCGTTATATGGAGGAGACCTCCGGCATCCTCAACACCGCTGCCCAGAACCTGAAGCTGGGCAACCCCACCGAGCTGGTGGAAAAAACCACCCAGATGGTGGCGGAGCTCCGGGCCAAAGACAAAAAGATCGCCGAGGACGAGCAGAAGCTGGCCTCCATGCAGGTGGATGGACTCTTCGCCAACGCCAAACCTATAGGCGAGTTTAAGCTCCTCAACGCAGGCTTTGGCGGCAGCAAGCCCGAAGCTCTCCGGACCCTCTGCGATGTCATCCGCAGCCGCAACCCCAAGGCCATCGCCGTCCTCTCCTCTGTAAGCGACGGCAAGGGCACCATCTGCGTGGCCTGCGGCGCCGACGCTGTGGCGGCAGGCGCCAACGCGGGCAAGATCGTCAAGGCCCTCTGCACCCTTACCGGAGGCAGCGGCGGCGGCCGTCCCGACAGCGCCATGGGCAGCGCCAAGGATATCTTCCGCATTGACGAAGCTGTGGCCCAGGCCCGGGACATCATTCTGGCCATGCTGAATTAAGTTGAATTGACAGGAACCCAAAGGAGGTTTTCCATTATGTCTGACTGCGTTTTCTGCAAGATCATTGCAGGGGAAATCCCCTCTACCAAGGTCTACGAGGACGACCAGTGCCTGGCCTTCCGGGACCTGGATCCCAAGGCTCCCACCCACATCCTGGTGATCCCCAAGGAGCATATCCAGAGCGTGGACGCTGTTTCCCCCGCCAACAGCGCCGTGGTGGCCCACATCTTTGAAACCATCCCCGGCATCATGAAGGAGCAGGGAATCACCAGCGGCTACCGGATCATTACCAATATCGGCGCCGACGCCGGACAGACTGTCCCTCACCTTCATTTCCATGTCCTGGGCGGTAAGGTCATGGGCTGGCACCCCGCCGACTGAGACTCACCAAAGTAAAAAAAGAAGGGCCTATGGCCCTTCTTTTTTGTTTCTCCCGGTTTTTGTCAGGTCTCCGCCGTCAGGTCGGCGGTGGAAGCCCCCACTGCTTTCATCAGAACGTCCGGCTCCGCCTCCACCTGGGAGCCAATGCGTCCCCCACTGACGATAACGGTGGGCAGCGCCAGCACCCGGCTGTCAAAAACGGTGGGATACTGCTTCTTCATTCCTACAGGGCTGCATCCACCACGGATGTACCCGGTGACCTTGTTGATCTCATTGACATGGATCATGGCCACCGACTTCTCTCCCACCGCCCGGGCAGCCTTTTTCAGGTCCAGCTCCAGAGCCACCGGGATGACGAAAACAAAAAATCCCCCAGAAGCCCCTCGAGTCACCAGGGTTTTAAAAACCCGGTCCGGGTCCTGCCCCAATTTGGCTGCCACGCTGAGGCCGTCAATCTTTCCGTCACCCACTTCGTAGCTGTAAGTATGATAAGGGATGCCCGCCCGGTCCAGCATCCGCATGGCGTTGGTTTTTGCCTGTGCCATTGTTTTCCCTCTTTCTCTGTTCTTTCCCGGCCGCCACGGCAGGGCCTGCGTTCCCTGCCCCGGTGGGGCCATGGCCACTGATATTGTACAACAGCTTCGCCTTTGTTTCAACATCGCAGCCCCCGTGAAACACAGCCGTTCATAACCAGCGCACGCCGCCCGGTTCCGGGAAGAGAAGGGGGAAATCTTTGACAGAACCGCCCCGGTGTGATACACTGATTTTTGTATCGGCAGACGGGAAAGTCCTCTGTCCCATCCCTGCCGCCATGAGAAGATGCCGTTCCTCTGGGGACGGCGGGAGGAGGTCGTTCCCCTGGTACTGGTCCCGCTCAACGAACAAATCGGCAACGCCTGCGCCTGGGCCCTTCTGATGGAGGTCTCGGCGTCCCCCAAACCCGGCCTGGTGGACCGTCTGGGCAGCGGCGCTCACACCGACATGGACTTTTCCACCTTCCTGGCCAGCATCACCGCCATCACCCCCTATTTCTGCGCCTGCGCTCAGGCGGGTCTGGAGCTGGAGACAGTGGACGACACCACCCTTTCCCAGATCCGTCCCCTGGGTGTCGCCTGCGAAGCTGCCATGCTGGAGGCTACCGGCGGGGTGAACACCCACAAGGGAGCCATCTTCTCTCTGGGTATCCTGGCCTGCGCCGCCGGCTACTGTCAGGCAAAGCTGGGGGACCTCTCCCCCTCCACCGTCTGCGCCTGCGCCGGGGTCATCGCCGCCGAGGCGGTGAAAGATTTCTACAAACCCGCTTACCTGGTGAACCCCACCAAGGGCCGCCAGCTTTATGACGCCTACGGCATCCAGGGGATCCGGGGGGAAGCCGCTTCGGGGTTCTTTTCGGTGCGGCGGTGGGCCCTGCCGGTGCTGGAAGAGCTGGATGGAAGCGGCTATGAACTGAACGATATCCACCTGCAGGCTCTTCTCTGCCTGATGGCCAATGTCTGCGACACCAACGTCATCTCCCGGGGCGGGATCGACGGGATGAAATATGTCCAGGACTCCGCCCAGGAAGCCCTGGAAATGGGAGGGGCCCTTACCCCCAAAGGAAAAGTACATCTGACCCTGATGGACCGGGAGTATATCCGCCGGAACCTGAGCCCGGGAGGCTGTGCCGACCTGCTTTCGGCGGCCATTCTCCTCCACCGGCTCCCCAGCCTTCTCCCCAAGGGCCAGCCCTCCTCTCAGGAAAGGAGCGAACCATGAACGAAGAACTGCTCCGGGTGCTGGACGCCCGGGAAAAACGCTGGCAGCAGCGCCTGGCACTGGCCAGGGGAAGCCGCCGCACCCTTATCACCGTCACCCTCTGCGTACCGGTGGCATACCGCACCGCCCCGGAATTTGAAGAGCTGATGCTGGCCCTCTGCCGCAGGCTCCGGGCCTTTCTCCGCTCCCAGGGCATCCATTACCGGGTGGAAGGAATCACCCGGGGGAACGATGGCCCCGCTTTCTTTCTCACCACCTCCGCTTCTCCCCGCCGGGTGAAGGCCCTCTGCGTCCGTGCCGAGGGACTTCTGGGGGGCGGGCGGATGCTGGACATCGACGTCATGGACCCCACCGGAGAGCCGGTGGGCCGGGGCTCTCTGGGGCTCCCGCCCCGGACCTGCTTCGTCTGCGGGGAACCCGCCGCCGTCTGCGTCTCCCGGAAAATCCATGCGCCGGAGGATATCTCCCGGCGTGTGGAGGAGCTCCGGACAGAGGCCCAGAAATATCTGGCCGCAAAAAGCCGGTTTTGACAAAAGGAGTTGACCGGAATTTGAAAACAGGCATCGTTCTGGAAGGCGGCGCCATGCGGGGAATCTACACCGCCGGGGTGCTGGACGTCTTTCTGGAGGAGGGGATCTCCGCCGATGTGGTACTGGGAGTCTCCGCAGGGGCCATCCACGGCTGTTCCTACGTTTCGGGGCAGCACGGCCGGAGCATCCGCTATTACAGCAAGTACTGCGGCGACAAACGTTTTATGAGCATCCACTCCCTGCTTACCACCGGGGATATGGTGGGGGAGCAGTTCTGCTATCATGATCTTCCTGAGCGTTTGGATCCCTTTGACCACGACGCTTTTGAGGCTTCCCCCATGGAATACTGGCTGGTATGCAGCAACCTGGCCACCGGAGCGGCGGAGTATATCCGCTGCCGGAGCCTCCGGGGGCAGATGATGGACTACCTTCGGGCCTCAGCCTCCATGCCCTTTGTTTCCCACATTGTCCGGGTAGGTGGGGAGGAACTGCTGGACGGCGGCGTCTGCGACAGCATCCCTGTCCAGGCTGCCTTGGAAAAGCTGGGCTGCCAGCGGGCGGTGGTGGTCCTCACCCGGCCTGCCGGTTACCGGAAAAAGCCCTCCGGCGCCGCAGCCGCCCGGCTTCTTTACCGACGCTATCCAGCTTTCGCCAAGGCCCTGGCGGAGCGTTATCGCAGCTATAACGCCGCTTTGGACCTGGTGGAGGAACTGGAAAAAGCGGGAAGGATCCTGGTGATCCGTCCCACTGAGGATCTTCACATTGCCCGGATGGAAAAGGACCCGGAGCGGGTCCAGGCCCAGTACCGTCTGGGCCGCCGGGACACCCTGCAGAAGCTCCCTGAACTTCGGGCCTTTCTGACCGGGGATTGACCCGGCCCAAAACAACGAAAAAGAGCTCCCCCGCACCGGTGCGGGGGAGCTCTTTTCAAATCCGGGGGGCTGTAACTGGAAAGGCGCTTACCCCAGGATCATGCTTCCCAGGGGATAGCTGACAAAGGTCATCACCAGGAAGGAGATCACCATGGTGAAAAATCCCCAAATAAACATGTTTTTGGCGTTGGTCCAGCCGGATGCCGCAGCCACGCCGTTTACCGCCGTCATACCGGGAGGGGTCATAAAGGAGAACCCCGCCCCCATGCCGATGAGGAGGGCCAGCGCCGCCACGCTCACCGAGCCCTGGGGCAGTGCGTAAGCCACCGGGATGGCAATAGAGGAGACCACCGTGGTGGTGACGATATTGGAGGCAAAGTTGGTCTGGAGAAGGGTCCAGCCCACGAAGAAGGCCACCAGAGCCAGGACAGGAAGAGATCCTGCCACCGGCCCCAGCTTTGCAGACAGCCAGTCGATAATCCCCACCTGGTCGCTGGTAAGGCAGGAACCCAGGGCCAGGGTGGATGCGCACATAATGGGGCTGGCCCACAGTACCCCTTTGGAAGTGGCCTCCTTAAAGTCCATCACCGGCTTCCCCTCCACCGTAGCCACCGAAAGGAGGATGCAGCCCACCATAGGGGGCATGGCGGTGGTCCAGGACTTGGTGAGACTATAGAAATCCGGGAAGATATTCTGGACAAGGCTTGGCACCACCCACAGGAAAATGGTAATCCCAACCGCCGCCACGGTGATGATCTCCCGGCGGTCTGCCGGAGGCAGGCTCCCCCGAAGGGCCAGGGCCCCGGCGGGGTCAATGGCCTGGATATCCTCCGGCCGGTAGAAGAGACGGAACATCAGAAGCATCAGGGCAATGCAGAGGATGCCGGTGGGGATTCCCACCGCCATATACTGGAACTGATTCA
>JAHZBJ010000068.1:0-6059 GCA_019423445.1 Oscillospiraceae bacterium
GAAAAATAAGCGACCAATACCTTCATTAAAATAACCTCCTTACGGGAATTTTCCCGATTGTTGTGCTCTTTACAAAAATGTATTGTGTTGGATCAAAAAGATACCCCAGCCAGCGTCCAGGATACAAAAAGTTCATGTGCTGGCCCCAGAGTTGATAATGGGGGAGGACCTTTCGTACCCATTGTAAATCCATTGCTGAAAAATGTAAAATACTCATTTTCTATTTGAAGATATTCTGTAAAAGCATTTTTGTGTTGCGGCAGAATGACAGATATGATAGGATGAAGAAAAAGGAGGCGAAGGGATGGAACTGCGTGTTTTGCGGTATTTCCTGGCGGTGGCCCGGGAGGAAAACATCACAAAGGCGGCAGCTCTGCTCCACCTGACCCAGCCCACCCTCTCCCGACAGCTGATGCAGCTGGAGGAGGAATTGGGGGTGCAGCTCTTTCGCCGCAGCCGCTATCATGTTATCCTCACAGACGAGGGACTGCTGCTGCGCCGCCGGGCCCAGGAACTGGTGGAACTGGCGGACAAGACAGCCCGGGAGTTTCGCAAGGAAGCGGAGCTGCGGGGAGAGATCTCCATTGGAAGCGGCGATTTGGAGGGGATGTCCCTGTTGGCGGATCAGTTGACCGCATTTCAAAGAATTCATCCACAAGTGACCTATCAGATCTACAGTGGAAACGCCGACAACATAAAAGAGCGCATTGAAGGCGGTACGCTGGACTTGGGCTTGCTGATGGAACCGGTGGATATCAGCAAGTACGACTTTGTCCGCCTGCCAGTGAAGGAGGAGTGGGGAGTCCATGTCCGTGAGGATTCCCCTCTGGCACAGAAAGAGACGGTCACTGCAAAGGACCTTGCGGATGTCCCTTTGATTCTCACCAGGCGCGGCTTGGTACAAAAGGAGCTGGAGCGGTGGTTTGGGCCCTATGGCGGACAGCTCCAGGTGGCTGCTACAGGAAATCTGCCCTACAATATGGCTCAGCTTGCCAGAGCGGGCATGGGGGCATTTCTCAATATCAGGCTGCGCTGCGGCTATGAGGGGCTTCGATTTCTGCCCCTCGCCCCGCCTCTGGAGTCCAGCACGGTGCTTGCATGGAAAAAGGCGGAGACCTTCCCGCCAGCTGTGGAGGCGTTGCTGGAATACGTCAAAGAATGCTTTTAAAGTATTTCTTATAATTTAAAATAAGTATTAGACATGAATTGAAAACCGTTTTAGAATGTAGGTGTCCAGAAAGACACCTGCATTTTTTTTGGAGGTTGTGGTATGACCATACAGGAGGCCAGCGAGCGTTACCAGATCCCCATGCATATGCTGCGGGAATATGAGAGCTGGGGCCTGTGCGGAGCGGCCCAGCCAGCCCTGGGGGCTTGGCAGTACGCTGATACCGACATCGAGCGTTTGAGCACCATTATGACGCTTCACGATATTGGGTTTTCCGTGAAGGAAGTGGAAGTTTATATGCGCTTACTGTTGGAACACTCCCAAACGGAAGAACAGCGCCTGAAGATGCTGGAAGTCAAACGGGCTGCTGCCCTGGATGAAATCCATTTCAAGGAACGTCAGCTTCAGCGGCTGGATTATCTGCGCCATGAAATTCGTAAAACACAGAACCAGACGGGAGGAACCAAAAAATGAAACGTTTTTTTGCATTGCTAACTGCATTGATCCTGCTTTGTGTCCTGACGGCCTGTGGAGGAACGCAGCCCCAAAACAGCCCCGGTCAAACCCAGTCCAGTCAGGAAGATGTACAGCCAGAGAGCGGGATATCTGTCTCCAATCAGCCCGCAGCCTCCGCCTCCTCCTCGTCGGATGAGAGTGAATCCGCTGGCGAGCCTCAGCAGAGGAAGGTGCTGGTGGCATATTTCTCCGCCACCGGCAATACCGAGGGGATTGCCCAGCACCTCCAGGCTATCCTGGATGCTGACCTCTATGAGATCATCCCTGAGGTGCCTTATACAGACGAAGATCTCAACTACAGCGACGACAGCTGCCGAGCCAACCAGGAACAGAATGACCCTGCTGCCCGCCCTGCTGTTGCCGGAACCCTGGAAAACCTGGAAAATTATGATACGGTGTTTCTGGGTTACCCCATCTGGTGGGGTCAGGCGCCCAAGATCATCCATACGTTCCTGGAAAGTTACGATTTTAAGGATATGACCATTGTCCCCTTCTGCACCTCCGGCTCCAGCGGCATCGGATCCAGTGCCGACAATCTCCATGCTTTGGCGCCTGACGCCAACTGGCTCTCCGGGCAGCGTTTCAGCGGCGGCGCTTCCCAGGAGGAAGTGGCCTCTTGGGTGGATAGTCTGGAACTCTCCCAACCGTCCATGAGTACAGGCGATGTCCAGACCCAGCTCCGCCTGACCTTTGAGGGAGGAGAAGCCGTCATCGCTTTGGAGGACAACGCCACTACCCGGGATTTTCTTACCATGCTGCCTGCCACCCTCACTTTTGAGGATTATGCGGGCTCCGAGAAGATCAGCTACCTTACCCAGGACCTCTCCACAGAGGGAGCCCCCGTCAGCTATGACCCACAGGCGGGTGATGTGGCTCTGTATGTACCCTGGGGCAATCTGGCCATTTTTTACGGTGATGCCGGCAGTTCCTCTGATTTGGTCCCCATGGGTCGTGTGACATCCGGCCTGGATCTCCTGTCCGGCATGGAGGGGGAATTTCAGGTGTCCATTTCCGTTGTAGCGTAAAGTCCGAAATCCTCTGCCACCGGTTCATTGATGGGGGAGAGGGAAAACAGCCACTGTTGCTGCTTCTTACAGCAGCCGCCATACCATTTCCCAGCGTTTGTCCATGGAGGCTGCTTGAGACATAGGAATGGGAAAATTGGGACCAGTGAATCATTGGGAGGTATTTTTATGGAACTATCTGTGGATGCAAAGCAGTACTGTGAAAATCAATTTGGTCAGGTGCCTTTTGGGCTGGCGGAGAGCGACCCAGAGTTTTCCACCTTCTTTTCCAATTTTGCCTTTGACGAGGTGATTCGGGAGAGCAAGCTGGACAGCAAGACCCGCTTCCTGGCCATTTTAGCTGCGCTGATGGGGTGTCAGGGGCTGGAGGCATTTGGCAGCTTGGTGCCGGGGGCCCTGAAAAGCGGTGTGACCCCCGTAGAGCTCAAAGAGCTTATTTATCAAGGAGCTGCCTACCTGGGGCTGGGGCGGGTTCTGCCCTTTCTTTACGAGGCAAACCGGGTGTTAAGGGCCGGGGACGTAATCCTTCCCCTGCCGCCCCAGGGAACCACTACCCCCAAGACCCGGATCCAGGCAGGGAATCAGGCGCAGGTGGACATCTTCGGAGAACAGATGCGGGGATTTCAAAACAGCGGCCCGGAGGAGAGCCGCCACATCAACCGCTGGCTTGCGGGCAACTGTTTCGGCGACTACTACACCAGAGGCGGGCTTGATCACCGGCAGCGGGAGCTTATTACCTTCTGCTTCCTGGCTGCCCAGGGAGGCTGTGAGCCCCAGCTGGTGAGCCACGCCGCCGCCAACCTGCGCATTGGAAACAACAAGGACTTCCTGATTGATGTGATTTCCCAATGTCTTCCATATATGGGATATCCCCGCAGCCTCAACGCTCTGCGCTGCGTCAATGAGGCCGCCAAGTGATCCATCATCCATCTCCCGTCCTTACACACAGAATCAAGCCCCATAGGTACACAATGTGAACCTATGGGGCTTTTCCTATGAGATGTTCCTTTTTACCGGTTTTTGGAAAGGATTTACTTCATCTGGAAGGATTTGCAGTCGGTGCACTGATCCATGGTGGGGTTGGTCTCATGGGTGCCGATAACCACCTTGTCCAGAGAGCAGTAGTTGGCGGTGCTGCAGTGGTTTTTGCAGTTGGTGACGGTACATTCAATGGCTTTGTTGGCGTTGTTGCAGTTGCAGTTCATATAAAATTCCTCCTGTACACAGGTGAGATCAAGAGCCAGTGGGCCAAGGGGTATATCCTCCTTTGCCCACTGACACTATTGTGCCCGGCAGCGAAGAAGATATCCTCCAGGAAGAATTTTACAAAAAGGGATTTTCCAGCTGCGCCAGTTAAAGGTTTTCGCCAATCAGAAGTTCATATTCGTCGGAGACCCGGGAAAATCCCCGGCCTTCATAAAGGGATCTGCCCATGGGCGACGAATGGAGGATGAGCTTTTGATATCCGTTTTGGACGGCGTAGGTGATCACAAATTCCAACAGCCCTCTGGCAACGCCTTTGTTGCGGTATTGAGGAGCGGTGTATACGTTGCTCAGTTTTCCCACCTTGCCGCTCAGAAGGGTACTGGTAGGGGGCATTTTCAGCGGGGACAGACCAACAGTGGCAATGACAGTATCCCCTTCCTGGCACAGAAAAGCCACATGAGCGCCGCTGGCTATGGTTTCCTGGAAAAAGGCGAGGGTAGCTGGGCGGAGAAGGTCCTCCTGAAAATCGGGGTCCCGCTCCCGGCGCATGGCCATTCTCAATTTTGTCAGGACTTGGCAGTCATCCGTGGTTGCGACGCGGTATTCCATTCTGTTTCTCCTTCCTTTTTCCGAAGTCCCGGAGACAACAACAGAGACAGGGGGGACCTGTCTCTGTTTGATGCTTGGGGGATTTGCACTGCAAACCGGCCCAAAGAGAGTTACTTCACATTGTTTTCCAGGATCTCCAGCTGTTTTTCCAGCTCTTTGGGGAGACGGTCCCCGAACTTCTGGTAGAATTCCCGGATTCCGGCGGCTTCCTGACGCCACAGATCCTTATCCACCGTCAGCAGGTTCTCCACATCGGCCTCAGTGAGGTCCAGGCCGGAGAGATTGATGTCCTTGGCGTAGGGTTCGTAGCCGATGGGGGTTTCCCGAGCGTCCAGCTCGCCGTCGCAGCGGCCCAGGATCCACATCACCACCCGCATGTTATCTCCGAAGCCGGGCCACAGGAACTTGCCCTGGTCATCGGTGCGGAACCAGTTGACGTTGAAAATCTTGGGGGCTTTGTCTCCCAGACGCCGGCCCATCTCCAGCCAGTGGGCGAAGTAGTCCGCCATGTGGTAGCCGCAGAAGGGGAGCATAGCCATGGGGTCCCGGCGGACCACGCCCACGGCGCCGGAAGCGGCGGCGGTGGTTTCAGAGGCCATGGAGGAACCGATGAACACCCCGTGTTCCCAATCCCGGGCCTGGTAGACCAGAGGAGCGGTCTTGGCGCGGCGGCCGCCAAAGACGATGGCAGACACCGGCACGCCGTTGGGGTTCTCGTACTCAGGGCTCAGGCAGGGGCAGGTGTGGCTGGGGGCAGTGAAGCGGCTGTTGGGATGAGCCACCTTGGTGCCGGAAGCGGGATCCCAGGGTTTGCCGGTCCAGTCCAAAGCGTTTTGAGGCGGGGTTTTGGTGAGACCTTCCCACCAGACGGTGTTGTCATCCAGATTCAGGGCTACGTTGGTAAAGATGGTGCCTTCAGAGCAAGCCGCCAGGGCATTGGGGTTGGATTTGGCGTTGGTCCCCGGGGCGACGCCGAAGAAGCCATATTCCGGGTTCACCGCCCAGAGGCGGCCGTCGGGACCGATGCGCAGCCAGGCGATATCGTCCCCAATGCAGAAAGCCTTGTACCCTTCCTTGGCGTACACCTCCGGGGGAATGAGCATAGCAAGGTTGGTCTTGCCGCAGGCAGAGGGAAAGGCGGCGCAGACATACTTGGTTTCCCCCTGGGGATTCTGGATGCCCAGGATCAGCATATGTTCTGCCATCCAGCCCTCGTTTTTGGCCTGGAAGGAGGCGATGCGCAGGGCGAAGCACTTTTTGCCCAGCAAGACGTTGCCGCCGTAGCCGGAGTTTACCGACCAGATGGTGTCGTCTTCAGGGAACTGGCATATGTAGCGGTTATTTTCGTCGATGTCTTTCCGGGCATGGAGGCCCTTGACAAACTCAGGGTTATCTCCCAGGGCTTCCAGGACCTGGGGCCCCACCCGGGTCATGATGCACATGTTCAGCACCACGTAGATGGAGTCAGTGAGCTCGATGCCCACCTTGGAGAAGGGGGAACCTACATGGGCCATGCTGTAGGGAATGACGTACAT
>JAHZBJ010000068.1:6069-9286 GCA_019423445.1 Oscillospiraceae bacterium
TCGAAAAGTTTCCCCAGGGTGGCGTAGGCTTCCTTGGGGTCCATCCAGTTATTGGTGGGGCCGGCGTCCTCCTTTTTCCGGGTGCAGATGAAGGTTCTGCCCTCTACCCGGGCCACATCGTTGGGCTCGGTGCGGTGCAGGTAACAGCCGGGAAGTTTTTCCTGGTTAAGCTTATGCATCTCTCCGGTGGAGCAGGCTTCCGTCCGCAGCGCCTCCAGCTGTTCCTCGCTGCCGTCGATCCAGACCACCCGATCCGGTTTGCAGAGCTCTTGCATTTCCTTGAGCCACTGCAGCACATACTTGTTCTCGGTCATCATGACAGATTTGTCCTCCTTGGGAATACAGTCTTCACCGGCTCCCCAGGGTCGCAGCGGAAAAGGGAGGGCCTCGCGGATGGGTGAAGCGATATTGTCTGAGAGGATCAAAGTGCCGGCGGTACCGGGAAAGTGCCGGCATGAACTCCCAATCGAAATCATTATATTATATTTTCTTCACAAATGCTAGTGCATTCTTCTGAAAAAATATTCAAAAACAACAAATCCGAAGGAGAATCTGACTTTTCAGGAGAAAGGGGCCATGGGAGCGGTTGCCAAAGGGGCGGTTTTATATTATGATAGACCGGAAAGGGGGCGAATCTGCCCCTGTGAAGGAGCTTTTGCCATGAAGATATTAGCCATTGAGTCCTCCTGCGACGAGACCGCCGCCGCGGTGGTGGAGGACGGCCGCCGGGTCCTGTCCTCGGCGGTGGATTCCCAGGTCCGGGAGCACCGGACTTACGGCGGGGTGGTGCCGGAGATTGCCAGCCGCCGCCATGTGGAGAATATTGTAGGGGTGACCCGCCTGGCGCTGGACCAGGCCGGGGCCTCCCTGGACGGGGTAGACGCCGTGGCCGTCACCGCGGCGCCCGGGCTTATCGGCGCTGTGCTGGTGGGGGTGAACTTCGCCAAGGGACTGGCCCTGGCCTCGGGGAAGCCCCTGGTGCCGGTTCACCACATCCGGGGCCATGTGGCCGCCAACTACATCACCCATCCGGAACTGGAGCCGCCCTTCCTTTGTCTCATTGTCTCCGGCGGCCACAGCCATATCGTTCAGGTCCGGGATTATACCGATTACGAGATCCTGGGACGGACCCAGGATGACGCAGCCGGGGAGGCCTTTGATAAGGCTGCCAGAAGTGTCGGACTCCCATACCCGGGGGGTGTGGAGCTGGACCGCATCAGCCGCCAGGGGGATCCGGAGCGCTATCCCCTGCCCACCCCCCACACTCAGGGCAGATATGATTTCAGCTTTTCGGGGCTCAAAACCGCCGTCATCAACCTTGCTCACAACGCTTCCCAGAAGGGGGAGAGCCTTTCCCCCGAGGACCTGGCCGCTTCCTTCTGCCGGAAGGTCAGCTGCATCCTGTGGGAGAAGTTTGCCGCCGCAGCCCGGGACACTGGTTCCCAGCGGCTGGCCATTGCGGGAGGAGTCAGCGCCAACAGCTGGCTTCGGGCCCTGGCGGTGGAGGAGTGCAGGAAAAACGGCTGGGAGCTGTATATGCCGGAACTCTCACTCTGCGGGGACAACGCCGCCATGATCGGCGCCCAGGGCTATTACGAGCTGTTGGCGGGACATACCGCCGCCATGGACCTGAACGGGCGGCCCTATATGGATATCCGGGAGCAGTTTTAAGGAGGGGAAACCCAGATGCGATACGAAAAGGTTCAGATGGCCACGTTCCTGGCAAGGCCCAACCGATTTGTGGCTCTCTGCCTGATGTTTGACGGTTCCATCCAGGAGAGCCACGTCCCCAACACCGGACGCTGCCGGGAGCTTCTGGTTCCGGGCTGCCGGGTGTTCCTCCAGTTTCACGACAACCCCCGGCGCAAGACCCGCCATACCATCATCGCTGTGGAGAAAAATGGCATCCTCATTAATATGGACAGCCAGGCCCCCAACCGGGTGGTGGAGGAAGCTCTCCGGGATGGAAGCCTTCGGCTGACCAAGGATGCCCCCACCCTGATCCGCCGGGAAGCCCCCTATGACCAGAGCCGGCTGGACTTTTATCTGGAGTCCCCGGAGGAGCGGGTCTATGCCGAGGTAAAAGGCGTGACTCTGGAAGAGAACGGGGTGGTGCGGTTCCCAGACGCCCCTACCCAGCGGGGCTTACGCCATATCCGAGAGCTGATCCGGGCGGTGGGGGAGGGTTTCGGCGCGGCGGTGATCTTTGTGGTGCAGATGGACGACGCCAAGTATTTTGCCCCCAACGACGACACCCAGCCGGAATTCGGCCGGACCCTGAAGGAAGCCCAGGAGGCGGGGGTGTGGCTGGTGGCCCGGTGCTGCGATGTGACCCCCTTGCGGATCACCCTGGGGAAAGAAATTCCAATCCAGTTGAAATAATCTGGGATCTTGTTTCGTTATCATAGAGGAAGCGGAAAACGCTCCCTCTATTATTTTTTGAAAACAGATGGTTCAAGGCGGCTGGAAATGGGAGGATGAAGATTCAAAAAAGTTTTCCTAACTTTTCAGAGAGGTGCAGGAAATGAGAGAAAATGCGCCACTTAATGGAAAAGAGAGAGAGTAAAAAGCTGGTGTGGAAAAAATAAAGAGAAAAAAGTCAAAATTACTGGATTTTTTTCTGATATTTTGGTATGATTACCCTGAGAAGATATTCCCTTAGGGTTTGTATAGTGGGAAAAACCGCAAAAGGAGGTTATTTATGATGAAACCTACCCGTAGAATTCTGTCGGTTTTGCTGGCCGCCATCCTGGTGGCCCAGACCGGGATCGTGGCTGCCTTGGCGGATACTCCAGCCTGCGGTCAAACCGACCATGGCAAGGCGAACCACAATGTCACCAATGCCGTTGGATGTACGGCTTCCACCACCCACTGGCTGGGCAGTACCGATGGCCAGACACCGCTTACCGGAGGAAGCGGTACCAACTATTTCTATGCCAAAGAGGGAGATACCATTACTTGTGCCGGAACGGCCAATATTATTGTGGTAAACGCCAACGTTTCGGCTACGATCAGTAATTTCACCCCCGCCCGGGATAAGATTTACATTTTGGGCATCCAGAGCACGCCCACGCCTTCCGGCAGCGGCACCAGCTGGACGGTTTCCAACGGCACGGGAACCCTTACTGTTACAACAGCTTCTGGTTCTGGCGACCTTACCGCAGCGAACATCGGCTCCAGCACTGTCACCGGTCTGACCATCTCCACCCAGCCCACC
>JAHZBJ010000068.1:9296-10646 GCA_019423445.1 Oscillospiraceae bacterium
GGACAAAGAGCCTGACCGTGGCGGTCCAGGGGGAGATAGGAACTGCTACCTATCAGTGGCAGAGTTCCGCCAACGGCACAAGTGGCTGGCAGGACATCTCCGGCGCCAATGCCAACACTTACTCCGTCCCCACTACTGCCGTCGGCACCACCTACTATCACTGCGTGGTGTCTGACCCTTCCGGTCAAACTGCCACCTCTGGGGTCGCTCAAGTCACCGTCACCGGCTGCGAGAAGACGATTACCCTGAAGGACATCACTGGCATTGCCGATACCTACTACGAAATCAAGGAAGCCACCTATGAGGTGACCCTCCCCACCGATGCTGCCATGCTGGACATCACCGGAGGAGAATGCAACATCTCCGGCCACGATGGCACCAACCACGGCTATGATATCACCTGGAGCGTCAGCCCGGCGGATAAGGGCGTCGTGGTGGTGGATAACGGCAAACTCCAGTTTACCGCCGCCAGCCTGCCGGCTGAGGATACCCAGATCACTCTGACGGCGACCCTCACTCCGGGCGGTACCACCAAGACCAAGACCTTCCAGGTGAAGAAGTATGTGGAGGAGTCCTGCGACGCCACAGCTACCCTTACCAGTATCACTGTGCCAGGGGGCAACAACATCACCGAGAACGCCGGGGCCACTATTCAGGCCACCAGCAATTTCCAGGTGTCCGGCGGCACCTGCAACGTCCCCAGCCACAACGGCGATCCTAACCATGGGTACAAGGTGAAATGGTCCCTGGAGCCTGCAGATAAAACTTATGTCTCGGTAAACTCCGAAACCGGTGTCCTTACCATCACCAAGGAGAACCTGCCCACCACCCCTGAAACAGTGGACTTGGTGGCCACCCTCACCGGAGGGACAAATAGTACCGCGACCAGCGTTCAGCTTACTTTCTCCCGATCCGCTGTCTGCAACAAGACCCCCAAGAGCATAACCGTTTCTCCCGCAACCAATTCCCTCAACTTTACCGACAGCGATCTGAACACCAACAAAGACGTCTCTTTCAGCGCCCAGGTTGCCTGGAACGAGGAGACTTGCGAGATACCGAATCATACCCATGGCACCGTTGTCTGGTCCATTGACAGCGCCGCTGACGTTTGGGCCGACATCGACCAGAACGGCAAGGTGACCGTAAACGGTGCTTCCATTCCCAGCTATACCAACACCATCACCGTTACCGCTTCCGTCACCGCCAACAATGTCACCCAGACCGGTACCGCTACCCTTACCGTGACCCGGCCCAAGAAGTGCGACAAGACCATCACCGGCCTCAGCGCCATTACCGGGGAAGGCACCATCTCCGTTTCCAGCGGCACCGTCACCAAGACCTATACAGTCA
>JAHZBJ010000069.1 GCA_019423445.1 Oscillospiraceae bacterium
GAGAACGGCCAGGACGTCGGCGATGCTGACGTAGACCACTCCAACGCCCACCATGATTACCCAGGAAAACTGCTTGGCGAAGAAGCCTTGAAGATCCCGGGCGCCCTCTCTCAGACTGTCGGGGATGAGGTTCAGCATACTGCTTACAGCCAGGAGAATCACCATCCAGGCAAAGGCGTGGATGGAAACGCCGAAGATTTTGGGGAGGACCTTGCTCAGCAGCTCTCCCAGGATGTAGTAGCCGGTGGCCAGGACAAAACCGGCGGCTACGCTCCGCTGATCCGCTTTGCCCCCGGCGCTTTCGGTGACATCCTCAACAGCTTCCCGCCGGGACAGGCGGCCGTTGCCGCAGAAGCGGGGGAACAGCTTCCCCACCTTGTTCATCACCGCTCCCATGATAATGGACATCACCAGGGCCAGGGTGAGAATGGGTACCGCCACAGTGAGAAAATCGGAAGCGGGCCCCATGCCGGAGGATTCATAGATCTGGGACATGGGGACGGCGCCTGCGCCGGTGCCGGGCCCCATAATGGGCAGGAAATAGTAGAGGAGCACCTCTTCAGGGGTCTTGCCGAAGAACATCCCCCCGAGACAGCCCAGAAGAGCTGCGCCCACCACTCCCGCCAGGACGGTGGGAATATAGCCCAGGAAGGACTTAAGAAGGATGCGCCGGTCAATGGAAAGGATGCTGCCGGTAATGAGCACCGCCGCGAAGAAGGTGATAAAATCGGTGGTCTGCATCAGGCTGGAAATGGATGTGACGGTACTTTCGCTGAGAAGGTTCCAATATACCAGGGCGGAACCTCCCAGAAGGGCCAGCAGGGTGCCGCCCCCGAAGTAATCCTTCCAGATGGGGAGACGGTCGCCGATTTCCCCCATGATGATGCCGATGATGAACATGACGCCGATGGAGCCGATCATGGACTGGGGCACCACCCCCAGGATGTTGGCAGCCTCCGCCACCACGGCTACAATGGCGAAAAGGTAAACAGGGATCCCGAACAATTTATAGCCCAGGATCTTGTTCCGGTTGATCCGGTCCATGAAGTTTTCCAAAGCAATACCCTCCTTTTCATTTTGCCTCTGCCCTTGCTTTTGGGCACGATCTCAGTATAATGAAAAGAGAAACATTTGTCTAAGTGATGATTTCTATTATTATCATTTGTATATCCTATTAAAAGGAGGCGGCTATGGAATTCCGGGATTTGGAGTATGTCGCAGCTGTGGCCCGGTGCCAGAGCGTCACCCAGGCCGCTCGGGAACTGGGAATCACCCAGCCCTCTCTCAGCAGCTACATCAAGAATCTGGAGAAACGCCTGGGGACACCGGTCTTTGAGCGGGTGGGGAAGCGGTTTGTGCCCACCTGGGCCGGGCAGCGGATGGTGGAAGAGGGCCGGGAGCTGCTCCTGCGGCGGCAACAGATCCAGGAGGAGATCCGGGGCATTGCCAAAGGGGACCGGGGGAAGCTTCGCCTGGGCTTCCCCATCCTCCGGGGGATCTCCCTGCTGCCTGCCACTCTGCCGGCCTTCCGGCAGCTCTACCCCAACGTGGAGCTGGCATTTTATGAGGAGGATGCTTCCAGGCTGGATGAACTGGTCCTTTCCGGGGAGGTGGACCTGGCCTTTTTCAACCGCCCGGTGGATAACGAAAGCATGGAGTACCAGATCATCAGCCGGGAAGAGATTGTCTTGTGCACCCACGACAAGGATCCTTTGATCCGCAAGGCCCATCCCCGCCAGGGCTGCAAATACCCTTGGCTGGATATCCGCCTCTGCAAAGACGAGCCCTTTATTCTCAACTATCCAGAGCAGCGCACCACCCAGATTGCCGACCATATCTTCTGCCAGGCGGGATTCCGGCCCAAGGTGGCCCTGCAGGTCCGCAGCCTCATGACCACCGTCAGCCTTTCCGCCCTGGGGTACGGTATGAGCTTCGCCTCGGAGAAGTACCCCACTCAGATGTGCATCGGGAAGAAGCCTGCGGTCCTCTCCATTGGGGAGCCGGTGGTGATGATGAACCTGGTGGCGGCCTATCGCCGGGGGGCGCCTCTGGCTCCCTACACCAGGGATTTCATCGAAATCGCCAAGGAACTATACTAATATTCCGGATGGGTAAAATCACGAAAAAAACGAAGAAAGTTTGTAAGAAAAAACGAAAAAGCAAAAGCCTCCTTTCCCGTTTTCCGGGGAGGAGGCTTTAAAAATGAAAAAAATTGATGAAAACGGGACCTTGCCTTTCAGCAGGTTGCGGGGAAGGAGAAAAGGACAGGTTCTGCAGCAGGGGAGGGGGGCCGCGGGGACGCTGGCCTGGGGAATCCTCTTAAGACTTCCCAGGGCCCTCAGGAACGCCGGAACCCGGAGAAGTTCATCCCGCCCAGGGGAAGAGGCTGCAGGTCCTTCGCCGCAGCCCGATCCCGCAGGGTATCCATTAGAGGGAGGAGATCCCGGCGGGCGGCTTCCAGCAGTTCCGGCACCGTTTCGGTCCGCCGGGCGCCGTTCCGGGGGTCGGTCCAAGGGGTGCGTCCCAGGTTCAAACTGTCCCACCGGGGGGATTGGCCCTTCATGTGGCCGGTGAGCTGGCCCCGCCGGCCCAGCACTGCTTCGGCGCCCCGGGCAGCCGTCCGGAGGGGCTGGCCGCCGTGGAAGATCAGTTTCTGGACAAAGGCCATACTCTCCAGAGACCGGACCGCTTCCTGAGGGGGCAGGGACAGGCCGAAGGCCTCCCAGGCCCCGGCGGAGAGCATCCCGGCGATGGTCTCTTTCTGCCAGGGCTCCAGATACATCCCCTGGGAGGGGTTCATCCGGGTCACCGGCTGGCGGTGGACCAGAAGATAGAGGTCAGTATCCATGTCGGTTTCCACCTGGTAGTGGAGGGCGTTGCCGGTGGCGCCGGGAATCAGCCGGGCCATCTCCTTCTGCTTGGCCAGGACGTAGGGATGTACCGTGCGGTCCAGGACATAGTGGGCCAGGAATCCCCAGAGCCAGGCGGCAGCGGTGTCCCTGGGGGGGCCGGAGAGGCGTCCCAGTTGGCGAACCATGGCCTGGAAAAGCTTCTCTGGAGGGGCCTGGTGCATCCGGCTGCCCACAGGGGAGGTGCCCCCGCGGAAGAAAAGAGGGTCCGGGCCCTGGAGGCCCCACTGCCAGGGGGCCAGCTCCCGGGGACCCGGGAGGATGTTCTGTACCTGGGGGGAGGGGAGAAGCTCCTCCCCGAAAATGCTGTGGACCGCGAAATCCGGCATATGCGGCCCCTCCTTTCCGGTATGGGATGATGGATGAGGCTATTGTACCACTTTTGCAGAAATTTTCCTATGTCCCGGAGCAAAAAAGTGGTATCATAAAAAAGAGTCCCCCGGGTTGTTCCCAGGGGTGTGTGATGAAAGTGCCGTGGAGCATTCCCAACTTCGCTGAAAAAGGAGTGACCCCCTGTGGAGGGAAAACAACGCCTGACCCAAACAGAAAAAAGCTGGATCCTGTACGATGTGGCCAACTCGGCCTTTACCATGCTGGTGTCCACCACCATTCCTCTCTTCTTTGCTCAGTTGGTGGAGGAAGCGGGAATGGACGGCGCCACCGCCTCGGGGCTGTGGGGCCTGGTCACCGCCGCGGCTGTCCTGATTCTGGCGGTTCTCTCCCCCATCCTGGGGGCCATGGCCGACTACCGGGGGATGAAGAAAAAGCTCTTTGCCGCCTTCCTGATCCTGGGCCTTCTGGGAGCGGTGGGCCTGGCCTGCACCACCAACTGGCTCTGGTTTCTGTGGATCTTTGTGGTGGCCAGAGTGGGGTATTCCGCCTGCAACGTCTTTTATGACTCCATGCTCACCGATGTCACCACCGACCAGCGGATGGATATGGTCTCCTCCCACGGCTACGCCTGGGGGTATGTGGGGTCCTGCATCCCCTTTATCGCCGGCATCGCCGTCCTCTTTGTCACCGGGATGTCGGTGCGGGGGTTCCAGATTTCCTTCCTCATTACCGCCGCCTGGTGGCTCCTTCTGGCCATCCCTCTGTTGAAAAATGTCCGCCAGATCCACTATCTGGAGGGCCGCCCCGAGAGCCCCGGAAAAATCTTCCGCCAGGTAGGGGCAACCTTTCAAAAGATCCGGAAACAGAAGAAGCTGCTTTATTATATCCTGGGGTATTTCTGCTACATTGACGGGGTCTATACCATCATTTCCATGGCCACCAGCTATGGCAACGAGCTGGGTATCGACACCGTCCAGATGATCCTGGCCCTGCTTCTCACCCAGTTTGTGGCCTTCCCCTGCGCCATCGCCAGCGGGGTCCTGGCCCGGAAGTATGGCCCCCTGCGCCTCATCAAAGCCTTTATCCTGATGTATATCGCCATCTGCCTCTTTGGATACCAGCTGGACCAGGTCTGGGAGTTCTGGGTCCTGGCGGTGGCAGTGGGGATCTGCCAGGGGGGAATCCAGGCTCTTTCCCGCTCCTATTATGGCAAGCTCATCCCCAAGGAGGAGTCCAACGAGTACTTCGGCTTCTTTGACATCTTCGGGAAGTTTGCCGACTTTATGGGGCCCATGATCATCTCCTTCTGCGCCCTGACCCTGGGGTCCTCCACCTATGGCATTCTGGCCCTGGTGGTGCTGTTTGTCCTGGGTTACCTTCTGGTCCGCCGCTCCGAGAAGGAGGACTGACCGCTATCGCCGGAGAAGCCCCAAAAGGGCTTCCAGCCCTTCTGTGGGCAGTTCCCAGAGACAGCAGGCCCCGGCCAGGAGCAGCTGGTGGGCCGCCTTTGGCAGTCCCCAGCCCCACCGGAGCCAGAGCATTCCCGCTGCCACAGCTGTGAAAAGCGCCGCCCAGGAAGGGCGGCGCTTTTTTGACCCTTTTGCTCCTGGCCGTTCCATAGAGGACCCTCCTGAATACAAGATAAATACAATATGTTTATAATATATATTTCTTGTATTTTTGCCAAGATTTGTCCTGTAAAATAAGGATAAGACAGGGGGCGAAGAAATGTTCAAGATCAAGGCAGACTATACCGACTACAAAAATAAAACCTTCCGGCTTCCGGTGGAGATTATCAGCATCTTGGAGGAGGAAGCGGTGAAAAACAACACCTCTCTGAACAAGGTGGTGATCCAGTGCTTGGAGTACGCCATCCAAAATCTGGAGAAATAAATGGAACAGGGCCTTGCGAAGGGCCCTGTTTTCTGTTACACTGTATAAAAATACATCAAGTGGCAAGAAATGAGGGGATTCTGGAATGAAAATTCGCGATTTCGGCGTGGAAATGTGGATGAACGCCTACGAAAATGACTGCCGCTACAATCTGGCGGAGACCTGTGTACAGTCCTTGTCGGTGGGGGAGCTGCTGGACCTCTCCGGGAAGCGGGAGGAGATCCTCCAGGAACTGGAGGGGACTCGTCTCACCTACGGGGACATTGAGGGGAGTCCCCGTCTGCGCCAGGCTGTGGCAGGGCTGTACCGCACCATGGGCCCTGACAATATCACCATTACCAACGGGGCCATCGGGGCCAACGCCCTCACCATTCTCACCCTGGTGGAGCCAGGGGACCGGGTGATTTCGGTGCTTCCCACCTATCAGCAGCACTATTCCATTCCCGAGTCCATCGGGGCCCAGGTGGATATCCTCCAGCTCCGGGAGGAGAACGGCTGGCTCCCCGACCCCGGCGAACTGCGCCGCCTGGTGAAAAACGCCGGTGGCCGGGTGAAGCTCATCAGCATCAACAACCCCAACAATCCCACCGGCTCGGTGATGGGGGAGGAGCTTCTCCAGGAGCTGGTGGAGATCGCTCGCGAGGCCGGAGCCTGGCTCCTCTGCGACGAGGTTTACCGGGGACTGACCCATCAGGGGGAGGATCCCTACGGCCCTTCGGTGGCGGACCTCTACGAAAAGGGGATTTCCACTGGCAGCATGTCCAAGGTGTACTCCCTGGCAGGGCTCCGGCTGGGGTGGATCGCCGGTTCCGGGGAGAAGCCGGGGGACCTGCGGGAGCGGCTGGCCCGCCAGCGGGATTACCACATCATCAGCGTGGGGCGGCTGGATGACCTCCTCTCCACTGTGGCCCTGGAGAACCGGGAGGCCATCGCCCGGCGGAATCTGGCCATCTGCCGGGAAAACGCCCGGCTCCTGGATGAATTCGTACAGGGGCAGCCCCGGATCGATTACGTGAAGCCCAAGGGCGGTACCACTGCTTTCCTGAAATATGACCTGCCTATGGCCAGCGCGGACCTCTGCCGCAAGCTCCAGGCCGAAACAGGGGTGATGCTCCTCCCTGGCTCCGCTCTGGATATGGAGGGGTATCTGCGTATCGGCTACTGCAACGCCACTGAGATCATCCGGGAGGGGCTGGGGATCTTCCACCAGTGGCTGGACCGCCAGTAACTGCCCTGAGGATTCAAGAAACAATGTGAAAAGCGTGGGACATGGCCTCTGCCATGTCCCACGCTTTTTTCTGGAGAGCAGCAAGCAGCCCGCGGACGGTTGCAAATCCGCGGGCTGCCTGTTTATCCTGCGATGGCTGCGGGGCGTGCCGCATCGCAGCCCAGCCGCCGGACCGGAGCGTTGGTCCGGATAATCCCATCGCGGTGCTTAAGGAGAGTGAGGTTTATTTGATGACGACCTTGTCGTAGGTGGCCATGGCCTCTTCGCTCATCTCCTGGCCGATGCCGGGACGGTCGTTCATGTAGTAGCGGCCGCCTTCGGGAGCCCAGGCATACTTGCCGGCCTTCTGGTAATCGGTCTTGAAGTTGGCGCAGTGCTCCTCGTGGATGACGAAGTTGGGGATGACGGTCTCCACATGGAGGGCGGCGGCGGTGGCGATGGGGCCGCCGCAGACATGGAGCTGGATGCCGATGTCGTAGACGTTGGCCATGTCGCAGATCTTCTTAACTTCGGTGATACCGCCGGTGTTGCACAGGTCGGGCTGAGCGATGCTCAGGGTGCGGTCCTCGAAGAACTCACGGAAGCCCCAACGGGTGTAGCTCCGCTCGCCGGTGGCCAGAGGCAGGTCGCATTTCTGCTTGATGTGCTGGAACACCTTGGGGTTGGAGGGCATAGTGGGCTCCTCGAAGTACATGATGCGGTAGGGCTCCAGGGACTTGCCCAGGGTTACGGCGGTGTTGGCGTCCAGGGTGGAGTGGATCTCGATGATGATATCCAGCTCGTCGCCGCCGGCTTCACGGGCAGCAGCGATACGCTCCACGGCGATCTTCCGCAGGGCTTCAGGATAGGCGCCCTTCAGGTTGTCGCCCCGGCGCATATAGACTTCCTCAAAGCTTTCCTGGCCCAGGCCGGCGAAGCAGGGGTCGATCTTGACGGCGTCATAGCCATCGGCCATGGCGTCCTTAACGGCGTTGTAGTAGTCCTTGGGGTCGTACTGCAGGAGGGATTTGTCGTACTTGGTGATGAGGGTCTTCCAGCCCATCTGGAGCTGAGAAGCGTAGGCCCGGAGGGATTCATGGGTCTTACCGCCCAGGAGCTTGTAGACGGGGAGGCCTAGAGCCTTGCCCTTGATGTCCCAGCAGGCGATGTCGATGGCAGCCATGGCAGCGGAGACGGTGACGCCGCCGTTCATGCCCCAGAAGGTGTGGCGATGGAGATGCTCCCAGATTCTCTCAGTATCGAAGGGGTCCATGCCGATGATCAACTTCGCAAAATCCTGGCAGTTGCCCCAGGCAGCGGCCTGGCAGCTGCCGTAGGAGAGGCCGGCCTCACCGAAGCCGCTGATGCCTTCATCGGTGTTGACCTTGATGGTGATAAATGGACCCTTGTAGCACTCTACGCTTGTGATTTTCATGAACTTGCCTCCTTTTCATATAGCAGGCTGCTTCGGCGCAGCCTTGGGTTCATTGGGAGAACAGGCGGCCTTTGGGCCGCGTTTTTCCTTGCAAAAAGAACAGGAATCCAGGGGCTGGCGTCAGCCCATAATCTGCATCAGCAGCAGGCCGTATCCGTAGGAGATGGCGGAGAAGATCAGCACCGAGGGGAGAGCCTTCACCACAATGTCCCCCAGAGTGGTGTGGAAGTAATCCGCCGCCACAAAGGAGCAGACATGGGTGGGAGAAACCTCCATCGCCGCCCAGGCGATACCCATCAGCATCACCAGCAGCGGGATTCCGCCATCCGGGAAGGCCAGCATGGCCATGGGCAGGCACAGGGCGATCATGGTCTGGGAACCGCTGATCACAGTGCCAAAGAAGAAGAGAAGGGAGAAGGAAAGGGTCATAGGGATGGGGAACTGCCCGAAGAAATCGGGGAGCAGTTCCAGAACGCCGGTGTAGGAAAGCACCGCCTTGAAGAGCATGATCAGATACATGTTCCCCAAGAGGACCGGCTCCGCCGACCGCACCAGAAGATCGGGAAGATCCTTGGGGGAGAAGTGGTCGGCAAAGTAGTTTACCACAATTACCATGGGGCCTGCGAAGCACACCGAGATGTTGAAGGCGATGATGATCACCAGCACCGCAATCAGGGTCCACAGGTTTTGGAACAGCCGGAGGATCTCCTCTTTGGCCTGGACCGTCTCAGACAGAGGCGGCATCTCCTTGGGGATTTTCCGCAGGTAGGTGAAGTACACCACCAGGCAGGAGAGAAACACCAGGGGGATCATGGAGAGGACGAAAACGCCAGCGTTCTGTCCCGACAGGGCCAGAGCCAACAGCACCACCGGGTATGTAGGCAGGAACATCTCGGGGATATGGCGGTAGTAACAGGCCACAAAGGTCTTGGACTTCGGGTCCATGTATTCTCCGCAGGTTTTATCCACCATGTCGGAGCAGACGGTCATTACCGCGGCGGAGGGCAGCAGTCCCATAATGGCGGGGGGAATGATGGCGTTGATCCGGCGGTTGCGGATCAAGCGGTTGAATGCATCCTTGGCGTTCTCCAGGCGGCCCTTCTTCTCCAGCATCAGCTGGAGGAAAATGATGACGTAGAAGCTCACCAAAACATCGATGGTATCCCATGCCACGGTCTGTTTCAGGAGGATCTGCGCCGCCACCAGGGGATTGATCCGGAACAAAATGATAGTTGCCAATATGCCGGCGATCATGGCCACAAAAAGGGGTTTCTTCAGCCAAATCAGGACAACGATCACCAGGAATACGAGAAATAAGCAAAAGACGTCCATAAGCTTCCTTACCCGCCGGGGCTGCCGATTTCTCGGCAGCCCCGGCGTTTTTTATCAGTTACTTGCCGGCTTGTACTCGGTGACTTCCTCATGGAGGAGAGCGGTCTCGATGGCGAAATCGGACAGCTCCTGACCAAGGCCCGGACGGTCGGGAACGATGTAGCTGCCGTCCACAGGCTGCAGGTCGTACTTGCCGAGAACGTTGATGGCGTCCTGGGTGGTACGGAAGTGATGCTCGTGGATGGAGAAGTTGGGGATAGCGGCCTCCAGCTGGATGGAAGCGGCGTTGGTAATGACACCGCCGGCCACATGGACCTGGACCCGGGCGTCAAAGACATGGGCCAGATCGGCGATCTTTTTCAGCTCGGTGATACCGCCGCAGTTGCAGGCGTCGGGCTGGATCAGCTGGATGGAGTAGTCCTTAAGGAAGTTGTAGTAGCCCCAGCGGCTGTAAATACGCTCGCCGGCGGCCAGAGGAGTCTTGATCCGGTGGCGCAACTCGCGCATCACGTCAGGGTTCAGCATGGTGACAGGCTCCTCGTAGGCCATGATGCCGTACTTGTCGCACAGCTCGCCCACGGCGATGGCGGAGTTCAGGTCGGTCTGGCAGTGGTTCTCCACGATGATGTCGATGGTGGGATATTTCTCGCGGATAGCGTTCATCCGCTTCTCCACCCGGCAAAGGAGAGCCTTGTCCACGAAGCCTTCCTTGGCAGCGTGGGGGATCTTCTTGGCGTCATCGTCGTAGGTGGTAAAGTCGATCTTCACCGCGTCGTAGCCCTCGCTTACCGCGTGGGTGACGATGTCCACATACTCTTGGGGGGAGCCCCAGGGGCCGATCTTGGTGGTCCAGCCAAACTGCAGCTGGGAAGCGTAGCAGCGGAGCTTATCCCGGCATTTGCCGCCCAGGAGCTGATAAATGGGAACTCCAAGAGCCTTGCCCTTGATGTCCATCAGGGCGATATCAATGGCGGACATACCGGCGAAAACAACCACGCCGCCGCCCTGGCCCCAGAAGGTGCCCTTGAAGATCTCTTCCCAGATGGCCTCGGTGTTCATGGGGTCTTTTCCGATGATGTGGTGGGCCATGTCGATGACCATGCCGTAAGCGGCACGCCAGCCGGTGCCGTAGGCGATCCCGGCTTCGCCGTCGCCGTAGATTCCCTCGTCGGTATAAACACGGCAGCAGATGGGTTTGCGCATCTCAGTCTGCGCACCTGCATTCAGGACCCAAACATCCACTTTTGTGATTTTCATAATGCCTCTCCTTTCAAAAGTCAGAAAGCGGTTATCTGCCCAGCAGCACCAGGGAGATGGAGGGGACG
>JAHZBJ010000070.1 GCA_019423445.1 Oscillospiraceae bacterium
TCTCCCTGACCGGTATCGGCACCAAGTTCTCCAGCCTCATGCTCAGCGTTGCCGGTGACAGCATCTTCATTGCTCTGCTGATGACCATGGTGGCCTCCCTGATCCTGGGCGGCGGCCTGCTGATGATCGCCCCCTTATTACCGACGTTATCGGTATTGCTTGTGCAGTAGTAGTGGTTTTGGTTCAGCTGCAGCGGAAGAAGAAGAGTCCCGTACAGCTGAACCCCTGACGGAAAGGAGGTAAGGGGAATGAACCTGCCGGAAAGCACCCTTAATACTAAACTGAACGTAAAGTCTATTGTTTTTTTCCATGTACCATTACAATGCTTATCAGGGCCCCTGCCGCTATGGCCAGGGCTACGCCCTTACCCACGACTACGATGTGGAAGTGGGGCAGCGGTAATTTGAGGATTTTCAGGAACAATTGGATAAGAAGCTGGATCACTCCCTGGTAAACCTCCTCCCGGCGGTTCTCCTCAACTGGCACGAGGATTTTGCCCTTACCGAGGAGACCATGGCCAAGGCTATGGAAGACGACCAGAATACAGATCGGTATCTCATCTACACTCTGCGCCTGTCCAACAGCTTTGTGAGGGGGAGCAGCAGCTCCCTTAAATCGAAGAATTGACGAAAGGAAAAGACAATGAAACTGTTTGATGATTCCGTCCTCAACGGTGCCGTGGATATCCACATCCACGTAGGACCGGATTATATGCCTCGCTACGCCGATGCCCAAACACTGGCCGAAGAGGCCCGGGACGCTGGCATGCGGGCCATCGTGGTCAAGTGCCATCTCACCAGCACCGTGGGAGCCGCCCACGCAGCTTCCCTGGCAGTGCCGGAGGTGAAGGTGTTTGGCAGTATCTCCCTCAATGGCACAGTGGGCGGCCTTTCTCCCCGTTCGGTGACGGCTGCCGTCAAGTCCGGCGCCAAGGTGGTGTGGCTTCCCACCACCGACGCTCAGTACGCCATGGACAGAGCGAAGGAAGGCCACTGGATCGGCCACTACGTCAATGGCTCCAACTTCGGTTACGACTGTCAGCGCCTCACCGTCACCGACGAGAAGGGGGAACTGAAACCTGAGGTTAAGGAGATCGTCCGGATCTGCAATGAAAACGATGTGGTTCTCTGCAGCGGCCATATCGGGCCTCAGGAGTGTATCCGCCTGACCGAGTATGCCAAGGAGATCGGCTTCGGCAAGGTGGAGATCACCCACGCCAACGCTTGGTATGACGATTTCAACGACGACGTCCTTCGCACCCTGGTGTCCAACGGCGCGGTGATCAGCTGCTCTTTCGGCGCCATGGCCCCTCACAACGGACGTGAAGATCCCCAGGAAGTGGTGGACATTATCCGGGCGGTGGGGGCCGAGCATGTGATTCTGATGACCGACTACGGCCAGGTCAATGCCCCCAGCCCTGCCGACGGGCTGCGGGTGTTCTACTACCTGATGAAGAAAATGGGCTGCACCGAGGAGGAGCTGGATCTGATGATCCGGAAGAATCCCGCGAAGCTTTTGGATCTGGATTGAGGCTTTGGGGCCCAAGGGGCCCCTTTGCAACGTATAAATGAAAAAAACAGGAGGAGCATATGTATTTCAAGGAGAACGCATGGTGGGTCAGCCCCTATAACGATGAGAAAGAGGTAGTGGAGGCTGCCCGTCCCAAGCAGAATGTGGTGATCCATGACGCCACCCTTCGCGACGGTGAGCAGACCCCCGGCGTGGTTTTCTCGGTGGATGACAAGCTGCGCATCGCGGAAAAGCTGGTGGAAGCCGGTGTGACCCGCATCGAGGCCGGAATGCCTGCGGTGTCCCCCGATGACTTTAAGGCCATCCAGCAGATCAGCAAAAAGTTCCCCAGTGCAGAAGTGTATGCCTTTGCCCGGGCCACCCGGGGGGATATCGACATGGCTCTGGACTGCGGCGTCAAGGGTGTTGTCATCGAGATCCCCATCGGCTACCCCAAGCTCCGGGATCAGTTTGGCTGGACCTGGGAGAAGGTGCTGGAAAAGAGCACCGACTGCATCAACTATGCCAGGGAGAAGGGTCTCCGAGCGGTATATTTCCCCTATGATACCACCCGCGCCCGGGAGGAGGACCTGGAAAACCTGCTGAAAGGCGTTATGAGGGACTGCCCCCCCGACTCGGTGGGACTGGTGGACACCATGGGCTGCGCCCTTCCCCAGACCATCGCCTACATGGTGCGGTGGATGAAGCGTCTCACCGGCGGCCTGCCCATTGAGGTACATACCCACAACGATTTCGGTATGGCGGTGGCCTGCGAACTGGCCGGCGCTGCTGCGGGCGCTGAAGTGCTTCACGCCTGCGTCAACGGTATGGGAGAGCGGACCGGCAACGCCGCTCTGGAGGAACTGGTCCTTGCCATGAACATTCTCTTTGAGATGGATACCCCCTACCGTTTGGACAAGCTGGGGGATCTGTGCAGCACTGTAGAGGAGATTTCCGGCATTCCCTGTGCCCCCAATAAGCCTTTTGTGGGCAAGCGCAACTACACCCGGGAATCCGGTATCGGCGTCAACCTGGTGGTGGAGAAGCCTCTGGCCATGTTTGCCACCGATCCCCATCTTTTTGGGAGAGAAGCTGATATTGCCCTGGGGAAAAAGAGCGGAAAGGCGTCTATCCAGTATTTCCTGGATAAGCTGGGGATTTCCGCCAGTGACGAACAGGTTGCCGAGATGTTGGCTAAGGTGAAAGCTCTTGGGGTGAAAAAGAAGGCCCTTGTGACTCTGGATGAATTCCAGGAAATCGTGGAAAGCTGCCGCTAAAAGTGTTTTCCTTAACTCTGAAGCGTTTTTTCTGGTGCCGGATTCTTGATTTCGCCGAATTTAGAATTTATAATACAAAATATAGGAACCATTTCGGGTAAAAAGTTCCAAATAATCCTTGGGAGCTGCAGTGTATATGGTGGGTTATAAGACAAAGGTGGATCTGATTTATGAGGTCCTGATGAAGAAGATCGCCCAGGGGGACTATCAGGATGGGGAGAGGCTGGTGATCAGCCAGATTTCCAGAGAGAATAATGTCAGCGATATCCCGGTAAGGGAAGCGGTACGCCGTCTGGAAAGCGAAGGCTATGTCAGCGTTATCGCCAACCAGGGAGCTGTGGTCCGCTGCTTCAGCAAGGAGCGGATCAGTGAGATCTTTCAGATCAAGGCTGTGCTGGAGGGCTATGCCGCCCGGCTCAGTGTGGACTTCCTGACCCCCAAGGATATTGAGGACCTGCGGCGGCGCAATGATAAGCTTCGTCAGGCGTTGCAGGAGAACAATATGAAGGAATACTCCAAGCGCAATGTGGAGTTCCACCTGCGGCTGTATCAGAATATGCCTCAGCGGGAGCTGTACAACATGATCCAGGATCTCTGGAAGAAGTACAGAATCACCACGACGGTATTTTCCCTGGCGCCTACCCGGATGGAAGAAAGTATTGAGGAACACGACGAAATCCTCCGGCTCATTACCCAAAAGAGCTATGACCAGGTGGAGCGGCTGATGCGTGCCCACAAGATGCGGGCTGGTTTTGCTCTGCTGAAGGAAATAGAGCAGAAAGAAGCCGAGGAAAAGGAACAGAAGGCCGAGGAGGCTGTGGAGGAAGCTCTCGTTTGAAAGGAGCTTTTCTCCCGGCCCATCCAGGCTGGATAGACTCCGAATCGAGTCTATACTATATTATATATAATATATTTTATAAAATTGAAAGGAGGAAGGGATGTTGACCAGGCTGGAAGAACTGATGGAAAAGAAGAAGGAGCAGCTGGCCGGGGGCGGCGAAAGCCGGGTGGAGAAGCAGCATGCCCAGGGCAAGCTTACCGCCAGAGAGCGTTTGGACCTGCTGTTTGATCCCGGGACCTTTGTGGAAATCGACGCCTTTGTGACCCATCGCTGCGCCTCTTTTGGAATGGAGCGCCAGCATCTCCCCGGAGATGGGGTAGTAGGCGGCTTCGGAAAAGTGGATGGCCGGATCGTTTATGCCTATGCCCAGGATTTCACCGTGATCGGGGGATCTCTTGGGGAGGTCCAGGCCAATAAGATCTGTAAACTGCTGGAGAATGCCCGGAAAGTGGGGGCCCCTGTGGTGGGGATGAACGACTCCGGCGGCGCCAGGATCCAGGAGGGGATCGACGCTCTTGCGGGATATGGCAAAATCTTTTTCCGCAATACTGCGGCCTCCGGCGTGATCCCTCAGATCACCGCCATTATGGGGCCTTGTGCCGGCGGTGCGGTGTATTCTCCCGCTCTTACCGACTTTGTGTTTATGGTGGAGCGCACCAGCAAGATGTTCATTACAGGTCCCGATGTCATCAAGACGGTAACAGGGGAAGAGGTGACGGCCGAGGCCCTTGGGGGCGCTGCGGCCCATAACCGCACCAGCGGCTGCGCCCATTTTATGGCCTCCAACGACCAGGAGTGCATCCGGGAGATCCGCAGGCTTTTGTCCTATCTTCCCTCCAACTGCCGGGAGGAGCCGCCTGTGCAGCCCTGCGCCGACAGTCCCCGGCGGATGCTGACGGATGCCGCGTCCCTGGTGCCGGAAAACCCCAACAAGAGTTACGACATGTACGAGGTAATCCGCCGGCTGGTGGACCAGGGGGAGTTTATGGATTACCAGGGCGGTTTTGCCCCCAACATCATTACCTGCTTTGCCCGGATGGATGGCCGCCCGGTGGGGATCATCGCCAACCAGCCCCGGGCTCTGGCAGGGTGTCTTGACATCAACGCCTCGGACAAGGCTGCCCGGTTCATCCGCACCTGTGACGCCTTTGGACTGCCGCTGCTGAACCTGGTGGACGTGCCTAGGTTCCTTCCCGGAGTCAAGCAGGAGAGCGGCGGCATCATCCGCCACGGCGCCAAGATGCTCTATGCCTACAGTGAGGCCACGGTACCCAAAGTGACCCTGATCCTCCGCAAAGCTTACGGCGGGGCGTATCTGGCCATGTGCTGCCGGGAGCTGGGAGCCGATGTGGTCTACGCCTGGCCCGGCGCGGAGGTGGCGGTCATGGGCCCTGACGGTGCCGCCAACATTATTTTCCGAGGCCTTCCCGACGAGGAACGGGCTCAGAAGGTCCAGGAGTACAAGGCGGAGTTTGCTACCCCCTACAAGGCGGCGGAGCGGGGGATGGTGGATGATGTCATTCATCCTGCCACCACCCGCCAGCGGATCTGTGCCGCCCTGGAGATGCTTCGCTCCAAGGAGCGTCCCGCCCCGGAAAAGCGCCACGGCAATATCCCACTGTAAAGATGCCCATCCGGCGTAGATATGCCGGATGGGACTTTGAGTATCCTAGCCTATATTCCAATCTTTCCAGAAGGAGGACGCCTCATGGAACAACAAGAAAAAAGGCTTCACTTTGCCCGCGGGCTTCTAGGCACCGGCCGGGACCATTCCCAGCGGGAACAGGTGGTGGAGCGGGTTATGTCCGGCATCCATCGGGAGAACGCCGGTCCGGAGGAGGGAAAACCCCTTCCGGCGGATTCCTGCCGCCCCGGGGAGCGGTGCGTCCCCACCACCTGCTTCTCCTGCCACTCAACCTGTGAGGCACTGGCCTATGTGGATGAGGCCACCGGACGAGTCCTGCGGGTGGAAGGCGACCCCAACTCCCCCCAGACCCACGGCCGTCTCTGCTCCAAGGGCCTGGCCAGTCCGGACCTGTGCTACAACCCCAACCGCATTATGACCCCTCTGCGCCGGGTGGGCGCCAGGGGCGAAGGGAAATTTGAAGAGATTTCCTGGGAGGAAGCTCTGGATATCACCGCAGGAAAGCTTCGGGAGTACAAAGAAAAGCTGGGCCCCCAGAGTGTGGCTCTCCTGGAGGGGACCCGCCGGGGCTGGAGCCGTGTCTACAGCCGCTTCGCCAATGTCTTTGGAACCCCTAACCACGGGGCAGCCGGCTGGGCCCAGTGCCTTTGGCCCCGTCTCATCGACTGCAACCTGACTTACGGCAAGGGCGCCCAGTACAGCGAAACCCAGGATTACCCCAATGCTGACTGCATCGTCTGCTGGGGGATCAACCCTCCCACTTGCTGGGGGGTCCGTGCCGGGGACATTATGGATGCCCGGCAGCGGGGGGCTGCTCTGATCGTAATCGATCCTTATCTTTCCGAGACTGCGGCAAAAGCGGATATCTGGCTTCAGCTTCGCCCCGATACCGATATGGCCCTGGCTCTCTCCATGATCCATGTCATTATTCGGGAAGAGCTTTACGACAAAGAGTTTGTGGAGGAGTGGACTTCCGGTTTTGAGGCTGTAAAAGAGGAAACCGCCTCCTGCACTCCCCAATGGGGCAGCAAGATCACCGGGGTGCCGGCAGAACTGATTGAAAAGGCGGCCCGGCTCTATGCCAAGGCGGCGGCTTCCAGCCTGGTGCGCAGTTTGGCGGTGGACCAGCTCCATGACAGCGTCCAGGTCTGCCGTGCCCTCTCCATCCTCATCGCCATCACCGGGAACATCGGCAAGCCCGGCTCCAATAACGTGGTCTCCTCCCGGGGGGAACGGAGCCAGAACACCCACGAGTTCATCAAAGCCAATGCGGTGCCCCCGGAGATGCAGAAGCTGCGGTGCGGTTATGACCGGTTCCCCCTGCTGACTCAGGAACATTCTCCGGTGCCTACCGCCCACATGCCCACCCTCTGGGAGCAGGTGATCAGCGGCGATCCCTACCCCATCCCTTGCGCCATGATTTTTGGCAGCAACGCCATGGTAAGCTACACCAATTCCGACAAGGTGAAAGAGGCTCTGGAGCATCTGGAATTTCTGGCGGTAAGCGACATTTTCATGACCCCCACCGCCAAGATGGCAGATATCGTCTTCCCGGCTTCCTCCTGGCTGGAGCGGTGCAATGTCATCAGTTCCTTCCAGACGGACAATACCCACACCATTTTCCAGCAGCCGGCTACCTCCATTGGCCAGTCCTGGAACGATGTGGATATCGTTATCGCCCTGGCCCGGCGCTTGGGGCTGGAGGAACATTTCTGGAAGAACGCCGAAGGGCTCTATGATTATCTCCTGGAGCCCGCCGGAGTCACTTACCGGGAGGGCTTGGCCCGCCGCCGCCTTTATGCGCCTATGGAGTACGGAGTCTACCGCAAAAAGGGATTCAAGACCCCCAGCGGAAAAATCGAACTGTATTCCAATTTCGCTGAAGCCAAAGGCTGCGACCCGGTGCCCCGCTACACCCCCTCCTTCCAGAGCCAGGCGGACACCCTGGAACTGGCCAGGGAGTATCCCCTTCTTATGACCACCGGCCGTCACGAAAGCGCTTTCCGCATCTCGGAGAACCGCATCAATCCCCATCTGCGGGAACTGGCCCCCAAGGCATATCTGGATATCCATCCCGATACAGCCGGGGACCTGGGAATCAGAGAAGGGCAGAAGGTTCTGGTGGAGAGCACCGCCGGGAAGGCCTATGCCTACGCCCGTTTCACCCTGGGACTCCGCAGGGACGTGGTTCAGGGGATTTCCGGTTGGTGGGATGATTACAACATCAATAAGACGGTACCCTGGGGCCAGTACGCCCAGGGGGTGGGAACTGTCTGTGCCCGGGGCTATCTGTGCCGGGTGACTCCCGTGGAGGAGGAATAAGGAGATGGAAAAAACCTATTTTGTCATCGATATCGACCGGTGTTGGGGCTGCAAAGCCTGTCAGGTAGCCTGCAAGTATGAACACGGTATCACTGCCGATGAGGGAAAACCGGTAGAGGTGGTCCGGGTGGAGTGCCAGGAGGCGGACGGAAGGGTTTCCTGCGATTTTCTGCCGGTGTCCTGCCAGCATTGCCGGGATCCCAAATGTATGGAGGTTTGCCCCCGGGGAGCCATCCGCCGGGATGAAGAGGGCCTGATCCAGCTGGTGGAGGAGAACTGCATTGGCTGCGGGCTTTGTATCAAAGCGTGTCCTTACGACGCCCTGCATTTCAGAAATACAAGGGGAAAGAAAAAGGTCTGGAAGTGTGACCTGTGCGTCCAGCGCCGCAGCAAGGGGCTGCCTGCCAGCTGTGAGCAGCACTGTCTTGGGGGTGTGTTCCGCAGTTGTCCTGAGACGGAGATGCAGCGTCTGGTGGAGAAGCGGAAATACCACTGGTCAGTGGGACAGGTGGTATATGTTTCGGACCGGATCAGCAGCTTGGGAAAAGACCTTGCAGATTGACCCGGGCGGAAAAGAAAAAAGGAGCGCCTCCCCACTAGGGGAGGCGCTCCTTTTTTACATATTCCGGATTTTGGTCTTGGCGTTATACAGGGAAGGCAATGACGGAACCCAGGGCCAGGGCCACCATCTGGATCAGGTACATGGGGATGGTGAATTTCAGGAACTGGGAGAGCTTATATTTGCCCATACCGAAGATCAGAGCCGGCTGGCCATCGATGGGGAGGAAGCTGGCGCTGAACACAGACAGGGTAACGGCCACGGCAAGACCGGTGGGATCCAGACCCAGGCTCATGCAGGTGGCGATGCCGATGGGGGCAAAGACGAAGAGGGAACCGGTGGTGGCGCCGGTGATAGTGGAAAGGAGGCTGGTAAGGAGGCAGAAGACCAGGGTCAGAACGAAGATGTTGGTGCTGCCGCCGATGGTCTCAGCTACCCACTGGCCCACCATCTCATTGAAGCCGGAGTTGGCAAGGGCCTTGGCGACGCCGATGACGCTTCCCATCATAACAATCATGGGGGAGAAGATGTGGCCGCGGAGTTCTTTGAAATTGAAAACGCCGATGGCGCAGAGGAAGGCACTGGCAAGACCGGGAGTGATGTAGGCGGGCTCCCCGATGCTGCCGGCGAAGAGCATCACAACGATGGAGACCAGAGCGGCCACATAGACGCAGCGCTCCTTCCACTGGGGCAGGGCGGTGTCTTTGTTGACCTTTTCCACCATGTCTCCGCCGCCGCCGGCGACGTCATGGTCGGGAAGGAAGCGGTAAGCGATGAGGGCCCAGGCCAGGTAGCCCATGGAGACGAAGAACACCACAATGGCGAACTTGGGCAGGGTAATGGTGGACTGGTAACCGGCGCTGTCCAGCAGGGAAGCGGCCAGACCCATGAAGAAGGCCACGCCAAAGGGAACCAGGGCACGGCCGGCGGCAAAACCCATAGGCATCACCAATTTGGAATTGGGCAGCCCCTTGTTGTAGGGAATGGTGGAGGCCAGGGTGATGATCATAATGTAATAAGCGGAAACACCAGCAGTGACACTGGCGCCCAGCATAACCACCAGAAGGATCAGGATATAGGCCTTGAATCCGCCCTTGGCGGCCAGGCTGGACATGGTGGTTTCGATCTTGTGCATGAAGCTGGTTTTCTGGAGAGCCGCGGTCACGGCCAGGAAACCGGCGATCATAACGACGTTGGTATCAATGAAGCCGGAGAATGCGTCTGCGATGGTGGAGGTGCCGGTGAGCACCAGCAGGCAGCAGGCCAGAAGCGGCGGAGCGCCGAAAGAGAATTTGTCCGACATGATCATAACGATCATCAGGATCAGGATGGCGAGAGCGATAATCATTTGGGTAGTCATGAATGATACCCCTCCTCTTTGTGTTGATAAATACAGAACCTCACAGAGTGTTTGGGGATCCAAATCCCCGGTGCTTTTTGTGGCTGTGCTGCATTCTCTTTTGGGGCACCTCCCCTTTCATCTTCCAGAAATTGTATGCAGTATGCATTATTCATACTTCGTTTTTATTATGTCGCACAGAGAAAAATAAGTCAATGGTTTCTGGCGGGATAATGCTGTGTTGGCGCATGTTTGGAGTTTGTTACAAAAAAAACTGTTGGATTTTGGCGTTTACGAAGGAAAGATTTCCACAAAAAAAGTTGGAAACTGCAGGAGACAGTCGAAGAAAATAAAAAGCGCTGCCGCCCGGCTAAACCAGGCGGCAGCGCTTTTTATTTTGGTTCCGGTCCCCTGGGGACCAGTCAGGTATCAGATCTTTTTGGAGACGATCTCATCCCGAGCGGCATCCAGGAAGGCCTCCAGGGACATGGTCCCCTTGTCGCCGTCTTTCCGGGAACGGACTGCCACAGTGCCGTCGCTCTCTTCCTTCTCGCCCACCACCAGCATGTAGGGGATCTTCTGAAGCTGGGCTTGACGGATCTTGTAGCCGATCTTCTCGGGACGAAGATCCAGTTCCACCCGCATCCCGGCATCGTCCAGGGCCTTGCGGATCTTTTCTGCGTAGTCATTGAACTTCTCGGAGACAGGGATAACCTCCATCTGGACAGGAGCCAGCCACAGGGGGAAGGCGCCGGCAAAGTGCTCGGTGATAACCCCGATGAACCGCTCGATGGAACCCAGAACCACCCGGTGGATCATTACAGGACGGTGCTTTTCGCCATCGGCGCCGGTGTACTCCAGCTCAAACCGCTCGGGCATCTGCATATCCAGCTGGATGGTGCCGCACTGC
>JAHZBJ010000007.1:0-383 GCA_019423445.1 Oscillospiraceae bacterium
GCACGTCCTTGGTAAGGACGAGGTCACCAGTTCGAATCTGGTTAGCAGCTCCAAAAGAAAGACACGCTTTTAGCGTGTCTTTCTTTTTTGTCAGGGATTGAGGAATTTGCTATAATGAATAAAGGAAAGGACGTGTGGAGTTCTTTAGGGAATAGGGAAGAAAGGGAAGGAAGAGGCTTATGGAACCAAGACAGGATAAGCGGCCAACTCTGGCATCCTGGCCCAAAAGGATCTATGAATGGGAGGAGCTCCCGGCACCTTTCCGGGCGGCTCTGGAGCCATGGAAACAGCAGGGACTTCCTGCGGAGAATGTGACCTACATCCCAAGAGTGAACCAGTATGCCAAATCCCCGGAATTTGCTGTTGCATGGCGGGAGGGGGAA
>JAHZBJ010000007.1:393-15250 GCA_019423445.1 Oscillospiraceae bacterium
TTCAGATGTTTCTGAACGGGAGAATAGAGGTATGCTGTGCGGCAGCTGGAAGCGTGGCTCAGCTCCGGTATCAGATCTCCCTTCTCCGATGCGATGTCACCGTCTTCCTCCGGAATGGTGCTTCCTTTGCTTTCTGTTACAATAAAACCAGGGAAGATCTTATCATGCCCGTCCTGAACCTGCTTTTGGGGAATCCGTCGGATTTTCAGCCGCCCCTGGCCCACCCGGTGGAGGAACAGTGGGAACATCTGAAATCCCACAGCTATGCCATGTATCACACTGCGCTTCTTGCTTACCGATTTGGTGAAACGATTCAGTCCAGTCTGTTTTTCCGGGGCAGGGAGAGGAGTTTTTTGTACTTTTTCCGAAAGATGCCGGACCCGGAATATTTTCTCGGGGTCACCCGCCGGGGGCTGGTGGCCATCTCCACAGATTTTTATGGAACCCGGGCAGCGTATCTTCCCCGGGATATGATTCATGCAGCGCCGCCAAAAGAGGGGGCAGCGGTTTTGGAACTGAGGATGTCTTGGGGGCCTGTTCTTGCGCTTCCTCTCTTGCCGGGACAGGCGGAGATGGCCGCCGGTTTTCTGGTCAACGCTGGTTTGGCTAAAGGGGAAGAATCCTGGGGGATCCTGCCGGATTCTTAGATTTTTCTCCCCAGCGATTGGGAAAGTTTAGCGATTTTTGCAGTTGTGCGGAAGGGCGCCATTGGGCTATAATGGAAGCCTAAAGAGAATATGAACCCAGTATAATGCGGTTGATATGGAACCGAAGTTTCTACCGGGCTGCCGTAAATGGCCCGACTATTGGAGATGCGTAAGGCTTGCGTTTCGTAAGGGAACAGCAGGCCGCGTGTGCTTTTCAATAGAGCGGGCCAAGCGGCTTCGCTCTTTTTGTTTTCTAGGGGGACGAGCCCCTTGAAATAGCCGTACAAAACGGCAAGCGTGTGTTCAAATGTTTAGAGGAGGATGAAAAAATCACATGGAACGATTTTTCAAGCTCAAAGAGCACGGCACTGATGTGCGCACAGAGGTGATGGGAGGCATCACTACCTTCTTCGCAATGGCCTACATCATCTTCGTCAACCCCAACTACCTCTCCGCTACTGGGATGGACTTCACCGCCGTCATGGTAGCCACCTGTGTTTCTGCCGCTATCGGTACCTTTCTCACCGCTTTTATTGCCAACGTCCCCTTTGCTCAGGCCCCCGGCATGGGCCTCAATGCCTTCTTTACCTACAGCGTCTGCTTGGGAATGGGCTACACCTGGCAGCAGGGCCTGACCATTGTGCTGATTTCCGGCATCCTGTTCCTTCTGGTCACCATCTCTCCCCTGCGCTCTAAGATCATCGCTTCCATTCCCGCCTTCCTGAAGAGCGCCATCTCTGCCGGTATTGGCCTTTTCATCGCCTTTATCGGTCTGCTGAACGCTGATATCGTTAAGCTGATTGGGGACACCGTGGTGGACGGCGTTGTGGTGGCTACCGACTACTCCGACATGGGGAACATCATCGCTGGTGCTCCCCTGCTGGCTCTGATCGGTATCCTCATCACCGGTATCCTGATTGCCTACAAGGTAAAGGGCGCCATGGTGATCGGTATCCTCATCACCACCGTTATTGGCCTGCCTATGGGTATCACCCAGATCCCCGAGACCTTTACCATGGCCAATATCGGAAACATTTCTCTCACCATGTTCCAGTTCGATTTTGGTGGTGTCCTGTCTATGGGGGTCCTGCCCCTGATCACCGCTGTGGTGAGCTTCGCCGTTGTGGATATGTTCGACACGGTGGGCACTCTGATTGGTACCGCGGGTAATGCTGGTATGCTGGACAAGGACGGAAATCTCCCCGGCGGTGACCGTGCTCTGGTTGCTGACGCTTTGGCCACCTGCGTGGGTGCCTGCTTGGGTACTTCCACTGTTACCACCTATGTGGAATCCTCCACCGGCATCGAGGGCGGTGCCCGCACCGGCCTTTCTGCGCTGGTTACTGGGCTCCTTTTCCTCTTCAGCGTGCTGCTGGCTCCCGTGGCTGGGATTATTCCCTCCGCCGCTACCGCTCCTGCCCTGATTATCGTGGGTGTTTATATGATCAAGGGTGCGGTGAACATCGACTGGAGCAACTTTGAAATGGCCCTTCCTGCCTTCCTGACCATTGCCATTATGCCCTTTGCCTACAGCATCTCCGACGGTATTGGTTTTGGCTTCATTTCCTACACTGTCATCAAGGTGGCCCGGGGCAAGGCCAAGGAGGTTCCCGTGCTGGTCTACCTCCTTTCCGCTCTCTTTATCTTCATGTACATCCTCAGCTTCCACTGAGAACAATATCCCCGGTAAAAACGGCGTCCGTGGTTTTCCGCGGACGCCGTTTTTTATGCCTTTCCGCCAGGGGAAGGCAGTATCACGACAAGGAGAAAATGGAAAAATTCTCTTGACTTTTTGAGGAAACAGTGTATTATTGTATTATACACTTAGTACAAAGGTACAATTTGCGGAAAGGATGACGGAAATGGCGTGGAATCTGTCGGGGGACCGGCCCATCTGGCTCCAGCTGATGGAGGGGATACAGGTGGGGATTGTGTCCGGAAAATATCCCCCGGGGTCGCGATTGCCCAGTGTCCGGGACCTGGCGGCGGAGGCTGCTGTCAATCCCAACACCATGCAGAAAGCCCTTACTGAGCTGGAGCGCAGCGGTTTGGTTTACTCCCAGCGCACCAGCGGCAGATTTATCACCCTGGACCAGGGAATGATACAGGAACTGAAAAACCGTATGGCCTCGGAGGAAATCCGGACGTTTTTGAACCGGATGAGGAACCTGGGCCTCAGCCGGGAGGAGGTCCTGGCTTTGATGGAGGTCCTGGGAGGAGAGGGATAAACCCGGTGATTTGGACCGCCGTTTTCGCGTCACAGGAAGAGGCGGCCGCTGACTGGAAGGAGGAACATATGGAAGAAAGGATCAACGCGCCGGTGCTGGAATGCCGGCAGCTTTCCAAGATATATGGCGGGGTTCGGGCCCTGGATACAGTGGACCTGACCCTGGGCCGGGGGAGGATCATAGGGCTCCTGGGCCCCAATGGCAGCGGAAAAACCACCCTAATTAAGTTGGCGGCGGGGCTGCTGACCCCCTCGGCGGGAGAGATCCTGGTATGCGGGAGAACCCCCGGCCGGGATACAAAGCTCTCAGTGGCATACCTGCCGGAGCGTACCTATCTCAACGACTGGATGCGGGTGGGGGACATTATTTCCCTGTTCCGGGATTTCTACAGCAACTTTGATGAACACAAGGCTTATGATATGCTGGGCAGGCTGGGGGTGGATCCCAGGGATAAGCTAAAGACTATGTCCAAGGGGACCAAGGTAAAGGTCCAGCTGATTCTGGTGATGATCCGGAAAGCGGAGCTTTACCTGCTGGACGAACCCATCGGCGGGGTGGACCCGGCGGCCCGGGACTATATCCTCAGCACCATCATTACCAATTACAATGAGGATGCAACGGTGGTGATCTCCACGCATCTGATCAGCGATGTGGAAAAGGTGCTGGATGAGGTGGTGTTTTTGGGATACGGCAAGGTGGGACTGGTGGCCCAGGTGGATGATATCCGGGAGAACCAGGGGAAATCGGTGGACCAGCTGTTCAGGGAGGTATACAGATGCTAGGAAAGCTTTTGAAATATGAGTTCAAGGCCACAGTGCGGCTGTATTTGCCCCTTTATCTGGTGGTCGTGGTATTCGCCTTTCTTGGGCGGCTCTCCATCAGCGGCAACCTGCTGAACATCACCTCCACTCTGAACGCCTATGGAGGATCCTTCACCATAGGAGGAAGAGAAGGCTTTTTGGGAAGCCTGGTGAGCACTGCAGCGGCCGTGGTTCTGGTGGGCTATTTCATGACCCTCCTGGGGGCGGTGGTGGTCCATTTTATTATCACAATCCAGCGCTTTTGGAAAAACCTCATGGGGGATGAGGGGTACCTGATGTTCACCCTGCCGGTGTCGGTGGATGAACTCCTTTGGTGTAAGGCCATTGCCGCTTCTGTGTGGAGCCTGATTACCAGCCTGGTACTTCTGCTTTCTTTGATGATTCTGGCCTTCCAACCCTGGATGGTGCAGGCCGTGTTGGGGTTCTTCCGGTCCCTGGGGCCCGAGGCAGCTATCTTCTGGGAAATGATGGGACTTATCTTCAACCGCGGTTTCTGGATGATGATGCTTCTGGCCCTGCCGGTGAGCACCCTGGAGGGGCTGTTCTTCCTCTACGCGGCCATGGCCATTGGCCATACTGTCCGGAACCACAAGGTGCTGGCTTCCATTGGGGCCTATGTGGGGATGAGCACCGTGATCTCCATCGCAAGTTCTGTTGTGATGGCGGTGGTGATGCCTCTGTTGGGGGAGGATCTGACGGTGGTAGATGAGGCGGTTGACGGTGCGGAGCTGCTGGCTGCTATGGAAGTGGTGGGACAGTTTGTCAACTGGAGCATGGTAATAGGGCTGGTGATGTCTGCAGCGATGACGGTGGCTATGTACTTTGTGGCCCGCTACCTGCTGAATTCCCAGCTGAATCTGGAGTGACCTGAAAGGAGGAAAGGCAAAATGGAGTTTTTGCGGGAGAGTGTGTGGAGCCTTTTCTGCTACCTTGTGCCGGGGGTCCTGCTGGGGATGGGGTTCGCCTTCCGTCGGGAAGATTCCTCCAGCTTTCGTACAACGTCTCCGGCTGAGGACGGAGTGTGGACGGCAAGGATCCTGGCCCGTCAGGCGGTGCCTCTGGTGGCCCTTCAGGTGGGCTGGGGCCTTCTGGGAGCGAGTCTCATGGCCCACGGCTTGGGGACCCTGGCTAAATTTTCGCCAGCACGTGTCCTGGCTATCTGTTTGGTACTGGATGTAATTGCCCTGGCAGTCTTTGCATTATCCTTGGAGGCCCGTCTCCGGGAGGCCATAGATAGTGAGAGCTGAAGCACGAAAACACAATTCTGTGAAAAAAACTTTTTGATGGGGAAATCCCGGTGATCCGTTAAGATTACCGGGATTTTTGCTGATTTTTCCATGTTTTTGAGGGATCCCGGGACTTGTGGGGAACGATTCCCTGAGCCCATCAATCACTTGACAGGTTTTGCTTTGGGGAGTACCATATTTTTATGACTTCTTGGAAATCAGGGGTATTTCCGAGAAAAGAAGAGAAGGAGAAATGAAAATTGACAGAAAAACGCGTCAGATTGCCCAAATGGGCGGAAATGGCGGCGGTGGTGTTTAAAATCGGCCTTTTCACCTTTGGCGGAGGCTGGAGCATCATTGCCCAGATGCAGGCGGAATTTGTGGAGAAACGTCAATGGATTACCGAAACGGAGCTGCTGGATATTGTGGCTCTGGCCAGAAGCTTTCCTGGGATCATGATCGTTAACACTTCGGTAATGCTGGGCTACAGCATCGGCGGGGTGTGGTATGCGGTCCTCTGTGCCTTTGCCATTGCAGCTCCGGCCTTTGGGGTAATGTGTATCGTGACCCTGTTCTACTCCGCTTTCCGCAGCAACCCTTATGTTTCCAGGGCTATGCTGGGGGTTCGGGCGGCGGTGGTGCCCATTATCATCAGCGCCATTCTGAACCTGAGGAAGACCGCAATCCGGGATGTAGCGGGGATCCTGGTGGCCGTGGTGGCGTTCCTCCTGTTCCTCTTTACCGATATGAACAATATTTATATTGTGGCGTTGGGCGGCATCGCTGGTCTGACCATCCAGACCCTCCGGGTGCGCCGGGCACTGCCGGTGCAGGCCGGCGGGGACGGAACGGAAGAGGAAGGAGGGGACCGGGATGCAGATTCTCATTGATTTTTTCCTGGTATTTGTAAAGATCGGCTTCTGTAGCTTCGGCGGCCTTTCCATGATCCCGGTCATCAACGAGGAGATGGTCTCCCACGGTTGGATGACCCTCAGCGAGGTGGCGGATATCATCGCCATTGCGGAGATGACCCCCGGGCCGCTGGGAATCAATGCCGCAACCTTTTCCGGGATGCGCTCGGCAGGGGTACTGGGAGCCGTGGCGGCCAACCTGGGCGCCATGACGCCTTCCCTTACAGTTTGCCTTCTGGCATCGGTGTTTTTGGCCAAGGTCAAAGGGAACCCCCTTCTGGACCGCTTTATGTTCGGCATCCGTCCTGTTTGCATCGGCATGATGGCGGCCACCTGTATTACCCTTTTCCCCAACTACCAGACCGGGGAGGGGATGATTTCCCTGGCGGCTCTGGCCATTGGCGTGGTGGCGCTGGTGCTGCTGGTGAAATGCAAACTTACCATCCCCAAGGTGATCCTGATTTCGGCGGTACTGGGGTTGATCCTGGGGGGCTGACATTCAGGAATGAGGGCCTGGATGAAATGTACAAAAAGAAGAGCGCGGGGATAATCCCTGCGCTCTTTTTGTGTGTAAAGGGGGACGTCTGTTTCCCGCCGCCCCTGAGACGATATACCTGGAGGTTATTGGTCCTTTTCCATAAGGCCCCCAATGGCGAAAGCAATCCCGGCAAAAGGGGCAATGAGGAGGACCAGGGTGATGACATCGTTGCGGAAGTACCCGGTAAATTCCCGGATCAGCACCAAAAGCACTGCAAACAGGATCAGTGTAAGCCCAAACAGGATCTTTTTCATGGCGAAGCCTCCTTTGCCGCAGCGGGGCCTGTTTTTTGGCTAGCCCATAGGATACCATGATGATAGCATCCCCTTTTTCTCCTGTCAAGGAAGCGGGGACAGAGTGCGCCGTGAAAAAGGGAGGACGCGGCCTGGACCGCGTCCTCCCTGAAGAATCAGAAAAGAAGCTGCAGAAGGAGTCCCGCCAAAGCCCCGAAACCCCAGACGGCGCCGGTGATAGCCAGGTTTTCTTTGGGGCGGCGGTTGGCGCGGAACAGAACCAACAGCCCAACCCCGGCGGAGGAGGCAAGTCCTGCGATGAGGGAACCGAAGCCCAGGGCCCCTTCCAGATAGAGCCGGGTGAGGAGCACCGAAGCGGCACAGTTGGGGATGAGGCCCAGAAGGGCGGCAGCCAGGGGCTGCAGGAAACTGCCGGACAGGAGGAGGGAGGCGAGACGCTCCTCGCCCAAGAACTCCACAGCGCCGCCCAGCACCAGGTTCACAAGGCAGATAAAAAGGAAAATGCCGGCAGTGTGCCGGAGGGCGGCGGCAAGAATGCTGCCTTCTTCGCAGTGGCAGTGGTCGCAGAGGCTGTGGATGCCTTCCTGGGCGCTGCTTTCCCGGGGAGCCAACCTGCGCCAACAGAGATCCACCAACAGCCCGGCTCCCAGGCCCAGGACTACCTTAATCCCGAGGAGAGGGAATAGCATCCCGGCCTTTTCCGGAGCCCCCAGCAGCATAGGTACCGCTTCATCGGAGGTGGAGAGGAACACCGCCACCAGGGTGCCGGGGGTGATAACCCGCCCGGCGTACAGATTGGCCGCAGCCACGGAAAAGCCGCACTGGGGGATACAGCCCAAAAGGGCCCCAGTGACGGGCCCCAGCCGCCGGGCCTTTGCGAGAGCGGCCTCCATCCGTTCTCCGGAGCGGTGCTCCAGCCATTCCATCAACAGGTATGCCCCAAACAGGAATGGGAGCATTCCCAGGGAGTCCTCCAGGGCGTGGAGCGCCAAGTGCAGCAGAAGCTCCAAAAACATGTCCTCCTTTGACCGCAAAGACCGCCAAGCAGGGATAAAAAAGCGCGGCAGACGCAATTGCGAATAATTTGCATTTGTAATTATAGCGAAAAGAGGTAAAATGTCAAGGGGAAAGGAGACAAATGTGACAAAGGAGGATCTTTGCAATTGCCTTTTTATACAATGGTATGGAATTTAATTGTTCAACTTACTCAATGATTATGAAAAAAGACAGTTGAAATCCAGGCCCGGCAGCATTATAATGCAAGATAAGCGTAAGGCTTTACTTTGTTATCGCTTTAAAGAAAATTTCCTCTGGGGAATGGGACAAAAAGCGATTGTCTGCAAGCAAAGGCGGGCCTGCGCAGGAGAACGCTGAAAAGGCTGCCGGTTTCCTGCCGGTGGCTGACAGAAAGGAATCATAGACTATGAAAAAGTTCGTTGCATGTTTTCTGGCCGCTTTGATGGTGGTCACTTTCGCCGCCTGCGGCGGCACTTCCGGCTCCTCCAGTGAGGCCGCCGGTTCCGGTTCCGAGGCCTCCTCCGCCGCCGAAGGCGAGACCATTAAGATCGGTTGCCTGGCTCCCCTCACCGGTGAGGTTTCCGTCTACGGTATCGCTACCTCCAACGGCATCAAGATGGGTGTGGACGAGATCAACGCTGCCGGCGGCATTGGCGGCAAGCAGATCGAGCTGATTACCCTGGACGAGAAGGGCGATCCCACCGAGGCTGTCAACGCTTACAACAGCCTGGTGGACCAGGGCGTCGTTGCCATCATCGGCGACGTAACCTCCAAGCCCTGCATTGCTGTGGCTGAGCTGGCCGCTGTGGACAACATGCCTATGCTCACCGCCACCGGCACCGCCGCTGAGATCACCACCATCGGCTCCAACATTTTCCGTACCTGCTTCATGGATCCCTTCCAGGGCCAGATCATGGCGACCTTTGCCGCCGACAACCTGGAGGCTTCCAAGGTTGCCGTGATGTATGATACCGGCTCCGACTACTCTCAGGGTCTGGCGGATTCCTTCAAGGCCCAGGCTGAGGCCAAAGGCCTGACTGTCACCGCTTTCGAGGGCTATGCCACCGCCGATACCGACTTTACCGCCATCCTCAATAAGATCATCGCCACTGAGCCCGACGCTATCTTTGTTCCCGACTATTATGGCGATGTTTCCCTGATTCTGAACCAGGCCCGCACCGCCGGCTACACCGGCGCGATGTTGGGGGGCGACGGCTGGGACGGCGTTCTGGGCGCTCTGCCTGAGGATAAGCTGGATGTTGCCAACAACGGCTACTTCTCCAACCATTACTCCACCGCCGACGAGGCTGCTGCTTCCTTCCTGAGCAAGTATAAAGAGCTCTTCGGTCTGGACGGCAACGCCTTTGCTGCTCTGGGCTACGACTCCGCCTACATCATGGCCGACGCCATTGAGCGCGCTGGCTCCACCGATGCTCAGGCCATCATCGATGCTCTGGCCGCCACCGATATCCAGTGCGTCACCGGGCACATCACCTTCGACGAGAACGGCGACCCCATCAAGGATGTGGCTGTCACCGAGTTCGTGGATGGACAGACCCAGCTGGCCGCTAAGGTTTCCGCGTAAACGCCCTCTTGTCTGGCCGGGGAGGGAGTCTCCCTATCCCGACCAACAAAAAACTTGACATTTGGGACAAGATTGTTCACAATGGGGTAGAGCAGGTCCTTGCTCTACCCCATTGCGGAATTTTTCCTTTTTTAGACCGCCGGTGGGATCCGGCTGCGTGGGGAGCGTCTTTTGTTCCAAATGGGAGAAGGTCCAAAATGTTTGAAGGAGGGAAGCCCTGCCTATGGATTTAATCGTGTTCATCAAGCAGCTTATCAACGGTATCCAGGTAGGAAGTATTTACGCCCTGGTGGCCCTTGGCTACACCATGGTCTACGGTATCGTCAAGCTGATCAACTTTGCTCACGGCGATTTTATTATGGTGGGGGGCTATGTAGCTGTTTTTACCGTCCCATTTCTGGCGAAGATGGGAGTGCCCACCTGGCTGTGTATCTTTGCCGCGGTGGCTGTCTGCAGCTGCATCGGCGTCCTGACCGAGAAGATCGCCTATAAGCCCCTGCGGGGAGCACCCAGTCTTTCGGTGCTGATCACCGCCATTGCGGTGAGTCTCTGCCTGCAGAATCTGGCCCTTATCTTCTTCTCTTCCTCTCCCAGGCCCATGAGTTCGGTCTTTGACCTGCCGCCTCTGGTGCTGGGGGATATCCAGATTTCCGGCATCAGCATCATCACCATTACCCTTTCTGTCTGCCTGATGGTGGCGCTGCAGCTCTTTATCAAGAACACCCGAATGGGCAAGGCCATGCGGGCGGTCTCGGAGGACGGACAAGCAGCCATCCTTATGGGGATCAATACCAACCGTACCATTTCCTTTACCTTTGCCATCGGTTCCGGCCTTGCGGCGGTGGCTGCGGTGATGTATTGCTCCGCCTATCCCCAGGTTCAGCCCTATATGGGCTCCATGCTGGGTCTTAAGGCCTTTATCGCCGCGGTGCTGGGAGGCATCGGCAGCATTCCCGGCGCCATGCTGGGGGGGATCCTCATCGGCCTTGTGGAGAACATGACCCGCCACTTCAATTCCCAGCTGGCGGATGTGGTGGTTTTCTCCATCCTCATCATTGTGCTGCTGGTGAAACCCACCGGCATCATGGGCAAAAACGTGGGCGAGAAAGTGTAGGTGACGGAAAAAGGATATGAAAACGAAACAACAGGTCCTGAAAAGTTACATAGTCAATGCCGTCGCCGTGGTTCTCCTGTACCTGATTCTTCTGGGGGCTATTCAGACCGGTTCCATCACCCGGTACCTTCAGGGAATCGTGATGACCATTTTCATCAACATTATTCTGGCTACCTCCCTGAACCTCACCACCGGTTTCCTGGGACAGATTGCCATCGGTCACGCGGGCTTTATGTCCATCGGCGCCTATACCGCGGCCCTCTTCGTTAAATACATCCAGAGTACCGGTGTCGTGATGCTGGTGGACGGCGACCCCACCGCCCAAGGACAGGTGTTTTTCCTGGTATCCCTTCTGGTGGGAGGCCTTCTGGCTGCGGTGTTCGGTCTTTTGGTAGGTATCCCGGCCCTGCGCCTCAAGGGGGACTACCTGGCCATTATCACCCTGGGCTTTGGTGAGATCATCCGGTCGGTGATTGAGAACGTCTCTTTTACCGGCGGCGCCCAGGGCCTTAAAAAGATCCCCAAACTGGCCACCCTTGAGGTAGTGTATATCGTTACCATCCTCTGCGTCATGGTGATGTATACCTTTGTGCGTTCCCGCCATGGGCGGGCCATTACCGCCATCCGGGAGGATGACATCGCCTCGGAGGCTTCCGGCATCCATAATACCTATTATCGGGTGCTGGCCTTTACTGTGGCCGCCTTTTTCGCCGGCATCGCCGGAGGTATCTATGCCCAGTATCTGACGGTGCTGGGGGCCTCCACTTTCAACTTCAACAAGTCCATTGACATCCTGGTGATGGTGGTGCTGGGGGGGATGGGTTCCCTTACTGGTTCCATTGTGGCGGCGGTGGCCCTCACCGCCCTGCCGGAGATCCTCCGCTTTATCCCCAACTTCTCCGATTACCGGATGCTCATCTATTCCATCGTCCTGATCATCGTGATGATCTTCAAGCCCTCGGGGCTGCTGGGCCGGTATGAGTTCTCTCTCACCCGGCTCCTGGAGAAGGGGGCGGCCCTGGTGAAGGGCGGGAGACCCAGCGCCAGCAAGGAAGGAGGTGCCGGGAAATGAGCGAGATTCCAGTGATGAAAGCGGAACACCTTGGCATCACCTTCGGCGGCCTCCATGCTGTCAACGATTTCAATATGGAGATGTACGAGGGGGAGCTGGTGGGTCTCATCGGCCCCAACGGCGCCGGCAAGACTACCATTTTTAATCTGCTCACCGGCGTTTACCAGCCCACCGAGGGGAACTTCTACCTGGGCGGCAAATCCATGCTGGGAAAAAAGCCCCATGAGATGGTGAAGGAGGGTATCGCTCGGACCTTCCAGAACATCCGCCTTTTTAAGGACCTTACCGTTTTGGATAACGTAAAGGTGGCCTTTAACCAGAATATGCGGTATTCGGTGGCGGGGGGGATCCTCCGGCTGCCGGGATACTGGAAAGAAGAGGCGGAGATCGACCGGAAAGCCCGGGAGATCCTCTCGGTGTTCCATATGGAGGACGAGGTGGGGCAGAAGGCCCAGAACCTTCCCTACGGCCGTCAGAGAAAGCTGGAGATTGCCCGGGCTATCGCCACCGGGGCGAAGATCCTTCTTTTGGACGAGCCTGCGGCAGGAATGAACCCCACTGAAACTGCCGAACTGATGGAGGCCATCTCCACCACTCGGACCCAGTTTGGGGTCTCCATTCTCCTTATCGAGCACGATATGAGCCTGGTGATGAGCATCTGCGAGAGGATCATCGTGGTGAACTACGGCCAGATCATCGCTTCCGGGACCCCTTACGAGGTGGCCAACGACCCTGAGGTGGTCAGCGCCTATCTGGGCCGGGACGAATAGGGGGGAACGAGATGAAAGAGATGCTGAAAGTCACCGGCCTGAACGTGAACTACGGCGCCATCCACGCCATCCACGACGTCAGTCTTACGGTGAACGAAGGGGAGATCGTCTCCCTCATCGGCGCCAACGGCGCCGGCAAAACCACCATTCTCCATACCATCACCGGCCTTAAGAAGGCCGCCAGCGGCAGCGTCCTCTATGAGGGGACCGAACTGCTGACCACCGATCCCAGCAAGATTGTGGGAATGGGAATGGCCCATGTCCCTGAGGGACGCCATGTTTTCGCCCAGATGACCGTCACCGAGAATCTGGAGCTGGGAGCCTTCTGCCGGAAGGACAAGGAAGGAATCCAGCGGGACATGGAAGGCGTCCTTGCCCGGTTCCCCCGTCTGGCGGAGCGGAGCCGGCAGCTGGCCGGAACTCTTTCCGGCGGCGAGCAGCAGATGCTTGCGGTGGGCCGGGCTCTGATGAGTCATCCCCGAATTCTTCTCCTGGATGAGCCCTCCATGGGCCTTTCCCCCCTGCTGGTGAAGGAGATCTTCACCACCATTCAGGAAGTAAACCGGGAGGGAGTCACCATCCTCCTGGTGGAGCAGAACGCCAAAATGGCCCTTTCCATCGCCAGCCGCGCCTATGTACTGGAAACCGGCAACGTGGTAATGGAGGGTGAAGGCCAGGCCATGCTGAAGGATGACAATGTCCGCAAAGCATACCTGGGAGCATAAGGCTCTCTGAATCAAAAGCCTCCGGCTTGTGCCGGGGGCTTTTTCTGGTTTTCGGGGGATCTGCGACGGTTTTTTCAGAGTCTATGGACAATGTATTCGAATGTGATATAATAAAAGCTGTATTGGTTCGACAAAAAGGACCGTGAGGTGATTGTGTGAAGATCGTCATCGTGGGGGACGGCAAGGTAGGCCAGGCCCTCACCGCCCGTCTGGCCCAGGAGGGCCATGATATCGTTATCATCGACAGCAGCCCCAAGCCCCTGAAAAGCTCGGTGGAAGCCTATGACGTTATGGGCGTCCAGGGAAACGGAGCCAGCTATGCGGTACAGAAAGAGGCCGGGGTGGAGAACGCCGACCTTCTTATTGCTGCTACCAGTGGGGACGAGCTAAATATCCTTTGCTGTATGGTGGCCAAAAAGCTGGGGGTCAGCCATACCATTGCCCGGGTCCGCAACCCGGAGTACGCGGAGCAGCTGGTGGTGATGAAGGAGGACCTGGGCCTTTCCATGACCATCAACCCGGAGTTGGCCGCGGCCATGGAAACTGCCCGGATGCTTCGTTTCCCCTCGGCTTTGAAGCTGGATTCCTTCGCCCGAGGGATGATCGAGCTGGTGGAGATCAAGATCCTGGAAAATTCTCCTCTTTTGGGCCATGCTCTCAACTCCCTCAGCGGCCGCTTGGGGATCCGCATCCTGGTATGCGCTGTGCGCCGGGGGGATGAAGTGTATATCCCCACCGGGGATTTTGTGCTGCAACAGGGGGATAAGATCTCCATCACCGCCAGTCCTGCGGAACTGGACAACCTGTTCCGGAAGCTGCACATCTTCCGTCACAAGGTCCATAATGTGATGGTAGTAGGAGGCGGACGCATCGCCTATTACCTTACCCGGCAGCTGCTGGAGATGGGGATGAACGTGAAGATCATCGAGCAGGATCCCGCCCGCTGCCAGGTACTCAGCGACCTTCTCCCCAAGGCCAACATCATCCTGGGGGACGGCACCGAGCGGGAGCTTCTGGAGGAGGAGGACATCAGCGGCATGGACGCCTTGGTGGCCCTCACCGGAATTGATGAGGAAAATGTTATCATTTCCATGTACGCCGGCGCCATGAAGGTGAATAAGATCGTCACCAAGATTAACCGCATGTCTTTCCAGGAGATCCTGGATGCCGCCGGTATTGAGAGCGTTATCAGCCCCAAGGGGATCACCGTCAACCAGATTGTCCGGTATGTCCGGGCTATGGAGAATTCCCAGGGGAGCAATGTGGAGACCCTCCACAGAATCGTAGACGGCAGGGTGGAGGCCCTGGAATTCCGGGTGAGGAAGAACCCGGAAATCAACGGAATTCCACTGAAAGACCTGGATACCCGTCCCAATCTGTTGATTGCCTGTATCATCCGCGGGCGGAAGGTAATCTTCCCTGGAGGCAACGATACCATGGAAGAAGGGGACAGCGTCATCGTGGTCACCACAAACCAGCAGCTCCAGGACCTGAGCGATATTCTCAACCGCCCCTGAACCTGGGCGGAACCTGACGACAAGGAGACGGAATGCGGTTATGAATTATCCCATGATCGTATATATTCTGGGGGTCATTCTGAAGGTGCAGGCGCTGCTGATGTGTCTGCCTGCCCTGGTGGCTTTTTACTACGGGGGAAGCGACCTGGCTGCTTTTTTGATTACCATTGCCCTTACGGGGGTGGGAGGGCTTGCCTGTTCCTTCCGCAAGCCCAAAAATACGGTCATCTATGCCCGAGAGGGGTTTCTGGTCACTGCCCTTTCTTGGATCCTTATGTCCATGACAGGGGCCCTTCCTTTTGTCATTGCCGGAGAGATCCCTCATTATATCGATGCGGTGTTTGAAACGGTTTCCGGCTTCACCACCACTGGCGCCAGCATCCTCACCGATGTGGAGTCCATGAGCCGCGGCCTTCTTTTCTGGCGCAGCTT
>JAHZBJ010000007.1:15260-26898 GCA_019423445.1 Oscillospiraceae bacterium
TGGATCGGAGGGATGGGGGTGCTGGTTTTCGTTCTGGCCATCCTCCCCCTCTCCGGCGGCCGGGGGCTCCACATCATGCGGGCCGAAAGTCCTGGCCCGGTGGTGGGCAAGCTGGTGCCCCGGGTGCGGGACACTGCTATGATCCTTTATGGAATCTACATTGTTATGACAGTGGTGCTGATCCTCCTGCTGCTTTTGGGAGGAATGCCACTTTATGACAGTGCCATCCATGCTTTCGGTACAGCCGGAACCGGTGGTTTCAGCATCTGGGCAGACAGCATTGCCCACTATGACAGTGCCTATATCGATGTTGTTTTGAGCATTGGAATGATTCTTTTCGGCGTCAATTTCAACCTTTATTATCTGGTCCTTCTGGGAAAGGTGAAGACCGCTTTGAAAAGCGAGGAGCTGCGGTGGTATCTGGGCATTATTGGGGCCGCAACCCTCCTTACCGCCTGGAATATCCTGCCTCAGATAGGGAATGTTTTCCAGAGTCTCCGGTATGCCCTTTTCCAGGTGAGCTCCATCATCACCACCACGGGGTATGCCACGGCGGACTTTCACCTTTGGCCGGAGTTTTCCCGGGTCACTTTGCTGGTGCTGATGCTGCTGGGCGCGTGCGCTGGCAGCACCGGCGGCGGTATCAAGACCTCCCGGCTGGTGATCATGCTCAAAAGCGCCAGAAGGGAAATCGGCCGGATGCTTCACCCCCGGTCGGTGTACAGCATCAAGTTTGAAGGAAAGTCCCTGGAAGATGAAACCATTCGGAATGTCTTCATCTATTTCTTCATCATGATCCTGCTGATTATCGGTTCCACCTTGCTGGTATCTATGGATGATTTCGATTTTGACACTACCTTTTCCGCGGTGATGGCCTGTATCAACAACGTGGGGCCGGGCCTGGGGGTGGTGGGACCCATGGGGTGTTACGCGGATCTGTCCTACCTCTCCAAGGTGGTGCTGATTCTGGATATGCTTTTGGGCCGCCTGGAGGTTTTTCCAGTGCTGATGCTGTTTGCTCCCAGCGTTTGGCGGCGGCGGACCCGTTGACAAGGTGAAAAAGATATTGTATACTTATCCAGTGGACAATTAAAGCCCCAGGTGAGCCTTGGGATTTGCCCAAGGGACAGCGCCTGGCCCAAAGTGAAAGAATTAAAAGGAGAATAGGACCATGAAAATCACACTGCAAGACGGAATTATGGAAACGGTTCAGAATTTTCCCGCTACTGCGGATGTTTTCCGCGCTTTCGGGATGGGTTGTCTGGGCTGCGCCGCTGCCCGTTACGAAACCATCGAGCAGGGTGCTACTGCCCATGGGATGGATCTGGACAAGCTCATCAAGGCTCTGAATGAGGCCGCAGAGTAAAAAGCTTTTTCCGAATCAAAAATGATTGCAGCCGCATGATACAAATCGTATCATGCGGCTTTGAATTTACAAAAAGTATATGGATACCATAAAATTAAAAGGAAAATGCCATAGGTATGCAGGAAATTCCCTTTTTTCTTCCACTGTTTGGATGTAAGCGCCGGCGGAGCATCTGAAAAGAGACGCCGCCCCGGAGTTTTATCATCCCGTATTTTATTAGGAGGGAACTTACCATGACCACTGGACGTTTTGCCTGTTTGCTGACAGCTCTGAGTATGAGCTGTCTGATTGCTGCCTGTGCGGTCCCCAGCGAAAATGGGACCGCCTCTGTCACCGGAGATGCTGTGTCCCAGAGCTCCCAAAGCTCTGTTGCGGCAGAGGAAGTCTCCGCCCCGCCCCAAGAGGAATCATCCCAGGAAGGAGAGGAAGCTGTGGCTCCTTTGTACGTTGCTGATGCCGCCCGCTACCGCGGCACTGTGGCAGCTATTGACACTGCCCTCAGTGGAGAAACGATTTACCGTTTGGAGGCGTTCCCGGGTTCTGGTTTGGACCAGCAGCTGCTGGTGACTTTTGATGGAGCCCGGGCTGAGTTTGATCTTTCGGAGATCGCCCTTGGAGACCACCTGGAGGTGTTTTACCAGGCGCCCCAGGAAGAGGGATGCGGCCTTACCTGCTATGAGGTCATTGCGGTAAACCGGTTGATGCCTGCCGAGGCGGTTTACTACAATGGGATTCTCGCCAGTATCAATGAGAGAGAAAATGGGGAGATGGACCTGGTGATGGTACTGGAGGGCACCCCGGAGGATCAGTGGGAGGACTTGGCGATTCAGTTCGTGTTCCATACGGGGGAGGGGACGCAGTTCTATTGTAACTCTGACGACCTGGTCCCTGGCACCCTGCTGAACATTTATCACAGAGGGGTTATGACCATGAGCATTCCGCCCCAGGGATCCGCCCTTGAGGTGCGCCCCATGTCCGTGGAGTGACCGGACTCGGAACCTTTGGGGGGGGGAAGAGCATACTCTGGAGGTGAGGGGGGCAGCAAAAACCCAAAAAGGAGCGGATGTTATGCGAGGAAAAGGTTACACCGCTCTTTCAATTCCTCAGGCCAGAAAGCTGCTGATGGAGGATCGCCGGGCGGTTCTGGTGGATACCCGAAGCCCGGTTGAATACCGTCAGGGGACATTGCCGGGGAGCATTTCCATTCCCGAAGGGGATTTGGACCGAAAGGCTCCCGCCCTTCTTCCGGACAGGAACGCCCCTGTTTTGGTATTCTGCCGGACCGGAGCTTGCAGTTGGAGATCCGCCCAGCGCCTTGCGGAGCTGGGGTATAACCGGGTCTACGACGTAGGCGGATACCTGGAATGGCAGCTGGAGTCGTAACAACGGAATCGAAAGAAACAAAGCCCCCCCGGCTGCAGCCGGGGGGTTCGGTTTATTATCGGCAGTGTAGGAAAGGATTTTTGACAGCTATTTGTTATGAAGTGGCGGCGGCTTCTTCCTGCCAGGCGGGAAGAGTGACGGTAAAGATTGACCCCTCACCCAATGTGCTTTCAACGGCAATCCTGCCGCTGTGGCATTCCACAATGTGTTTGGCGATGGAGAGTCCAAGACCGGTGCCGCCTGTCTGCTTGGAGCGGCTCTTGTCCACCCGGTAGAACCGCTCGAAGACCCGCTGGAAGGAACTGGAGGGGATACCGATACCGGTATCCCGGACGGCGAGGGTAATGGTGCCGGCGTCGGGCTGTTCTGCTGTTTCTACCGTCACAGAGCCGCCTTCCCGGTTGTATTTGATGGCGTTGTCGCAAAGGTTGGTTACCAGCTCGGTGAGCATTCCGGCGTTGCCCTTGGTCCAGACCTCCGGCCCGGCGAGGCTTATCGTGATGTCTCGTTTCTTCGCTACCGGTTCCAGATTGGCTAGGACTTCCCGGCAGACGGCACTCAGAGAGATACGGTCCATGGGAGCGGGGGCGTGTTCGTCCAGCCGGGAAAGGCGGATAATGTCGTCGATCAGGGCCAGGAGCCTGGCTGATTCCCGGGTGATCCGTCCAGCGAAATTCCTGGCATCCTCCCCGGTGGCCATACCCGCTTCAATCATTTCCGCAAAGCCGGAGATGGAAGTGAGAGGGGTCTTCAGCTCATGGGAGACGTTGGCGGAGAAGTCCCGGCGCATTTTTTCCGCCTTCTCCCGTTCTGTGACGTCCAAGATCAGGACGATGGCGCCGGTGAGCTGCTGATCCAGGTAGACCGGGTTGGCGAAAAACTGGCAGAACCGGGAGCCGCATTTGGCGGTAGGGCTGGAGGCTGTTCCCGCCAGGGCGTCCTCCACCGCTTTTTTCAGCTGAGGCAGCTGGCTCAGGGTCAGAATGCCCCGTCCGGCGTAGTCCCTTGGCCGGGCCTCCAAAAGGGACACGGCGCTGGAGTTTACCGAGAGGATAGTCTCCTGAAGGCTGACAATAATAAGCCCTTCCTGCATGTTGTCGGTGATGGCCTTGATGGTACCCCGGTCGTCGGCCAGTTCATCCATTTGCTGGAGGATCATTCGCTGCTGGCCTCGGATCTTCCGCAGGAAGGGGGCCAGTTCATCGTAGCAGTCCTCAGGGGTCGGACCGTCCAGCTGTTCCGCCAAGGCGGCGATGGGACGGAGGATGCTCCTGGCGGTGTGGGAGGAAACGACAATCCCCACACAGAGGAGGACCAGGATGATGCCCCCCAGGATGGGGAGAAGTGGGGCAGCTGTGGCCTGGATTCCCTTCTGTTCCAGGGATACCCGCAGGACGCTCCCGTCCTGGAGACGGGCGGCGCAGTAGATGGTGTTTTCCCCCAAGGTATCGGAGGTACGCTGGGCTTCCCCCCAGCCGGTAGCCAAAGCGGCCTGGACTTCGGAGCGCTCCAGATGGTTTTCCATCTCCCCGGCGCCGTGGCCGGAGTCGTAAACCACAGTCCCGTCAGGTTCCATTAGAGTTACCCGCAGGTGCCCCAAAGAACCGTTCATCTCCTCCAGGGTTTCCTGGGGGCTCAGAGAGGAGAGCTCCACCGACTCTCGGAGCATCCGGCAGTCGGTGCGGAGGGTTTCCCGGGCCTCCCCCAGCATAAAGGCGTGAAACGCCAGCAGGGAAAGGAAAACAGCGCAGAGTACCGCCGCCACCGAGGTGATGGAAAGGCTGCGGAAAATACGTTTTTTCATCACTTTCCTCCGTCAGCGTTCCACCAGCTTGTAGCCTACCCCCCGGACCGTCTGGATCATCTCTCCCCGGGGGCCCAGTTTTTGGCGCAGGCTCTTGATGTGCATATCCACGGTGCGGCTCTCTCCTTCAAAGTCGAAGCCCCAAACCGTTTCCATCAGCTTTTCCCGGGAGAGCACCAGTTCCCGGTTCCGCAGCAGGCAGCAGAGGAGTTCAAACTCCTTGTAGGTGAGGGAGATCTCCCGGTCCCCGTCGGTGACGGTGCGCCGGCCGGTATCCACTGTGAGGCTGCCGGCGGTGAGGCGCTGGGTCTGTGGAGCGTCCCCCTGGGGCTTCCGGGCCCTGCGCAGCACCGCCCGGATTCTGGAAAGGAGTTCCATCACCCCGAAGGGCTTGGTGACGTAGTCGTCGGCGCCGCCGTCCAGCCCTTTGACCCGGTCGTATTCCGAGGCTTTGGCGGTGAGCATGATTACCGGCAGGGCCTCGGTAGCGGGGTCCTGCCGGAGTTTTTTCAGGATATCCAGGCCGCTTTCCCCGGGGAGCATGATGTCCAGAAGCACCAGGTCCGGCAGCTCCTGGGCCAGGGCTGCACGAAAGCTTTCGCCGTCGGCGAAGCCTGCGCCCTGGTAACCGCTGCTGCCCAGGGCGTAGAGCACCAGTTCCCGGATGTTTTCATCGTCTTCCACGCAGTAGATCTTTTCCAAGGGGGAACCTCCTTTGTAGATGGGGAGAGGGCCGGGCGCCGGGGATGGACCCAGTCTCCTTAAAGTATTCTGGCGTTTTTGTGGATACCGGTGATGGCGAACTCCACCCACTCGGCGATATTGGTGGCGTGGTCGCCGATGCGCTCCAGGTATTTTGCCACCATCAGCATGTCGGCGATGGCTTCACCCTGGGTGCTGTCCTCCCGGATGAGCACCACCAGCCGGTGCTTCACCTGGAGGAACAGATCGTCCACAATGTCGTCCCTGGCCATGACGTCCTGGGCCAGTTTCTGGTCCCGGGCCACAAAGGCGTCGATGCTGTCCTTCACCATGCTGATGGTGGTCTGGGCCATCTGGGGGATCATCTCAAGGTCCAGGCCGGGGATCTCCGCCAGGGTCAGGCAGATCTCGGCGATATCGGCGGCCTGGTCCCCGATGCGCTCCATATCGGTGATCATCTTCAGGGCGGTGGAAACCAGCCGCAGGTCGGTGGCCACCGGCTGCTGCTGGAGGAGAAGTTTCAGGCAACGCCGCTCGATGTCCCGTTCCTTGGCGTCCACCTCGCTGTCAAAGGCAATGGCTTGACGGGCGTCCTGGGCGTTGCGCCGGAGAAGGGCCTCCACCGCGTTTTCAATGGCCTGCTCGATGAGGAAGCCCATTTCCATCAATTCCCGGTTGAGAGCTTCCAGCTCCCGGTCAAATCTGTTTCTCATAGCTGCGACCCCTTTCCTGAATCAGCCGAACCGGCCGGTGATGTAATCTTCGGTACGTTTGTCCGAGGGATTGGCGAACAGGTTCTCGGTGGTTCCCGACTCCACCACCTCGCCCAGAAGGAAGAAAACGGTGTTGTCGGAGATCCGAGTGGCCTGCTGCATATTGTGGGTCACAACAACTATAGTATAATCCCGTTTCAGTTCCAGTACAAGGTCCTCGATGCGGGAGGTGGAGATGGGGTCCAAGGCGCTGGTGGATTCGTCCATCAGCAGGACCTCAGGCTCCACCGCCAAAGCCCGGGCGATGCAAAGGCGCTGCTGCTGTCCGCCGGAGAGGCCCAAAGCGGATTTCCCCAGCCGGTCCTTCACCTCGTCCCAGATGGCGGCGTCCCGGAGGCTTTTTTCCACGATTTCGTCCAGGCGGGCACGGCCCCGGATGCCGTGGGTCCGGGGACCGTAGGCTACATTGTCGTAGATGCTCATGGGGAAGGGGTTGGGCTTCTGGAAGACCATTCCCACCTGCTTGCGCAGCCAGGTCACGTCCACGTTGGGGGCGTAGATATCCTGGCCCCGGTATTCCACCGAGCCGGTAATTTTGACGCCGTTAATGAGGTCGTTCATCCGGTCGAGGGTTTTCAGGAAAGTGGATTTACCGCAGCCGGAGGGCCCGATGAGGGCGGTGATCTCATGCTCCGGGATCTGGAGGTTCACATCCCGGAGGGCCTGATGGGCTCCGTACCACAGGTTCAGATTCTTTACGTCGATGATGGTGGGCGTCATGTTCCCATTCTCCCTTTCACTCTTATTTCTTTAGTTTGCGGCCCACCAGGCTGGCGGCCAGGTTGATGGCCAGGGTCAGCAGCATCAGGATGGCGGCGATGGCGAAGGCCACGTCGAATTCGGCCCGTTCCCGGGCGTAGACGTACAGGGCCACGGTGAGGCTGGCGCCGGAGGAGTGGACAAAGTTGCCGAAGGAGCTGAAAAAGTTGTTGAGGCTCATCCCCATGCCGGCGGTGAACAGCAGGGCGGCCGATTCTCCCACGATACGCCCCACAGAGAGGATGCATCCGGTGACGATACCGTCAATGGAGGAGGGGAGCACCACCGTGCGGATCATGTGCCACTTGCCGGCGCCAAGTCCCAGGGACGCTTCCCGGTAGGACTGGGGGACGGTTTTCAGGGATTCCTGAGTGGTTCGGATGATGGTGGGGATGGTGGCCAGGACCAGGGTCAGGGAGCCGGCCAGCAGGGAGGCCTGGAGCCCCAGTTTTTCACAGAAGAAGAGCATGCCCACCAGGCCGAAGATGATGGAAGGGATGCCGGTGAGGGTCTCAGTGGCGAACTCAATGGCCGCCACCAGCTTCTGGTTTTTGGCGTATTCGGTAAGGTACACCGCCGCTCCCACCCCCAAGGGCAGGATGATGATCAGTGTCACCACCACAATGTAGATGGTGTTGAGGATGTTGGGGAGAATGCCGATGGTGTCCCGGATATAGCTGGGGGAAGTGGTGAGAAACTCCCAGGAAATGTAAGGAAGCCCTCGTACAAATATGTAGCCGATGATGAAAATCAGCAGGGCGCAGGTGAGAGCAGCGCAGAAGTACAGCAGAAAGCGGAGGATCCGGTCATAGGCCCGGCGCCTGCCGGAGAGAGGTTTCATTTCTGTCATGGCGAATCACTCCTTCTTCCTTTTGAGGAGGGTATTGAGGGCGATGTTGATGATCATGATGAAGACAAACAGCACCAAGGCGATGGAGTAAAGGGCCTGGCGCTGGAGGCCGGAGGCGTAGGCCATCTCGCTGGCCACGGCGGTGGTGAGAAAACGGACGCTGGAGAAGAGGGAAGGCATATTGGCAACGTTGCCGGCTACCATGATAATGGCCATAGCCTCACCAATGGCCCGGCCGATGCCCAGCACCACCGCGGCGGCGATGCCGCTGGAGGCAGCGGGGACGCTTACCCGGAACACCGTTTCGATGTGGGTGGCGCCCAGGGCCAAACTGGCCTCCTCATACTCCTTGGGTACGGCTTTGAGGGCGGTTTCGGATACGGAGATAATGGAGGGCAGGATCATCACGGCGAGGACGATAATGGCGCAGAAAAGGCTGGCGCCGTCGGGAAGGTCAAAGGCTTTTCGCACGGCGGGGACCAGTACCATCATGCCGATGAGGCCATAGACCACCGAGGGGATGCCCGCCAGCAGGTCCACCGCAGGGCGGACCACAGCGGCCAGTTTGGGAGGGGCGACCTTGGCCAGGAATACCGCGGTCATAAAGCCTACCGGCACGCCGATGATGATGGCGCCGCAGGTGCCATAGACCGAGGTGAGGATGAAGGGCAGAATGCCGAATTTGGGTTCAGCGGCGGTGGAAGCCCACTCGGTGCCGAAGAGGAAGTCCACGAGGCCGATCTCCCGGATGGCGGGCAGACCGGAGATGATCAGATAGATGCTGATAAAGAGCACAAACACGATGGCGATGAAGCCGCAGGCGAAAAACAGGGCGTGCATCACAATTTCCATCGGTCGGAGTTTTCGTTTCATGGCAAATACCGGCCTTTCTCAAAAAGGGTCTGGAGCGAGGAACAAGGATCCTTTGTCCCGGGGAGGCTTCTGACCGGCAGGCGCAAAAGCCGTATCATGCGGAGTGCCCCCTCGGCAGGCCAAGGGGGCATTCCGGCAGAGAGAGAAGAGAAGAAGGTTTACTGAGCAACAGGCACGGCGCCAGCGCCGGCGATGAGCTGAGAGGCCTCAGTGGAGGTTGCCCAATCTACAAAGGCCTGGGCGGCGTCGGAGAGGGGTTTGCTCTCGCTGAGGATGAAGTTGAAGTTACGCTGAATGGCGTAGCTGCCGTCCAGGACAGTGGCTTCGGAGGGAGCCACACCGCCTACGGTGATGGCCTTGACGGTCTCATCCCCTTCCACAGCGGAGAGGGAAGCGTAGCCGATGGCGTTGGGATTGGCAGCCACCCCGGCAATCACTTCGCCGGTGGAGGTGTACTCGTTCTGATACTTGCAGGCGTCCTCGGTGCCGGTGATGGACTCAAAGCCATCCCGGGTGCCGGAACCGGCCTCACGTCCCATAAAGACAACCTGAGCGTCGTTGCCGCCCACGTCAGCCCAGTTGGTGATCTGGCCGGTAGCCAGCTGGGCGATCTGCTCCAGGGTCAGGTCAGCCACGGGGTTTTCGGGGTTGATGATGATGGCGATACCGTCCTTGGCCACAGTGATCTGGGTGACGCCGGTTTCGCTTTCCTTCAGGTCACGGGAGGCAAGGCCGATGTCGCAGGTGCCTTCCTGAGCGCCGGTAACACCAGCGCCGGAACCGGAACCGGTGTAGTTGACAGTGACGCCGGGCTGAACTTCCCGGAAGGCCTCGATGAGGGAGCCCATCACGTCCTCCATGGAGGTGGAGCCGTTGGTGTTGACGGTGCCGCTGACCTCAGCGGTGGAAGAAGCTTCAGAAGAAACGGAGGAGGAAGCGGCGGTGGAAGAGGAGGAAGCCTCAGAAGAAGAGGAGGCCTCGGAAGAGGTGCTGCTGCCGCAGGCGGTCATGGCGACGCACAGGGTAGCGGCCAACAGCGCGGAAAGAATACGTTTCATGGCTTAGTCATCCTTTCGATGTTTTAAGGTCTGTGTTTTGTCTGCATTTTCTTCACTGCAACTACAGAATAAGGCAGGTATGTAAAGATTGCTTTTTTCTTTCGGTAAAACTCTGGTAAAATCAGCAGTCTTAAAAGAAGATTTTCAGTTGACAGAGAGGGCATTCTACCGTAAACTAAAAACGTGATTGAAACCGGAAAAATGACCGAAACCGTTGCAAAGCGGGAGAACGGGTCGGGTTTCCGGCTGTTTTTTCGCCGTGGGCTTTGAGCCCAGGCGGGAAGGGAGGCATTTTTATGACCTTGGACGAAATGAAACCGGGCCACGGCGGGATTATCACCGTGGTGGGCGGGGAGGGAGTGCTCCGCCGCCGCCTTCTGGATATGGGCCTGACCCCCAAGACCCGGGTAATGGTACGAAAAGTGGCCCCTATGGGGGACCCCATTGAAATACGGCTAAGAGGGTACGAGCTCACCATCCGCCGGGAGGAGGCCGCCAAAATCCAGGTTCTCCCCGACGGGGAGCAGTGATTCCTCCGGCGCTTCATCAAGAAAGAAGAAGGACAGACAATTATGATATACGCCCTGATTGGCAATCAGAACTGCGGCAAGACCACCCTGTTTAACCAGCTTACCGGCTCCAACCAACACGTGGGGAACTTCCCCGGTGTGACGGTGGAGAAGAAGGAAGGCCGGGTGCGGCGCACAGAAGACAGCGTGGTGGATCTTCCCGGCATCTATTCCCTTTCCCCATATACCGCCGAGGAGGTGGTGACCCGGGATTTCCTGCTGAAGGAGAGGCCCGACGCTATTTTGAATATTGTGGACGCCACCAACATCGAGCGGAACCTTTACCTAACCCTTCAGCTCATTGAATTGCAGCTGCCCATGGTGGTGGCCCTGAATATGATGGATGAAGTGGCTGCTTCCGGAGGCAGTATCGATATCCCCACCCTTTCCCGGGAGCTGGGAGTGGAGGTGGTGCCCATCTCCGCCGCCAGGAACCAGGGCATCAGCGAACTGGTGGCCCGGATCCACCGGGTGGCGGAGGAGCGGATCCTCCCGGCCAAACTGGACTTCTGCGAGGGCCCTGTCCACCGGGCCATCCACGGCGTCACCCACCTGATCGAGGACCACGCCGCTGCGGCCCATATTCCGGCCAGGTTTGCCGCCACCAAGCTGATGGAGGGGGACCAGCCCACAATAGAGGCTCTCAAGCTGAATCAGAATGAGCTGGAGACCATCGGCCATATCACCGACGAAATGGAAACCGCCCTGGGTACCGACCGGGAGGCGGCCCTGGCGGATATGCGCTACAGCTATATTGAGCGGCTGGCGGCCCTGGCGGTCCACAAAGCCGGGGAGACCCGGGAACAGGAACGGAGTGTGCGCATCGACGCCCTCCTCACCCATAAGATTCTGGCCATCCCCATCTTCCTGGGGATTATGAGCTTGGTATTCTGGCTTCCCTTCGGGGTTATCGGCGCCTTCCTCAGTGACGGACTGTCGGTGGGAATCCAGTGGATCACCAACTGGACCGATGATGCCCTTACCGCCTTCGGTCTCAACCCGGTGATCCATTCTTTGGTTATCGACGGGGTCTTTACCGGAGTGGGGAGCGTCCTCTCGTTCCTCCCCACCATTGTGGTGCTGTTTTTCTTCCTGAGCCTGTTGGAGGACAGCGGCTATATGGCCCGGGTGGCCTTTGTGATGGATAAGCTCCTGCGGAAAATCGGCCTTTCAGGGCGATCCTTCGTGCCCATGCTCATCGGTTTTGGCTGTTCGGTTCCCGCCATTATGGCCACCCCCACCCTCAGCAGCGAACGGGACCGGAAGATGACCATTATCCTGACCCCCTTTATGTCCTGTTCCGCAAAACTCCCCATCTATGCGGTGTTTACCTCCGCCTTCTTCCCGGACCATGCGGCTCTGGTGATGATCCTCCTTTATGTGATGGGAATGGTTGTGGGGATCCTTTATGGGCTTCTGCTTAAACGTACTCTTTTCCGGGGTCAACCGGTGCCCTTTGTCATGGAGCTGCCGGCCTACCGGCTTCCGGCGCCTAAGAGCA
>JAHZBJ010000007.1:26908-30773 GCA_019423445.1 Oscillospiraceae bacterium
TCCTGCATATGTGGGAAAAGGCCAAGGACTTCCTTCACAAGGCCTTTACGGTGATTTTCCTGGCTTCCCTGGTGATCTGGTTCCTCCAGACCCTGGACATCCGCCTCAATGTGGTGGCAGACAGCGGGGAGAGCATGCTGGCGGCGGTGGGAAGTGCCGTGGCGCCCCTTTTCGCGCCCCTTGGATTTGGGGACTGGCGTGCCGGGACCGCTCTCATCACCGGTTTGTCGGCCAAGGAAGCGGTGGTGAGCACGTTGGCGGTGCTGATGGGCGCCTCGGACCAGACCCAGCTGGTGCCGCTGCTGTCCCAGGTGTTTACCCCGGCCCAGGCATTTTCCTTCCTCACCTTCACCTTGTTGTACATGCCCTGTGTGGCTGCGTTTGCCGCGGTACGCCGGGAATATGGTTCTACTCCCGGCGCTGTGGGGATCATGGCGGCCCAGACCGGTGTGGCCTGGTGTACGGCTTTTGTGGTGTACCGGCTGGCCATGCTGGTGCTGTGAAAAAGAACGGAGGGAAGAGATGTCTGGAGGAGATATTTTTGTCCTGGTCCTGGTGGCAGTTGGAGCCTTCTTTGCGGTGCGCAGTGTCTTAAGGGACAGGAAAAACGGCGGCTGCGGCGGAAACTGTGCCGGTTGTTCCGGCTGCGGCGGGGCTTTCTCCCCGGATCAGAACCAGGAGGAGCCCCCGGAGAAGCATTCCTGAGACAGTTAATTTGAGTATATTTCTTTGAAAAAATACAATTTGTATAAAAATCCCCCTGGAAAGCCGGTTGCGGCCCGCCAGGGGGATTGTTTTACTGTAGAAAAATGGAGGGAGCCACTTAGAGGCCTCGGCGTTTCAGGTCCGCCGTCAACTGCACATAAAATTCTCGGACATCAAAGCCAGGAATGTTTTCCCGGTTCAGGTCCACCATGTCCCCATGGGAGATGCCCCGTTTCCCGGAGACGGTGAGGAAGGTATATTTTCCTCCCCAGGGGAAGGAGGTCTCCGCCACCAGGCCGTCATTATCCCCGTCAAAGTGCTTCACCAGGGGGTAGGATACGTTGAGGGGGAATTTCCCGCTGATCGCCCGGTTTAGCTTGGAGCCGACGCTTTGACAGAAGACCCCGGGGACGTCCGGGGGAAGAAAGGCATTGCGCTTTTCACAAGCGCTGGCGGTAAGGTCTCTCACAGCAGCCATGAAATCCGGGTTGTGGTCCCCCAGGCGCTTCAGGGCGGAGTTGTAGCCGGCGGCCAGGGAGTCCTGAACCTGCCCGGGGATCTTTTCCAGGAGGTAGTCGGCAAAGATGCACCCGCGGTGGGGGCTGTTGATGGTGGTCAGGGAAGCGACCATAGGGGCAGCACCCAAATGGCTCAGAGCCCAGCGGCAGTCCAGGCCCCCCTTGAAGTGGGCGATGATGTTTACCTTCCCGCATCCGGTGGATTCTACAATTTCCCGGATCCGGGCGGTGAGTTCGGCGGCGCTGTCCGCTACCGATGCGGCGGACTGGTGGTTGCCATAAAAAATTCTGGCGCCGTTTTTTTCCAATTCTCCCGGGATCCGCCCCCAGTAGTTCATGGCCTTGGAGTCCCGGAAAAAGACGCCGTGGACCAGCAGCAGGGGATACCGGGTGGCGCAGATTTTTTCTCTGGCTCGGGTTTCATTTAGGAGGAGTTTTTCTCGCTCAAAAGCCACCTCCTGGGAGGCGGTGCCGATGATCCGGCAGAGGGCCCAGAGGTTCAGTCCTGGCAGCCAACCGCAGAGGACACCGATAACCCGGAGTTTGATCCCCAGCTGAACCGAGGTGAGATAGACCCGGAGAATGCCGTTCCAGAAGACCAGAGCCTCAGCGCAGAAAGCCAGGACGGCACCAGGAAGCCAGGTCCGCCACTGGCCCGGCATAAGAAGCAGGGCCAGACGGATCTGAAGGACCAGGGTGAGCAGGGAGGAAATGAGAAAGATCACCAGCAGACGGCAGCCTCCGGCACAGATGCGAAGGCGCCGGGAAGGGGTTCTGGGTGTTCCAGGATTTGGAAAAAGGTTGGCCAGAAGAAATATCCCCAGAAGAGGAATGAAAAATGGTCCCTCAACTTGCTCCAGGAGCCACGGGCAGTTGGCGAAACAGAAAACGGCCAGTGAGTAAAGAGCGAGGAAAAGCCAGCTCATATCGTTTCATCCTTTCCTCGGTTGTTGAGTCTTGAGCAGGGCAGTCCCGCCGGTGGGGAGCGGCCGCCGCCAGGGAGAAGCGGGACAGACCCCGGGGCTCTTCAAAGAAAAGGGCGCGCAGCTGCGCGCCCTGGAGGCGCTCCCAGAAAGCCGGGACAGCGCCGGTTCAGTTTTTCAGGCTCTGCATGGGGGCGGGGATCTGTCCGCCCCGGTGGATGAATTTGGCGGGGGAATAACGGCTGATGGACATAACGGGGCCGCTTCCCAGCAGGCCGCCGAATTCCAGTGTGTCCCCTTCCTTTTTGCCGATGGCGGGGATGACCCGGACGGCGGTGGTTTTGGAGTTCACCATACCGATGGCCGCCTCGTCGGCAATGAGGGCGGCGATGACCTCCGAGGTGGTGTCCCCGGGAAGGACGATCATATCCAGTCCCACGCTGCACACCGCGGTCATGGCTTCCAGTTTTTCAATGGAGAGGGAGCCCCGGACAGCGGCGGCGATCATTCCCTCGTCCTCGGAGACGGGGATAAAGGCGCCGGAGAGTCCCCCTACCCGGGAGGACGCCATAACGCCGCCCTTCTTTACCGCATCGTTCAGGAGAGCAAGGCAGGCGGTGGTGCCGCAGCCGCCGCAGCTTTCCAGGCCCATTTCCTCCAGGATCCGGGCCACGCTGTCCCCAATGGCGGGGGTAGGGGCCAGGCTCAGGTCCACGATGCCGAAGGGGACGCCCAGGCGGCGGCTGGCCTCGGTACCCACCAGCTGCCCCATCCGGGTGATCTTGAAGGCAGTGCGCTTGATGATGTCTGCCACTTCGCTGATGGAAGCGTCAGGGTTTTTGGAGAGCACCGACCGCACCACCCCGGGGCCGGAGACTCCTACATTGATTTCACAGTCCGGTTCGCCGGGGCCGTGGAAGGCTCCAGCCATAAAAGGATTGTCCTCAGGGGCGTTGCAGAGGACCACCAGCTTGGCGGCGCCGATGCAGTCCCGGTCGGCGGTGCGCTGGGCGGTCTCCTTGACGATATCCCCCATGATGGCTACGGCGTCCATATTGATGCCCGCCTTGGTGGAGCCCACGTTCACCGAAGCGCAGATGTTGTCGGTGACGGCCAGGGCTTCGGGGATGGAGCGGATGAGAGCCATGTCGCCGGGGGAGAAGCCCTTCTGAACCAGGGCGGAATATCCGCCGATGAAGTTAACTCCCAGAGTATCGGCGGCCCGCTGGAGAGTCTTGGCCAGCTCCACCGGGTCCCCGCCGCTGGGCCCCGCGATCATGGCGATAGGGGTGACGGAGATGCGCTTGTTGATAATGGGGATGCCGTACTGCCGCTCGATCTCCTCCCCGGTTTTTACCAGGTTTTGGGCCAGGCGGCAGATTTTGTCGTAGACCCGCTGGCAGGTGCGGCCCATGTCGTCGGTGGCGCAGTCCAGCAGGGAGATGCCCATGGTGGTGGTTCTCACGTCCAGGCAGTCGTCTTCGATCATGCTAATGGTTTCCAGTATATCCTTGGTATCCAGCATAGCTTTTTTCCTCCTCACCCTCAGATATGGTGCATGGAATTGAAGATGTCCTCATGCATCACATGGGTGGAAAGGTTCATCTCCTCCCCGATGCGGTCCACCGAAGCGGCGAACTGGTCGAAGGGCAGGTTCAGGTTCTGGATGTCCACCAGCATGATCATGGCGAACATATCCTGCAGGACAGACTGGGTCAC
>JAHZBJ010000071.1:0-9794 GCA_019423445.1 Oscillospiraceae bacterium
TTTCCACTGCCGCCATGCCGTCGTAGGCCTCGGTGCCGTGGTGGCCCTCGAAGCTGGCGTACTTTTTAATTATTTGGCGGATATTCTCTTCGTCATCCACCACCAGGATGTGATACATGCCATTTCGCCTCCATCCGCCCAAAGGGCCGCCGTATGATGCCTCCAGCATAACGCAGCAACGTGATGAATGTGTGAATCCCAGGGGAAGAATATGAGAAAAAAGGTCAGCTTTGGGAACGGCGGCGCCGGAGCAGGAGTTTTTCCACCCACCCTTTCTGATATTTCAGGGAGATGTAGCCGATTACCGACATCACCGCCGCGCCGATGGTGTCCACAATAAGGTCCTTCATGGTGTCCATCAGGGCCAGCCGTCCCATGAAGGGGGTACCGTCCTCCAGACCAAATTTCTGCATGTTGGTGTGGAGGATACCATCTGCTGTAAACTCATAGATCTCCCAGATTACGCCCAGGGTGACGGCGAAGCAGAACGCAAAAGTGGCGACGAAGATGGGAGAGAGATTCATGGGGACCCGGTCGGTCTTGTTGAGAAAGGTGATGAAGGAGAAGCCCAGGGCACCCAGCATGGCGCCGCTGAAAGTGTGGAGAATGGTGTCCCAATTTTTGACGTCATAATAGAAAGAACGCCCTTCTCCCAGATAGATGGCTCAGTAGAGGAAGACAGCGTAAATGAGGAGCATGTTGGAGGGGATCTCCAGCTGGATCTTTTTATCCAGGATACTGGGAAGGTTCAGAGCGAATACCCCCAGAATACACTGGGCCAGCATCAGAACATAGTCCCCCTTGACCCGGACGCCGGTTTCATCGGTTTCGGTGGGGGCCAGAGCCATGGCGATAGAAATGTAAATGATGGAAGCCACCAGAGTGACCAGAACAAGGGTGAAGATTAGATGGCGCCAGTTCATGGGCTTTTTGAACGTTTTCATAGAGCTTCCTTTCCGGCGGTGAGACCGCCTGTAAAAATAAATTCGTCCAAGATTCCCACCCTGAGGGGGGCGAAAATAAAATGAAAAGCAATAGATAATTTACTATACCATGAATGTGACCTTCCTGTAAAGAAAAGCCAGTGATTCTAAGAGTTTTGGGAACCCCCAAAGAGCATTCTGGAGGCCAGAGGGACTCTGAGAAGGCGGCGTTTAAAGGCAAAATCCTTAAAGAGGTGTGAGGGATACGCGGGACTTGCTCCAGTGTCTTGAAAGATATGCAGGAGCGGCTGCAAAAACCTGCATTTTTTCGCTGCAAAGCCTTGATTTTTCCGGCGGGATTGAGTATGATGATGTGGGATTAAAATGGCTTTTGGGAGGATTATGCAGCTATGCCAATGGACCTTCTAAGCATCATTGAAAAGAATATGTCCGGTTTTTCCAAAGGACAGAAGCTGATTGGAAAATTCATTACCCAGCATTATGACAAGGCGGCTTTTATGACGGCCTCCAAATTGGGGGACACCGTTGGAGTGAGCGAGTCCACAGTGGTGCGCTTCGCCACCGAGGTGGGGTTTGAAGGATATCCCCAGCTCCAGAAGAATCTTCAGGAGATCATCCGCAACCGCCTCACCACCGTCCAGCGGATGGAGATCATTGATGGCCAGATCGGCGACGCCGACGTCCTCACCAAGGTGTTGAGCCTGGACAGCGAGAAGATCCGGCGGACCCTGGAGGAAACCGACCATGACGCCTTTGAGGCGGCGGTGAACTCCATTGTGGAAGCGGGGGAAATCTATATCCTGGGAATCCGCAGCTCCAGCATGCTGGCCAGCTTTCTGGCCTTTTACTTCAACCAGATGTTTCCCCATGTCCATTGTGTCAATTCCAACTCCACCGGTGAGACCTTTGAGCAGATGTTCCGGATCCGGGAAGGGGATGTGTTCATCGCCATGAGTTTCCCCCGGTATTCCCAGCGGACTTTGAAGGCCGCCCGGTACGCCAAGAGCCAGGGGGCGAAGGTCATCGCCCTCACCGACTCCACTTCGGCTCCTCTGGCCCAGGCGGCGGATATCCTCCTGCTGGCCAGGAGCGAGATGGCTTCCTTTGTGGACAGCCTGGTAGCTCCCATGAGCGTTATCAACGCCCTGATCGTGGCGGTGGGACTCAAGAAGAAGGATGAGATCAGCAAGACCTACTCCACCCTGGAAGGAATTTGGGAGGAGTACGACGTCTACGAAAAAACCGACGCCCCCTCGGCACCTTGAGGGGACGGGACAGTAAGCAACGCCCGGCAGCGAAGGCTTCTTCGTTACCGGGCGTTTTGGGCTCCGGTTTTCCGGTGCCCCAGGAAGGAGAAACCATGTACGACGCGATTATTATCGGAGGAGGGGCGGCGGGGCTCCTCTGTGCCGGTTTTGCAGCCCGCCGGGGCCTTTCGGTACTGGTGGCGGAAGGGCGGGAACGCCCTGCCCGGAAGATCCTGGTCACCGGAAAGGGCCGGTGCAACCTTACCAACAACTGCTCTCCGGATGAGGTGATGAAGAATGTCCTCACCAATCCCAAGTTCCTTTACAGCGCCCTGAACCGGTTTGCCCCCCGGGATACCATGGCCCTTTTTGAGAGTCTGGGGGTGCCCCTGAAAACGGAACGGGGGAACCGGGTGTTTCCCATCTCGGAGCGGGCCATGGATATTGCAGACGCTTTGGCAGCTTTTGCCCGGGAGAGCGGCGCCCGGATCGCCCCGGAGGCCAAGGTGGAGGAGATTCTTTTGGAGAAGGGAGCCGCCGTTGGCGTCAGATGCCGGGACGGCCGTACCTTCCTGGGACGGAGCGTGGTGCTGGCCGCCGGAGGCATGAGCTACCCCGGCACCGGCAGCGACGGCAGCGGCTTTCAGCTGGCCGCCGCCCTGGGGCACACCATTGTGGAACCCCGGGGGAGCCTGGTGCCCATTATCTGCGCCGAAAGCTGCTGCGCCGGGATGATGGGTCTTTCCCTGAAAAACGTCACCCTCACCTTATGGGAAAAGGGGCGAAAGAAGCCGGTGTTCCAGGAGCTGGGAGAAATGCTGTTCACCCACTTCGGCGTCTCCGGACCCTTGGTGCTTTCCGCCAGCGCCCATATGAAAAAGCCCGCGGAAACATATCTGCTGACCATTGACATGAAGCCGGGCTTGACCCTGGAGCAGCTGGACGCACGGCTTCTCCGGGACCTGGAAGAAGCCCCCAACAAGGATCTTGGGAATCTTTTGGGGAGTCTGCTGCCCCGGGCTTTCATTCTGCCCCTGCTGGAATCGGCAGGAGTGGAGCCCACCCGGAAGGCCCATCAGCTGACCCGGGAGGAGCGGGGCCGTCTGGAAACCCAGATCAAGGCTTTTTCCCTCACTCCTACCGCCCTGCGGCCGGTGGAAGAGGCGGTGGTCACCGCAGGCGGGGTGAAGGTTTCGGAGGTGGACCCCAAAACCATGGCGTCAAAACTGGTGCCGGGGCTTTATTTCGCCGGGGAGGTGCTGGATATCGACGCCAGGACCGGGGGATTCAACCTCCAGCTGGCCTTTTCCACCGGCCACGCCGCCGCCATGGGGCTCCCGGAAGCCGGGGAAAAACGGTAAATTCAGCCTCCGCTGCCTGGGAACTGGAAAAATTCCTTTTCCCCGGGCGGGAAATGTGCTAAAATAAAAACGTGTTTGATGTCCTGAGGCGGCGCTGGTCTTCCGGAGCCGCCCTTCAAAATCCAAATCGGGAGGTTTTTCCATGATCTCCATTGCCTTGGACGGCCCGGCAGGGGCCGGCAAAAGCACCATTGCCCAGGAGGTGGCACGCCGCCTTTCCATCCTCCATGTGGATACGGGGGCCCTTTACCGGGCTGTGGGCCTTTTCGCTCTGCGCCAGGAGGCTGATCCCGCTGATCCGGAGCAGGTGGTGCCCCTCCTTCCCCAAATCCATGTGTCCCTGTCCTTCACTCCGGAGGGACAGCGGATCTACCTCAACGGGGAGGATGTTTCGGAAGCGATCCGGGAGCCCCGGGCCAGTATGGCGGCCTCCGCGGTTTCCGCCATCCCTAAGGTGCGGGAGTTCCTTCTGGACCTCCAGCGGGATCTGGCAAAGACCAACAACGTCATTATGGACGGCCGGGATATCGGCACGGTGGTTCTTCCCAATGCCACTGTCAAGATCTTCCTCACCGCTGAACCGGAGGCCCGGGCCATGCGCCGGTACAAAGAGCTGATTGAGAAGGGCCATGAGGTGGACTACGACTCAGTGCTCCGGGACGTCAGGGAGCGGGATTACAACGACTCCCACAGGGCAGCGGCTCCTCTGCGCCAGGCGGAGGACGCCTGGTTCTGCGATACCACCCACCTGGATCTGGCCGGCTCCATCGACACCATTGTGGAATACATCAAAGGACGGACCGCGTTATGAAAGCTTTCTATACCTTCGCCTGGTGGGTGACCCGGATCATTTTCGCCCTCCGTTACGATATCCGGATGGAGGGACGGGAGAACATCCCTGCAGAGGGCCGAGCGCTGGTGGTGTGCAACCACCGGTTTCTTAAGGACCCGGTGGTGCTTGCCCATGCTTTCCCTCCCAGACGCCGGCTCCACTTTATGAGCAAGGCCGAGTGGTTTGAAAATAAGGCTTTTGGCGCCCTTCTTACGGCACTTGGAGTGTTCCCGGTGAACCGGGGCCAGGGGGATATGGCCGCCATTGGGAAGGCTGAGGACCTGGTGCGGGAGGGGGAACTGGTGGGGATCTTCCCCGAAGGAACCCGGAACCGCACCGGCGGTCCCATGAAGCCCAAGTCCGGCGCTGCTTTTATCGCCAGGCAGGTCCATGCGCCCATTCTGCCCTGCGCCCTGATTTTTGGAGAGCGCCGGGGCTTCCGTTCCCGGATTGTGGTAAAGATTGGCCCCCCCATCCCCTATGAAGAGCTGGGATTCGGCCAGGAGGAGCGCACGTCCCTGCGCCGGGCCAGCAAGCTCATTATGGGCCGTATCAACGCCTTGATGGGCTGGGAGGAGGATGCGGATGAAGAAGATTCAGGTCGCTGAAACCGCGGGCTTCTGCTTCGGGGTTCAGCGGGCGGTGGAGATGGTGGAGCGGCTGGCCCGGGAAGAAGGGCCGGTTTGTACCCTGGGACCCATCATCCACAACGAGACGGTGATTCGCCGCCTTGGAGAGATGGGGGTGTCGGTGATCTCTGCGCCGGCGGAATGTCCCCCAGGCACCAAGGTGGTGATCCGGGCCCATGGGGTCCCTCTGTCGGTGGTCCGGGAGTTGGAGGAACGGGGCCTTGCCTATGAGGACGCCACCTGTCCCTTTGTGGCAAAGGTCCACCGGATCGTGGGCAGCCAGCCCCAGGGAACAGTGGTGCTGGTGGCAGGGGACCCGGAGCATCCCGAGGTTCAGGGGATTACGGGCCATTGTTCGGTCCCTTTCCTGGTGGCAAAAACAGGGGAGGAGCTGGAAGAAGAGGTCCGAAATTTAGAAAATTTCACCAAACTCCGCTATGTTTTGGTGGCTCAGACCACTTTTAACAGAAAAGAATGGGATAAAACAATAATTTCTGCAAAAAAGGTGTGTACAAACCTCGAGATATTTGATACAATATGTAAAGCTACTGTGATAAGGCAGGAAGAGGCCCAGCGCCTTTCCAAGTCTGCGGACGCCATGATCGTAGTCGGAGGGCGGCATAGTTCCAACACCCGGAAGCTCTTCGATATTTGTGCCGCCAACTGCCCCACAGTCCTGGTGGAGGAGCCCGGGGAGCTTTCCCTCCACAAAGAGCTTTTTGCCCGGGCATCTTTCATTGGAATTACAGCCGGAGCTTCAACCCCGGTTTGTATAATTAAGGAGGTTCAAGAGACCATGAGCAGACTCGATAATATCAGCAACGACATGACTTTTGAGGAGATGCTGGAGCAGTCCTTCAAAAGTACATATAACGGGGAGAAGGTAACGGGTGTCGTTACCGGCATTAAGCCGAACGAGATTTTCGTTGATATCGGCACCAAGCATGCCGGCTATGTTCCCCTCAATGAGCTGACCGACGATCCTTCCGCCAAGCCTGAGGATATTGTGAAGGTGGGGGATGAGATCGAGCTGTTGGTGGTCCGCGTCAACGACGTGGAGGGCACCGCTATGTGCTCCAAGAAGCGCCTGGACCAGGCTGCCGGCTTTGAGAAGGTAATGACTGCCGGAGAGACCGGCGAGGTCCTCACCGGTGTGGTTACCGATGTCATTAAGGGCGGACTTCTGGTTCTTTCCAACGGCATCAAGGTGTTCATCCCCGCTTCCCAGTCCGGGATTCCCCGCGACGGCGATCTGAATACCCTTCTGCGCAAAGAGGTTTCCTTCAAGATCCTGGAGACCAACCGCCAGCGCCGCCGCGCCCTGGGCTCCATCAGCGCCGTTCTCCGCGCTCAGCGGGAGGAGCTGGCCAAGAAGTTCTGGGAAGAGGTGGAAGTTGGCAAGGTCTACACCGGCGTTGTCAAGTCCATCACCAACTTCAGCGTTTTCGTGGACCTGGGCGGTGTGGACGGCCGTATCGGCATGACCGACCTGACCTGGCTCCGCGTAAAGCATCCCTCCGAAGTGGTGAAGGTTGGGGATACCGTTACCGTCACCGTCAAGGATGTGGATCAGGAGAACAAGAAGGTCTCCCTCATTTACAAGAAGTCCGAGGATAATCCCTGGGAGATCATCAAGACCAAGTACCAGGTGGGCGATGTGGTGAAGGTGAAGGTTATGTCCATCACTGCCTTCGGCGCCTTTGCTCAGATCATCCCCGGCATCGACGGCCTCATCCATATCTCCCAGATCGCCAAGGAGCGCGTGGAGAAGGTGGCTGACAAGCTGTCTGTGGGTGATGAGGTGGAAGCCAAGATCACCGAGCTGGATTACGACAAGAAGCGTGCCAGCCTCTCCATCAAAGCCCTTCTGGCTGATGAAGAAGCCGCTCAGGAGGCCGCCAATGTGGCTGAGGCCTCCGCTGAGGAGTAATCTTCCAAATCTGACCATTGAAAAAGCGCCCGGCCAAAGCCGGGCGCTTTTTTGTCTTCTGTTTTTGTGACGCAATGCCCCTTAAGCAAATGCTTGACAAGAAAACTTGTCAAACATAACAGGGGTGAACGCAATGGGTAAAGACGAGATTTTGGCAAGAAGCAAAAAGGAAAATGCTTTTGGAGATGAACGAGAAAAAGAGGTACGGGTAAAACGGGACGCTTTTTCCCTTTGGGGCCTTGTTGTTTTAGGGGTTATCATTATGGTGATCAAATTGGTTCGCACAGAATCCCCGGCGGATATCATATCCATCCTGTTTTGCACCTCGGGGATGGGCTTTGCCTATGAAGGGGTGAGGTTGAAGAACAAATGGATAATAGCTGCCGGAACGGTGTTTTTGCTATCGTCCGCTTACTTTTTCTATAAATTTTGTGTGGGGTCGTTTTAATGGACGATAAACTGATCTTAAAGAATCATCTCAAGGAAGTGCGGGCTGAAAAAAAGCTTTCCCAATCCGCCCTGGCGGAAATGGTTGGCGTTTCCCGGAACACCATCAGTTCCATTGAAACGGGGCAGTTTAATCCCACGGCAAAGCTGGCGCTGATTCTGTGCATTGCCCTGGACAAGAAATTCGAGGAGCTGTTCTATTTTTGAGCCGAAGACATGGCAAAGGGGCGGGGGACAACGGGTCCCCCGCCCCTGCTGGATTCCGGCGCAGATCACCCAAGGGGATCGGCGGTGAGATACTGCTCGGGATTGGTGTAGATGTTGTTCACCGACATGGTGAAGTGGAGATGCGGCCCGGTAACAAAGCCGGTGGAACCTACTTTGCCGATGGGGTCGCCGGTTTTTACCATCTGCCCGGCTTCCACTTCCACGGCGCTGAGGTGGTAATACCAGCTTTTGAGGCCGAAGCCGTGCTCGATGCAGATCATGTTGCCGGTGAGCTGTAGATATCCGGCGAAAAGGACGCGGCCGTTGTTGGGAGCGTAGACCTGGGCCCCTTCGGGGGCGGGGTAGTCGATGCCGGCGTGCTGGTCGGTGACGCCGTTGATGACCCGGATCCGCCCAAAGGTGCTGCTGGCGGCGACGTACTGGGAATCCACCGGCAGCTGGAAGGCCCCATCCCAGTATTTTTCCGGATCCCCCAGGTTTTTCAGGGGGCGGGTCACCGTTTCGTAGTCGATGTTGGCCTGCTGGTTGTTGACAGTGGCGTCGGCTACATCCTGGTCGATTTCAAAGTTCTGCACCGTTACGTCGAAGCCTCCGTCGGTGACGGTGATGGTAAAATCCTGGGTGGATTCTCCCGCGGTGAGGGTGATGTGGTATTCCCCGGTCTGGAAGCTGTATTTTGCCGGCATCAGGGCGATCATCTCCCCTTCGTAGGAGTAGAAGGTGGGGGTGAAGCCCAGATCGGTTTCGGCGGTGACGGTGTCTACCCCCTCCGGCAGATGGGAGGCCCGGAGAACGGTACAGTAGCCCTGTTTCACATCGGTGTTGTCCACGGTGAGGGAGATGGGCAGATTGTAGGTGAGAAGGATCCTGTAACCGCAGAGCCCCTGGAACTCCCCGTCGCCGCCATCCCAGCTGGCCCAGAGGTCCAGGGTATAACTCCCGTTGGAGGGCGGAGTGTACAAAGCGAATTCCTCCATGGTGCCCAGAAAGAGGGCTTCCCCGTCTTTGGAAAGGGAGAGGGTGGTCTGGTCCGGAGAAACCGCAAAAACCAGCCCTGGGATCTCTCCCGCCTGGGTGAGAGAAACCGTGGCGGACGGCTCCTCTGGCAGTTCGCCTGCTCCGTTTTGGCCCAGGACAATGGCGCCGGGCTTCACCGTGACCCCGTCCAAAGTAAGGGCGGGGGGATCTGCCTGGGAGCTGGAGGAGGGAAGCTCATGGGAGCTGGGAGAGGTGAGAGAGGAGGGTTCGCTCCCCTGGCACCCGGCTAGTAGAAGAAGTCCTGCTGCCAGCAGAACAGCGATAATGCGCTTCATAGAAGGCTCCTTTCTGGGAAAATGGGACCCGGCGGCGGGTTCGTCATGGCGAATCTTTTGGAACGATTGGATGATATCAGTGTACCATAAGCCCGGCGGCAGGGGCAATCCCCGGTGGATTTTACCATTTGTTCACAAAAGAACATGTGGAACTGTGGAAAGGACTGGTTTTTTCCGGTATACTAAAAGATACAATTGCGGCCTGATTTTTCCGGCGCAGTTTTATTGTATGGGAAGGGAGGCGAGGGAATGCCCCTTGCAGGATTGGATCATGCGGTGATGGAGGCGGTGCAGGCGCTGTGGAGCCAGGGAGCCCACATCTTTTTTGCTGCCGCCAGCTTTTTGGGGGAGGCGGGCTTCCTGGTTGCTTTGGTGGTGGCCTGCTGGTGGTGCCTGGACCGGGATCTGGGGGAATACCTGATCTTTGCCCTTTATACCTCCATTGCCCTGAACGGCGCTTTGAAAGATCTCTTCCGGCGGCCTCGGCCCTTTTTGAACCCTGATTTTTCCCACCACAAGTATCTGGCTATGGAGGGGCCGGTGGATACCGTCCATCTTGCCCAGTCCTGGTCCTTTCCCAGCGGCCACAGCCAGTGTGCCGCCACCGGGGCGTCGGCCCTTTGTTTCTGGTTCCGGCGGCGGTGGGCGGCGTTTTTGGCTCTGGGGGTGACTCTCTGGGTTATGGCCTCGCGAGTCTATCTTGGGGTCCACTATCCCACCGATACCCTGGCCGGGGCGCTGCTGGGCCTGCTGGTCTCCTGGGCAGTCTGGCGGCTGATGGGCCTTCTGGGGGAGAAGCGCCTGTGGATCATGGGGGGAGCGTCGGGCTTGGCCCTCCTCTCCCTGTTGTGGAGCCCTTCGCC
>JAHZBJ010000071.1:9804-10387 GCA_019423445.1 Oscillospiraceae bacterium
GATTGGGGGTAGGAGCTTTGGCAGGGCTGCTGCTGGAGCGGCATTTTGTTGGTTTTAAGACCCAGGGCCCCTGGGGACGCCGGTTATTGCGGTTCCTGCTGGGGCTTGCTTTCCTGGCGGGGGTTCAGTTTGGGCTGAAGGCCCTGCTCCCGGAAGGCGGCGTTTTCCTGTGGCTGCGGTATGCTTGTCTTGGTCTTGCTGCGGCGGGGGTCTGGCCGGCGGTGTTTGTCAAACTGGGGCTTTAAAAGGGGGAATACCAATGCCCTGTGTTCATGAGTTCGGCATTATCCCGGAGTTTGATCCGGACTCGGAGGAATATGAGGAATATGAGCCGGAACGGTATGGATGCATCGCCGTGGAGGACGACCTGCTCCTGGGGGTGTTTGACCGCCTCCGGGATCTGGACACCTTCTGGCACCGGGGGGACCGCCCGGCAAAGGGCTTTGCCTACTGTGGGATCACCCTGCTTCCGGCGGCTTCCCTTCCGGCCTTCCTGGCGGAGCTCCAAAGGGAGGGGGATCCGGAACTTCTTCCCCTGGGGGAGAAGATCCGGGAGGCGGTCCGGCAGGGAAAGTATATGATC
>JAHZBJ010000072.1 GCA_019423445.1 Oscillospiraceae bacterium
CCCACGGCCTCTTGGTCCCGAACCAAGCGCGCTACCAACTGCGCTACACCCCGATGCCTTCTTTTGAAATTTTCTCAAAAGCTTGATCCAAAGACAAAAGTAGCTTCATTTATTATACCGGTTCCTTGAAAAAAGTCAAGCCGAATTTTCCCTCCCGCCTCCAGGCTTCGTCCATTATTCATCCCATTTGTCCTTGGGTGGGATCGCTCCATGTTCCTGCTCAAAAATCTTTATGTGATTTTTCAGCAGCTGTTCGATTTCTTTATTTATAGAACGTCCATTATAGGAAGATATATATTCCATTTTGTTCAGCAGGATGCGGCTAACCCTTAGGGTATATCTAGGCAGATTATCCTTCATTCTGGCACCTCTTTGATGTATTACTGACAAAATCATATCGCCATATCTATACAAAAAATATAAACTGACGAAATCAAGGCCACACTATGACGCATATATTTTGCCCTTCCAAAATATCCCTTAGGCATGTCATTCATAAAATTTTCTTTATACTCTGTTTCTTATATATCTTTTATTTCATATCAAAAATGGGGGCCGTGCAGTAATGCCAGAACGCATTATCCGCTGACAAGCCTTCTCACGATGCTGAATCTGCTGCCCCTACTGTCCGCTAACCTTATCAATTTGTTCATTTCAATTAAACTTAAAATGCCGGGCCAACAGCTCGAAACTGTTATAGCCCGGCATTTTAATATGGAAGCCTGCGAAATATCCGCCTATAAACTAAGCCAACTGAACGTTTCTGTCAGAGGTCACATATCTCGGGAAGCCACCCAGGCGGCGCCGGTTCCGCAGATATCCGGCACTACCACATCCCCCACATGCACCGGGGCAGTAACCTCCACCGCATCCAGCAGCTTCATGGCCTCCATGATCATCCCCTTGGGAATATCGCTGCTAGTCTTTACCGGCAGGCGGTTATGGATCCCTCCCCGGATCTTCACCGTAGATGTAATGACCCTGGTGGGATTGGTCAGCTCCTTTTTGCCGTAATCCACTCCACGCTGGCAGCCGTGGCCGGTGACTTGATACCCATTCTCTTCATCCACCGACAGATGGCACCCCTTGGGGCAGACAATGCAGATCAGATTTGTCATGATGTTTTCCTCCCTTACTGCTTCTCCACCGCCACGGTGAGGGTATCCCCCGCCGCTTTATCCAGGATGACCCTTGGGATGGTGATCTTTTCCATCTCTCCAGGGGCCATGTGCTCCCGCTTGAACTGACAGAGGACAGTATCTCCGTCCATAACCCGGATCACCATATCCCGGTAGACATTGTTGACCCGGAAGAAAAGCTCCACTGCCTTCTCCACATTTTCCCGGCGGATTCTCTGAGGCACCGTGTAGGTAACGCAGCTGCCGTTCTTCACCTCCAGGACAGGCCCGCCTGCCTCGTGACCGGCGGCGTACCGGGCGGCGGCGGCTCCGGCCCTCATGCTTTCAGCGGTGACAAAGTCCACCAGATCGTGGACATGCACCACGTTGCCGCAGCCAAATACCCCGGGGGCGCTGGTTTCCATGTTTTCAAAGACCACGGCGCCGTTGGTCCTGGGGTCCATCCGGATGCCGGCGGACCGAGTCAACTCGTTCTCGGGGATAAGCCCTACGCTGAGAAGCACTGTGTCGCACTCCAGCACCATTTCCGAGCCGGGGATAGGCGCTCTGTTCTCGTCCACCTGGCTGATAACCACCCGTTCCACCCGCTCTTTGCCCTGAATGTCGGTGATGGTGTGACTAAGGTAGAGGGGGATATCGTAGTCGTGAAGACACTGGACGATGTTCCGATTCAGGCCGTTGGAGTAAGGGCAAAGCTCCACACAGGCCAGAACCTTTGCTCCCTCCAGGGTCATCCGCCGGGCCATGATGAGGCCGATATCCCCGGAACCCAGGATCACCACCCGTTTGCCGCACATCCAGCCTTCCATATTGACATACCGCTGGGCGGCGCCGGCGGTAAAGATGCCGGCCGGGCGGTCGCCGGGGATGGCGATGGCACCACGGGTCCGCTCCCGGCAGCCCATGGAGAGAACCACAGATTTTCCTTCCAGCCGCTGATAACCTTCCTTTGCGCTGATGCAGTGGACCGTCTTGTCCTGGCTCACCTCCAGCACCATGGTGTCCAACTTCACCTCCACCGAGGTATCCTGGAGCATTTTCACAAACCGTCCGGCGTACTCCGGCCCGGTAAGCTCTTCTTTAAAATAGTGGAGGCCAAAGCCATTGTGGATGCACTGGTTGAGGATTCCCCCCAGCTCCTTATCCCGTTCCAGAATGACAATCTTCTTGGCTCCATTTTCATAGGCGGCGCAAGCGGCGGCGAGACCGGCCGGTCCGCCCCCCACGATAATAACGTCGTATTTCATATCACTTGCCCTCCTTTGTGGGTTGGGTGAGGATATAAGCCCCTTCCTCGTCCATGAGGCTCTCGTTGAGAGGCACCCCTAACTCCCGGGAAAGGATCTCGTGGACCCTGGGGCCGCAGAACCCTCCCTGGCACCGGCCCATACCGGCGTTGCACCTTCTCTTGATGGCGTCGATGCTCCGGGGAACAATGGGACGGTGGATTGCCTCCACAATCTCCCCCTCAGTAACAGTCTCACAGCGGCAGATGACCCGTCCGTAAAGGGGATTCTCCCGGACCAGCCGCTCCTTCTCCTCGGGGGGCAGGTGGCGGAACACCACCCGCTCACGGGTGTCGATGAACTCGTCCTTGGTCTCTGTTTTCAGGCCGCAGCCCCGGAGAAGCTCCACCGCCTCCACCCCTATGGCGGGAGCGGAAGACAGGCCAGGGGATTTGATGCCCCCCAGATTGATAAATCCCGGAGCCGCAGGGGACTCTTCAATGATGAAGTCCGGCTGATCGCTGTTAGCCCGGACCCCGGCAAAGTTCCGGATGGAATCCCGGAAGTTGATCCCCGGCACAGACTTCACCGCCATCTTCTTGACAAAGGCCAAACCGGCGGCGGTGTTGTTCACGTCAGCAGCCGATTCCACCGCCTCAGCGTTGGGCCCAACGATAAGGTTGCCGTGGACAGTAGGGGCCACCAGTACCCCTTTGCCGTCCTTGTTGGGGCACTGGAACACCACCGTATTCACCAGGGTCCCCTGGGCTTTGTCCAGAAGGTAGTACTCTCCCCGGTTGGGGGTGGTATGGAAATCGTTTCCTCCCACCATGGCGTGGACCTTGTCAGCGTCCACCCCGGCGGCATTTACCACATACCGGGCCTCTACATCCCCGGCAGCGGTATGGAGGAGGAAGGACCCATCCCGTTTCTCAATACCCTTCACCCCGGCGGAAAGGCGCAGCTCCACCCCGTTGCGGACAGCGGTTTCCGCCAAAGCCAGGCAGAACTCCCACGGGCTGACAATGGCAGCCGAGGGGGCATAGAGGGCCCCCACCACTTCCCCGCTGATAGCGGGCTCCATGGCCCGGACTTCTTCCCCTGTGAGAATCCGCAGGCCGGGGACGCCGTTTTGGTTTCCCCGGTCAAACAGCTTCCGGACGGTGGCCATCTCCTCCTGGGAAAAAGCCAGCACCAGGGAACCGGTTTCCCGGCGCTCCACCGACAGCTTTTCACAGAGTTCCTTGGCCATTTTGACACCCTCCACATTGAGCCGGGCCATCTTGGTCCCAGGCTCCGGGTCGTAACCGGCGTGGAGAATGGCGCTGTTAGCCTTGGTGGTGGCACAGGCTACGTCATTCATGGCCTCCAGCACCACCACCGAAAGGCGGTAACGGGCCAGCTGGTAGGCGGTGGCAGCTCCGATAATGCCGCAGCCTATAATGGCGACGTCGTACATCATATTGGACCCCCTCCTATAAATTTGTTTCCTTTCTTTTCCTGCGATTATCCCATGACGCAAAAAGAGTCAAGGAAAACAAGCCCCTTCGGACTCGTTTACCTTGACTCAAAATCTCACAAGATAAATCGACACCTGTATTATAACACACTGCCGAAGCAGGCGCAATGGGAACTTTGCATGAAAATCCCCTACAGAAACCAGTAGAGGAACAGCCCCGCGGCACCTGCCCCCGCCATTACCGTGATGGGTCCCAACCGGCGCAGCCGCAGCGCCGCCAGGGCCCCGGCGAAGATCAGCACCGCGACGAAATCCACACCCTCCAGGGAGGCTGGCAAGGCAGCCCCTCCAAAGAAGGCCAGACCCAAAATGGAAAGCCCCGCCGAGGCGATCATGGCCACCACCGCCGGGCGCAGCCCCAGAAGCGCCCCTTGTATCATGGAAAGGCCCCGGAACCGGTAATAGACCCAGGCCAGCACCATGACAATAACGCAGGAGGGAAAGACGCACCCCAGAGTGGCTACCACCGCCCCGAGAAGTCCCCCCACACGGGTCCCCACAAAGGTGGCGGCATTGATGGCGATGGGACCTGGGGTCATCTCCGCGATGGTGACGATATCGGCAAACTCGGTGAGGTTAAGCCAGGGGTGGATCTCCACCACCTGATGCTGGATCAGGGGCATGGCGGCATAGCCTCCCCCAATGCTGAACAGCCCAATCTGGACAAAGCTCCAGAAAAGTTCCAGATAGATCATCTCAGCTCCGCTCCTTTCTGGCCTGCTCAGTGCGCCAGGCATCCGCCGCCCCCAGGACGCCGCACACCAGAATCACCAGAATGACGCTGACCTTCAGAAAGAACACCGCCACAAACGATCCGGCCAGCACCAGGAAGGGCAAGGGCTTCCGGTCCCGCAGAACGCTGCGGCCCATGGTGATGACCACATCGCAGATCACCGCCGCCACCCCGGCCTGCATCCCCTTCATCACCAGGCTCACCACCCGGTTGTCCCGGAAGGCCTGATAAAACAGAGAGATCACCGAGATAATCACCAGAGGCGGAAGCACCGTTCCCAGCACCGTCAACATGGCGCCGGGCACCCCGGCCACCCGGTATCCCACCAAAATGGATGCGTTAACAGCGATGGCCCCCGGGGATGACTGGGCGATGGCAGTAAGGTCCATCATCTCATCCTCGGTGATCCACCCCAACTCCTCCACAAACTTCCGGCGCATCAGGGGAACAATGACAAAACCCCCGCCAAAAGTGCAGGCGCTGAGCTGGAGGGTGGACAGAAACAGGGTCAGATATTTATGTGTGTTGTTCAAGGGCTCCTACACTTCCTTTCCACAACATTCTACTCCCAAAGGTGTAATTATAAAAATAATATTATTTTATTAAAATCATATTGTTTTTGATATGATTTATCTTTTTCCTGCCTCACCTCTGTGGTACAATGAAAAAAACCGGACTTTCCCCGCAAAGGAGGCAGCAAGATGACCATCCGCCATCTCCGGATCTTTCTGGCAGTGTGCGAAAATCAGAACAACCTGACCCGGGCCGCCAAGTCTCTGTATATGGCCCAGCCTGCTGTGAGCCTGGCCATCCAGGAACTGGAGGAACACTATGGCACCCGGCTCTTTGAGCGTCTTTCCCACCGTCTTTATCTCACTGAAGCAGGGCTCCGGATGCGGGAATATGCCAGCCACATCGCCTCCCTCTTTGACGAGATGGAGCAAAGCCTGGGGGGATGGGACCGGTCCGGCATCCTCCACGTGGGAGCCAGCATCACCATCGGCTCCCAGCTGATGCCCAGTTACGTCCGGGCCTTCCGGGAACTGCGGCCGGAAATGGATGTGCGGGTCTCCATCGCCCCTTCGGAGCAGCTGGAGCAGAGGCTCCTCTACAACCAGCTGGACTTCGCCCTTCTGGAGCGCAGCATCCACAGCCCCCATCTGGTGGGAGAAAAGTTTATGGAGGACTCCCTGGCAGCCGTCTGCTCCCCTCAAGGGCCTCTCAAAAACGGCCAGGTTCTCTCCCCCGAGGAGTTCGCCCGGCAGCCCTTCCTCCTCCGGGACCCGGGGAGCGGCACTCGGGAGCTTTTTGACAGCGCTATGGAGGCGGCTGGGCTTCGGATCACCCCCGCCTGGGAGGCCATGAGCACCTCCGCACTAATCAACGCCGCCATCCAGGGCCTGGGGATCGCAGTGGTGTCCCAGCGGGCTGTCGCCGGCGCCCTGGCGGACGGGCTGCTGGCCGCAGTACATCTGGAAGGGGTGGATTTTCTCCGAAGCTTCCGCATCGTCCACCACCGGGATAAATTTCTCACCCCCGCCGCCCTGGACTTCATCCAACTCTGCCACCGGCTGGGGGAGACCTCTTCCGCCAGTCCCTCCCCCCGGTAAACTAGAAAAGGCGCGGAGATCCAAAGATCTCCGCGCCTTTTATTCTGTCAGAACGCCGTCAGCTGGTCCCGCCCCGAAGCCTTTCTACCACCAGCCACACCAAGCCGATGATAACATTCAAATACAGGTAGGCCATCAGATTCATCAGCACGTAGGTTTCCCCGCTCTCCAGCCAGCTTCCCAGGGCAGGGCCAAACTGCACCGCCATCACCCCTGGAATCACCGAAAGGAGGGCAACCAGAGGATACAGAAGGAAAAAGAACCGCCTGGAAAATTCCGGAGCAGCCCTGGCCGCTATCCAGCGCAGCATCAGACTGAACAGAAGAAATACCCCCAAGGGAAGGATGGCGTATTCCCAGAATTCGCCGCTGAAAAGCATCAGGACAGGCGCCCAAAGGAAACCCATTTTCCCTCCTCCTTCCAAACCGGAGACTCTCCAACTTACCAAAAGTCCTTTTTCTTAAAGTACCAGATACAGAGCCCCGCCACCCCGGCGCTTATGGCCGCCACCAGAGGATAGCCAAACTGCCACTCAAGCTCCGGCATATTGACAAAATTCATCCCGTACCAGCCCGCAATGAGGGATAGGGGCAGGAACACCGTTGTTATCGCTGTGAGAAATTTCATGATCTCATTTTGGCGGATGCCGATCTGGGCTTGGTAGACCTCCCGGATCTGCATCAGGTATTCCCGGAGAAGGTGGGTCTCCTCCCGGAGCCGGGAAGCCCGCTCGGAAAGAAGTTTCAGCTTCTGCTGTTCCGCCGCGGTGAAGAAGCCAGGGGAATTCTCCTGCATGGCGATGGCCATATCCGCCAGCTGCATGTAATAGTGGGAAAGAACCGAAACCCCTTTGCGGAAAGCCATCATCCGGTGATCCAGATCCTTGAGCTTTCCCTCCAGGGCGGCATTTTCCAGGGCCGCGGCTTTTTCCTCCATCTCCATCAGGTTCTCCAAATCTTTTTGGATCAACAGGTCCACAAAATCGCAGAACACATGCCCTGCCCCTGGAGGATCACGGTTCAGGCTCTCCCGGAGCTTTTCCAGGGCGGCGGCCACAAAACCGCTGTCATCCACAAAAAGGATGTTGTCCTGCCAGATGGAAAAGACGAAACCCAGCCGGCGGCGTTCCCCTTTTGCCGGGACAAAAAACGTCCCCCAAAGGTGTTCCCCCTCCGGTTCCACCTTGCAGAAACGGATTCCCCCGCTGGAAGGAACCGACAGAGGAATCAGCTCCAGCGGCAGTATCTCCCGCTTCTTCTCCAACTCCTCCCGGGTAAGAACGGCGATGATATTCTTCCAGTGGGCGGGCCCCTCCTGGGGCAGCGGGGTCAGCTCCCTTCCGTTGCGGTAAAACATGGGCTCCGTTCCCCTCCCTTTTCCTGCGGCTTATTCCCTGCCGCAAATCTCCAGAAGCTGTCCCACCGCCTCGGCAAACCCCTGGCCCGATTCCCGGGCGGTGACAAAGGCGGGAAGATGCTGGATCTGATCTGCGAAGGGACGGATATTGGCCACTCCGCAGCTGTTGGGGAAGAACCGGAACATAGGCTCGTCGTTGGGGGAATCCCCAAAGAACAGCACCTTTTCCAGAATAGCGTCCTCTTCTTCCCCAAGGATCTTCTCCATGAAAAGCCGGGTCATATCCAGCTTGTTGTAGTCCCCAAACCAGGCGTTGACGTGGATGGAGCTCACCTTGGCCACCGCCCCCATGGAAAGACAGATGTCCCGGATCTTCTCGGCGGCAGGAAGCCCCAGATAAGGCGGATCCTCGTTAAAATCGATTGCTACATCATAGATCCGGGCAAACTGGTCCTTGGAGACCCGGCATCCCGGGACCCCCGCCAGACAGGCGTCCCTGACCGCGGCCAGACGGCCCTGGATATCCCCCTGGGCCACCGAAGGATGGGTAAAGGTCTGCCTGTGTCCATCCTTGAAATAGAACACAAAAGCGCCGTTCTCCCCTACCACCGCAGTCACAGGCCACTGGCGGACAATCAGGTCGCACCAACCGGCGGGACGCCCGGTAACAGGAATGACCCCATAACCGGCGTCGTGGAGGCGCCACAAAGCGGTGTAGGCCGCAGCGGTGAGTTTGCCGCTGGTGGTGATGGTGTCGTCGATATCACAAAGAACATAACGGATGCGCCGCGCCCGGGCGGGATCGATGGTGGAAAAAAGCTCCATGCTGTCTCTTCCTTTCCCTATGGGGATTTCTGCCCCGGGTATTTTCTCCCATTCTCTCCCCTGGTGGCTGTACGGCCTTATTGTATCCCACTTCCTCCCCCTCTGTCAAATACCTGGAGACTCTGAAAAATCCTCATTGACTTTCCTTTTGCCCTGTGGTAAGATGCAAAATGTCCCAAATGATACATTTTTGTCAGAAGGGAGGCAACGGCGTGTCTCTCACCCCCGGGCAGATGGAGATCCTCTCCTGCTGCTTCCTGTTCCAAAGCGTCCCCCACCAGGAGCTTCCCGGGCTGCTGGAAGGGCTTACTCCTGAGGCGTTTCCCGCCGGCGCGGTGATTTACAGCCGCAGCCGCTTCCGCAAGGCCGTGGGTATCCTTCTGGAAGGCCGGGTCACCGTCCTCAAGGGGAAGGATTTGATCCTTAACACCTTGGGGCCCGGTCAGTGCTTTGGGGTGGCCGCCCTGTTCTGTCCAGCGGAGAACTACGTCACCACCGTCCTGGCCAAAACCCCCGCCGTCCTGGTTTTTCTCCCTGACGACTGGTTATCCCGGCTGTTTCAGCGGTATCCCGAAACCGCTGTCAGTTATATCTCCTTCCTTTCCCAGCGTATCCGCTTCCTCAACCAGAAGATTGACAGCTTCGCCGCCCCCAGCGCCCAGGAGGGGCTTTACCGCCACCTCCTCAGCATCCAGGCGGACGGCCGGGCAGTGATTTCCGGAGGATACAGCCAGCTGGCCCGGGCTCTCAATATGGGCCGTGCCTCCCTCTACCGCTCCCTGGAATCCCTGGAGGAAGAGGGGCGCATCCGCCGGGAAGGAAAGACCATTTATCTTACAGGTATGGAAAAGGAGTTCTGAACCTATGAAACGTTTTCTCTCCCTCTTTCTCGCTCTGACCCTGGCTCTCTCCCTGGGAGCCTGTTCCGGCGGTTCTCCCGCCACCTCCAGCACCAGCCTTCCGGCGGAAAGCTCCCAGAGTGCTTCCCAAAGCGCATCGGAAAGCACCCCGGAATCCCAGGAGGAAACCCCTGCCCCTGAATCTACCGGCGTCACCATGAAGGTTGCCGCCATCAAGGGCCCCACCGCCATGGGAATGGTAAAACTGATGGACGACGCAGCCCAGGGCCTCACCGCCAACGGCTACGAGTTCACCCTGGCCGGCTCCCCCGACGAAATCCTGGGGAAAGTGATCCAGGGGGAATTTGACGTGGCGGCCGTTCCCACCAACCTGGCCGCCACCCTGTACAACAAGACCCAGGGGAAGGTGAAGCTCCTGGCCCTGAACACCCTGGGAGTGCTGTACATCGTGGAAAAGGGGGATTCCATCCAGTCTGTGGCGGACCTTGCGGGCAAGACCATCTATGCCACCGGCAAGGGTTCCACCCCTGAGTACGCCATCAATTATATCCTGGAGCAGAACGGTCTTACCCCCGGCACCGATGTAACGGTGGAATACAAGACCGAAAACACCGAACTGGCAGTCCTTCTTTCCCAGGGGCAAGGGGATGTGGCGCTGCTGCCCCAGCCCTTTGTCTCCACCGTTCTGGCTCAGAACAGCGACCTTCGGGTGGCCCTGAACCTCACCGAGGAATGGGATAAGGCGGCCCAGGGGGCCGGACAGCTTACCATGGGCTGTGTGGTGGTGCAGGATTCCTTCCTTCAGGAGCACCCCGAAGCGGTGGAAGCCTTCCTGACGGAGTACGGCGCCTCGGTGGACTATGTCACCGATCCTGCCAATCTGGATGCCGCGGCGGAGCTGGT
>JAHZBJ010000073.1 GCA_019423445.1 Oscillospiraceae bacterium
TGTCAATGCCGGGGCTCTTGGCCTTCCAGAGGCGCAGGAGGCTTACCGCCTTGGAGTCGTAGCCCGAGACGTACATGTTGTAGGGCACCGCCATGACGGTGCTGTAGCCCTGGTGGTCCACCATATGATGGACCCCGTCCCAGCGCTCCCGGACCTCGCCGCCGAACCGCACCTCCACGGCGTGCTCCGGCACCGCCTCCAGCCAGACTTCCCCGCCGGGGAGCCAGTAGTCGGGCAGCTCGCTCTGCCAGCCGTCGGTGATGGTCTGCTTGAAGATGCCGTACTCGTAGAGGATGCTGTAGCCGGTGCCCACATAGCCGTCGGTGGCCAGGCCGTCCAGGTAGCAGGCGGCCAGGCGCCCCAGGCCGCCGTTGCCCAGGCCCGGATCAGGTTCGCAGCGGTAGAGGTTCTCCAGCTTCACCCCGTGGCGCTGGAGGGCCTTCTCAAAGGCTTCGGTGAGCCCCAGGTTGGAGAGATTGTTCCGCAGGCTCTTGCCCATGAGGAATTCCATGGAGAGATAGTATACCTGCTTGCGGCCCTGGGCCCGGCTCTCGGAGATGTAGTTTTTCCGTTTCTGTTCCAGGTAATCCCGCACCACCATGGCGCAGGCTTTATAGAACTGCTCGTCGGAGGCGTTTTCCGGCTGGACGGCCATCTCCTCCTGGAGCTTGCCCACCACGGCTTTGTTTACCATTTCCTCCGTGATGGCTTCCTTAATAAGATTCATAAAAGGTTCCCCTTTCCCGGCGCTTGCCGAAGACATACACATTTATTATATCCCAAGGTCGCTTCTGGCGCAACCGCTTTTCTCTTTTCCCCCAATTCCTCCCCGGGGAAGAGAAAAAAACTTTCCGGCTCTTTTGCCTCGCCGCCGCTTATGCTATAATAGGGAAAAATGGGGACCCGCGGTCTTTTGCGGGAGAGAGGAAAGGACAGCCATGGCAACACGGAGCAAAGTAAAGATCCTTGGCAGCACATACTACATCACCACCCAGAACAGCGAGGACCGGGTGCGGGAGATCGAGGAGGAGCTGAACAGCCAGCTGGGGGAGATCATGGAGCAGCGCCCCACCCTCTCGGCTCTGGATGCCCTGGTGATCCTGGCCCTGAACCTGATGGACCAGATCACTGAGGTGGAGGAATCCACCGACCGGATGCGGGAGCAGCTGAGCCAGTATCTGGAGGACGCGGCCAAGGCCCGGATGGGCCTGGAGGACCAGAAGCGCCAGGCGGACCGCCTGCGCCAGGACCTGGCGGACCAGAAGCGCCAGGCGGACCGGACCCGTCAGGAACTGGAGGATCAGAAGCGTCAGAACGGCCAGCTGCGCCAGAGCGCCGAGGACCTGAAGCGCCAGAACGGCCAGCTGCGCCAGAACCTGGAGGAGCAGAAGCGCCAGAATGAGCGTCTGCGTCAGGAGCGGCGCTGAGGTGGGGAACACAATGGAAAAGAAGAAAATGCAGATTCTGGCCCCGGCCGGGGGGCGGCAGCAGCTCATCGCCGCAGTGCGCAGCGGAGCCGACGCCGTTTACCTGGGCGCCGGGGCCTTCAACGCCCGGCAGAACGCCGAGAATTTCGGGGATGGGGGACTCCGGGAGGCGGTGGCCTACTGTCACGGCCGGGGGGTGAAGGTCCACGTCACCCTCAACACCCTGGTCACCGACCGGGAGATGCCCGCCCTGCTGGACCAGCTCCGGGAGATCGCCGAAAGCGGCGCCGACGTCATGATTGTCCAGGACCTGGGGGTGGCGGCCCTGGCCCGGGAGTGCTGTCCCAGCCTCCCCATCCACGCCAGCACCCAGCTTTCCATCCATAACGCCGCGGGAGCCCGGGCCATGAAGGACCTGGGCTTTTCCTGCATCGTTCTGGCACGGGAGCTTACTGCCGGGGAGATCACCGCTATCCACCGGGAGGTGGGGGAGGAGATTGACCTGGAAACCTTCGTCCACGGGGCCCTGTGCATGAGCCTTTCGGGGCAGTGCTACCTCTCCGCCATGCTGGGGGAGCGCAGCGGCAACCGGGGTCTCTGCGCCCAGCCCTGCCGGCTGGATTTCCGCTCCCCCTACGGCCGGGAGTACGCCCTTTCCCTGAAGGACCTCTCCCTGGTGGACCGGATGAAGGAACTGGAGGCCACGGGGGTCAGCTATCTGAAAATCGAGGGACGGATGAAGCGGCCGGAGTATGTGGCCGCCGCCACCGCCGCCTGCCGGGCCGCCCGGGACGGCCTGCCCTACGACACCGAAGCCCTCCGGGCGGTGTTTTCCCGGAGCGGCTTCACCGACGGCTATTTCACCGGCCGCCGGGATATTTCCATGTTCGGCTGGCGCCGGAAAGAGGACGTCACCGCCGCCGCCGGGGTGCTCCGGGAGCTGGAGGCCTCCTACCGGGCCGAGGCCCCTCTGGTGCCGGTGGATATGGAGCTTTCCATCCAGGGGGGTGAGCCGGTGACCCTTGCCGTCACCGACGGGGAGCGCCGGGTGGTCCGGGAGGGGGAGGTCCCCCAGACCGCCCTGAACCGCCCCACCGACGAGGCCCTCTGCCGCCGGGCCCTGGAGAAGACCGGAGGTACCCCTTTCCATCTCCGGGAGCTCCGCTGCCAGGTGGGGGAGGGGCTGATGGTTCCTGTTTCGGCCCTGAACGCTCTGCGGAAAGCCGCCCTGGAGGAGCTGCTGGCCCTCCGGGAAGAGATCGTCCCCCATCCCTTCCGGGAGCCGGCGCCTTTGGAGGTCCCGCCCCGGGACAAGAAGCCCGGGAAGCCGGAACTCCGGGTCCGGGTGGAGCGGAGGGAGCAGCTTTCCCCTGTCCTCACACAAAACGCCGCCCGGGTCATCCTCCCGGTGGAAGAGCTGGGGGAGCACCGGGAGCTTCTGGGGGAGCTGGGGGACCGCCTGACGGCGGAACTGCCGGTTTTCATTCCGCCCCAAGGGGAAAAGCCCCTTCTGGAGCTTCTTTCCGCCCTCAGGGGGGAGGGGCTTTCCGCCGCCCTCTGCGGCAGCCCCGGCGCTGCCGCCCTGGCCCGCCGGGCCGGGCTCCGGGTCTTTGGGGACTGGGGCCTCAACATCCTCAACTCCCGGGCCATGGCCGCCAGCCGCAGGTGGGGGGTGGAGGATCTGACCCTCTCCTTTGAAGCCAATCTCCGCCAGGCTGTTTCTCTGGAGGGGGGGATCCCCTTCGGGGTCATCGGCTACGGCCATCTGCCCCTGATGACCTTCCGGGCCTGCCCGGCCCAGGGTCCCAAGGGCTGCGGCGGCTGCCAGGGGAGAGCGGTCCTCCGGGACCGCCTGGGGAAGGAGTTCCCCGTCCTCTGCCACCGCCGGCAGTACAGCCAGCTTCTCAACTCCCTCCCCCTCTACCTGGGGGACAAGCAGGACAGCCTCCGGGGCCTGGACCACGTTACCCTCCGGTTCACCGTGGAGGACCCCGGCCGCTGCGCCAGAATCATGGAGCTGTGGCTGGAGGGCTCCCCCCTCCGGGAGGAGCGCACCAACGGCCTCTATTTCCGGGATCTCAAGTAGGAGGAAGGACCAGTGGAAACTTCTCAGAAAAATAACCAAGCCGGCGGGGCTGCCGTCCTGCCGGTGAAGCTGCTGCGCCCCGGGGCGGTACTGCCCCGGAGGGGCACCCCCGGCAGTGCCGGGCTGGATCTCTCCGCCGCCGTGGAATCGCCGGTGGAGATCCGCCACGGCCAGGTGGTGGGGATCCCCACCGGCATCGCCATCCAGCTGGAGCCGGGGCAGGTCTGCCTGGTGTTCGGCCGCAGCGGCCTGGGTTCCAAGCACGGGGTGGCCCCCGCCAACGCCGTTGGGGTGGTGGACAGCGACTACCGGGGGGAACTGACGGTGTTCCTCACCTGTCACAAGCCGGAAGGCTATACTGTCCAGCCCGGGGAGCGCATCGCCCAGATGGTGATTCTCCCGGTGGCCATGCTGGAACCTGTAGAAGTCCGGGAGCTGGACGAGACCCAGCGGGGAACCGGCGGTTTCGGCTCCACCGGTTTTTAAGTCCGTGAGAAGCGTTGTGCAAATCGAAACGTTGTGCGCCGCTCCCTGGCGGCCCAGGGGCCGCACCCATGTCCGTGAGCAAACGGACGCAGAGGCGCAAGCGACTGCCTCGCTCCCTGAGCATATCACCTAGGATTCAGAAGGCGGTTGTGTGGGTGTATCCTGGGTTCTTCCCAGCCCGGGTTGTTTGTTCAGGGAGCGAGGTACCGCCTTACGCCTTTGTGTCCCTTTTCTCACGGACCTGAAAAGAGCGGCGCACAAACTTACGCCTCGCAGAAGGTATCCTCACGGACCCGCCAGCCGGCTCCAGCCGGCCAGAGAGCGGGGCACAAACTTACGGCCTCGCAGAAGGTATTCTCACGGACCCGCCAGCCGGCTCCAGCCGGCCAGAGAGCGGCGCACAAACTTACGCCTCGCAGAAGGTATTCTCACGGACCCGGGAGCGGGCCCTGGCCCGCCTTACGGACACAAACAGAAAGGAAGGAACCCATCCCATGGCTCAGCCCCATCTGATTCTTGCCTCCCAGTCGCCCCGGCGGCGGGAGCTGATGACCCTCATCACTCCGGACTTTTCGGTCCAGGTCTCCGACGCCGACGAGACCATCGCCCCCGGCACCCTGCCGGGGGATGCGGTGGAAGAACTGGCCCTCCGGAAGGCCCGGGCGGTACTGGCTCTCCAGAAGTGTCCGGAGGACTGTCTGGTGGTGGGGGCTGATACCGTAGTGGCGGTGGACGGCCGGATCCTGGGCAAGCCCCGGGACCGCCAGGAGTGTCTCTGGATGCTCTCCCTTCTCTCCGGGCGGGAACACACCGTCTTCACCGGGGCAGCCGTCCTGGGAAGGGGAGAAGAGCGGCGCTTCCGGGAGGAGGCCCGGGTGGAATTCTGGCCTCTTTCCCGGGAGGAGATGGAGTGGTACGCCTCCACCCCCGAGCCCTACGACAAGGCCGGCGGATACGGCATCCAGGGCCTTGGGGCGGTGCTGGTGAAGGGGATCCGGGGGGATTTCTTCACCGTTATGGGGCTGCCGGTGGCCCGGCTCTGGCGGGAGCTGCGCCAGGCGGCTCCGGAGGCCTTCCCCCTGGGAGAAAAGTTTATAAAATCATAACAAATTCCGGGAGAAGTTTCCTTGTTTACCGGAATTTGCTGTGATACAATATGAAATGACTATGGGCGCCCTGGTCTGGCAACACTTTTGTGTGTGGACCGGCATCGGGCCGGCCGGGCCGGAATGGGAAAGGAGCACGGGGAAACATGTTCGCTTCAAAAAGCATTGGAATTGACCTGGGTACCGCCAATACCCTGATCTATATGAAAGGCAAAGGAATCATCATGCGGGAGCCGTCGGTGGTGGCGGTGGACGTGCGCACCGACGTGGTGAAATATGTGGGCCAGGCGGCCAAGGACGTCATCGGCAGGACCCCGGGTTCCATTGTGGCCATCCGTCCCCTGAAGGACGGGGTCATCGCCGACTTCGACGTCACCGCCAGCATGCTCCAGTGGTTTCTGGAAAAGAGCATCGGCCGGTCCTTCTTCTCCAAGCCCCGGGTGGTGATCTGCATCCCCTCCGGGGTCACCGCCGTGGAACGCCGGGCGGTCCGGGAAGCGGCCCAGAAGGCGGGGGCCAAGTATGTCACCATCGTTGAGGAGCCTATGGCGGCAGCCATTGGCGCCGGGCTGCCGGTGGAGGAAGCCGTGGGCAGCATGGTGGTGGACATCGGCGGCGGCACCACCGAAGTGGCGGTGATCTCCATGGGCGGCATCGTGGTAAGCAAGTCGGTGCGGGTGGCCGGAGACGAGTTCGACAAGGCCATCATCGCCTATGTAAAGAAGAAATACAACCTCCTCATCGGGGAGCGCACCGCCGAGAACATCAAGATCTGCATCGGCTCCGCCTACCCCTACGAAAATGAGGAAACGGTGGAAATCAAGGGCCGAAACCTGGCTGACGGTTTCCCCAAGAACATCATCCTCACCCCGCAGGAGATCCGGGAAGCCCTGGTGGACTCCATTGTGGCCATCCTGGACGCCATCCGCAGCACCCTGGAAAAGACCCCGCCGGAGCTGTCGGCGGATATCATCGACCGGGGGATCACCCTCACCGGCGGCGGCGCCATGCTCAAAGGGCTGGACCGCCTCATCACCATTGAGACCGGGATGCCGGTGCACATCGCTGAGAATCCCCTGGACTGTGTGGCCCTGGGGGCGGGGCGGATCCTGGAGGTGTCCTTCCGGCACAACGAGGCCGTTTCCGGCGACGAAAAGGGCTGAGGGAAGCCTGCATAGCGGATTTTCAGGCTCCCCGGAGCCTGCCTGGGGTTGGAGGCCTCCCGTGGGAGCCCTCCAACCTTGTCTGACTTTACGGGCCGTCGGAGGGAGCCTTCCGCAGGCGGCCCGCCAGCCCATCCCCCTTAGAAGGAGGCCGACACCGTGAAAGACTTTTCTAAAACCAACCGTTTCCGGGTCCTCCTGGTGGTGGGGGCGCTTCTGTTTTCCTTCCTCCTCCGGGCCATCTACACCGGGGGCCTGATGCCGTTCCTCTCCAGTGCCGGGGGGGTCCTGATGGTGCCCCTGAACAGCATCAGCGCCGCGGTATCGGGGGCGCTGGAGGAGAGCTTCGGCCCCTACCTCCACGCCGGGGAGCTGTACCAGGAGAATATCGACCTCCGGGCCCAGGTCCAGGAGCTGAAGGAGCAGCTTATCGACTACGAGACCGCCAAGATGGAGAACGAGCAGTTCCGTGAGCTGCTGGAGATCAAGGAACGCAACAGCGACTTTATCTTTGAGCCGGCCACAGTGGTGGCCCGGTCCCCTGACGACCGCTTCGGCTCCTTCACCATCGACGTGGGGTCCTATCAGGGGGTCACTCTCCGCTGCCCCGTTATCACCAGCGAGGGCTTGGTGGGGATCGTCAGCGAGGTGGGCTACGGATACTCCAAAGTCCAGACCATCCTGGACACCGCGGTGAATGTGGGGGGCGTGGACGTCCACACCCTGGATACCGGCATCGTCACCGGTTCCATCCCCCTGGCCCTGGAAGGAAACTGCCAGCTGAGCTTCCTGGCTAAGGAGAGCGCCGTCACCCCAGGGGATACCATCGTCACCTCCGGCACCGGAGGCCTCCTCCCCAAGGGCCTGGTCATCGGGGAGATTCTCTCGGTGGAGACCGAGACGTCCGGCCTCTCCCTCTGCGCGGTGGTGAAGCCCGCCGCCGATATCCAGGGAGCGAAGCAGGTCTTTGTCATCACCGACTTCAGCGGCAAGGACGAGACCGCCCAGGCGGCGGAGGAGGAATGACATGCCGAAGACCAAGTACAAGGTCCTGAAGTACGCCCTGTACTTTGCAGCGGGCCTCTTCCTCTGTGTCCTCCAGAATACCCCGGGCCTCTTTGCTGTCGCAGGGATCAAGCCGATGCTGGTGGTCTCCCTGGCGGTGGCGGCGGCTATGTTTGAGGGGGAGTTTGCCGGGGCCCTCTGCGGGGCGGTGGGGGGGATGCTTTGTGACATCTTCTCCTATTACCGCTTCGGCTACTACGCCCTGATGGTCTTTCTCTGCTGCTGCGCCGTGGGACTGCTGGTTCAGAGCTATATGCGGCCGGTGGCCGCCAACTGCTTCCTGTTCACCTTCCTGACGATGCTCCTGAACCAGGGAATCGCCTTTTTCTTCACCATCCTCATCCGGGACTACGGGAGCCCCGGCCTTCTCTTTTCCGCCCAGGTGCTGCCCCTCTGCCTCTATACGGCCCTGGCGGCGGTGCCCATTTTTTACGGGGTGCGGTGGTTTCACCGGCACTTCCAGCGGCTGCTGGAACAGCAGCAGTGATCCCCGGCCCTTTGCCTGCCTGAAAGGAGGCCCCTTTTGAACCAGAAAAACGAACGGATCCGCTTTGCCATCCTGGGCGGGGCGGTGGCGCTGGTGCTGCTGATCTTCATCTACCAGCTGGTGTTTATTCAGATCACCCAGGGGGAGGACTACAAGCGGAAGGTCACCCAGGGCTACACCCGCACCCAGACGGTGGTGGCGGCCCGGGGGGAAATCGTGGACCGCTACGGCCGGCCCTTTGCCACCAACCGGGTCAGCCTGGACATTATCCTGGACCAGGCCTACCTGCCCGTGGGCCAGGAGAACCAGGTGATCCTGGAACTCATCGGCCTCATGGAGGAGATGGGCCAGGAGTGGATCGACAATCTCCCCATCTCGGAGCCGGAGATCGCCGCCGACGGCAGCGTCCACTACAGCTTCCTTGAGGGGATGGATTCCCAGGTGGAGAAGCTGAAGGAGGCCCTGGCACTTGCCCCCTACGCCACCGCCGACGACTGCATGAGCTGGCTGTGCAGCCCCACCTACTACGACCTGGGGGAATGGGACGACGACCCTGCCAGCCAGCGGAAGCTGGCCGGTGTCCGGTATGAGATGGCTCAGCAGGATTTCAGCTACCGCAACAACTACACCTTTGCCCAGGACGTCAGCAACGCCGTGGCCACCAACGTCCAGGAGCGCAGCTACGCCCTGCCGGGGGTGGACGTGATCCAGAGCACGGTGCGGGAGTTTTCTGACGGTACCCTGGCCCCTCACGTCATCGGCATCACCGGCCCCCTGTACCAGGAGGACATGGAGAAGCTGAAAGAACAGGGGCTTTGGTGGAGCGAGGAAAACCAGCAGGGTTACAAGGCCAACGACACCATCGGCCGCAGCGGCATTGAAAGCGCCTATGAAAACGTCCTCCGGGGGCAGAACGGCGAGCGGCGGATCACCCTCAACGCCCAGCACCAGGTGGTGGAGGTGGAGGAAACGGTATCCCCCACCCCGGGGAACACCGTGGTGCTGACCCTGGACCGGGACCTCCAAAAGGTGACCCAGGAGGCCCTGGCGGACCAGATCGCCCTCCTTCAGCAGAACACCACCATCAACGAAGGCAAGGACGCCAAGGCTGGCGCTGCCGTTTGTGTGGACGTCAAGACGGGGGAGGTCCTCTCCATGGCAACCTACCCCAGCTATGACAACAGCACCTACTACCAGGATTACAATGAGCTGGCCCAGCAGGACCCTGAGCCCCTTCTGAACCGGGCCACCATGGGCCTCTACCGGCCCGGCTCCACCTATAAGCCCTCGGTGGCGGTGGCGGGGCTCACCGAAGGGGTCATCACCCCGGAGGAAACCATCCTCTGCACCGGTACCTACACCCGGCTTGCCCCCTACACCCCCGGCTGCCTCTACGTCAACGGGGAGATCGACGTCCGCCACGCCCTGGCGGTGTCCTGCAACATCTTCTTCTATGAAACCGGCTGGCGGCTGGGCATCGACCTGCAGAACGAGTACGCCTCCCACTTCGGCCTGGGGGAGCTTACCGGTATCGAGATCCCTGAGGCCAAGGGCCAGCGCTCCAGCCGGGAGACCCGGGAGGCCGCAGGGGATATCTGGACCAACGGCAACATCATCCAGTCGGCCATTGGCCAGCTGGACCACGGATTTACCCCCCTCCAGCTGGCGGGCTACGCCGCCACCCTGGCCAACGACGGCCAGCGGATGCGCCTCCACCTGGTGAAGGCCATCACCACCTACAACTTCGAGGAGGTGCTGGAAGAGACCCAGCCCGAGGTGGTGGACCAGGTCCCCGCCTCCCCTGAGACTTTCCAGGTGGTCCGGGAAGGGATGATCATGGCCAGCCAGCCCGGAGGCACCTCCGCCAGCAGCTGGCTGGACTTCCCCTACCTGGTGGCCTCCAAGACCGGTACCCCTGAGAGTCTTACCAACCTTACCTCCACCTATATCTGCTATATGCCCGCCGACGACCCCCAGATTGCCATTGCCGTGGTCATCGAGGACGGCGGCCAGGGCTACACCGGCGCCCCTGTGGCCCGGAAGATTGCCGACCAGTACTTCTTCGGCGGCACCGATGCGGAAACCGTCACCGACCCCGGCCAGCTTCTTCCTTAAGTCCGTGAGCCGGGTAGCCCCGGGGGCGGGTCCGTGAGAAAAGATCCTGCGAAGCGCAGGTTTGTGCCCCGCTCTTTTCGGGTCCGTGAGAGAAGATTCTGCGAATCGAAACGTTGTGCCCCGCTCCCTGAGCATACCACATAGGATTCAGAAGGCGGTTTGGTGGGT
>JAHZBJ010000074.1 GCA_019423445.1 Oscillospiraceae bacterium
GGCCTGCCGCTTTTTGTTTTCTGAGATGGACTTCCGCGCTCCAATGCCCCAGCCGGAAAGCTCGACCAAACCTGCACAAAAAAATCCGGGGGAAATTGGCAATGCCGCCCATTGCCACTGGAAGGGTTCCGTGATACACTAATTTTGTATCCAAGATACAAAACCTGCGGGAAAGGAGGAAGACGGTTGAAACGGCTGTCTGAAGAACGGATGCGCCCCATCCGGGACGAAGTTTACGACCTGATCCGTCAGGCGATTATCAACGGCCAGTACCGCCCCGGCGATAAGCTCCCGGAGGAGGAACTGGCGGAGGAGCTGGGAGTCAGCCGGACGCCGGTTCGCGAGGCCCTCCGAAAGCTGGAGGTGGAGAATTTTGTCCAGCACTTCTCCCACCGTGGGGTGGTGGTATCCCAGGTGAATACCGCCGAGATCCTGGACCTGTACGAGGTGCGGACCCAGTTGGAGTGTATGCTGATCCGCAAGGCGGTTCAGCGGGTCACTCAGGAGGATATCGCCCTTCTCCGGAAAAAGCTGGATCAGGCGGAGGCAGCCCCCAGCGTCAGCCGGCGCCTGGAGGCGGTGGAAGAGTTTAACGACCTGCTGCTGCGGCTTTCCGGGAGCCAGCAGGTGCTGGAGCTCCAGAAGCGCACCCGGGAGATGCTTCAGCGGGCGGTGGTTTCCGGCCATGCCGATCCGGTGCGGAGCAAAACCGCAGCGGCGGAGCACCGGGCCATTGTGGATGCCCTGGAAGCCCGGGACGCGGATCTGGCGGAGCGCCTGGTCCGGGAACATCTGAGCAACTCCAGCGGGCTTATCGCCGCCCGGGAGCGGGAGGAGCTTCCGGCGGAATCCGCTCACAAGGAATAAATAAGGAAAGAGGAACACGCTATGCTTCGATCCATGCCCTGTCAGATCTACCGCGGAGGGACCAGCAAAGGGGTCTTTTTCGCAGAAAAGGACCTTCCCCCAGCGGGACCGGTCCGGGATAACGCCATCCTGGCCATTATGGGGAGCCCCGATGTCCGGCAGATTGACGGTTTGGGGGGGTCAGTCTCCACCACCAGCAAAATTGCCATTATCGCCCCCTCCAAGGAGCCGGGGTGCGATGTGGATTACACCTTCGGTCAGGTGTCCCTGGATGTCCCCCTGGTGGATTACAAATCCAACTGCGGCAACATCCTCTCCGCCGTGGGGCCCTACGCCGTGGATAACGGCCTGGTGCCGGTGGCTGGGGAGACCACCCTGGTCAGAATCTACAATACCAATACCAAGAAAGTGATCTATTCCTATGTCCCCACCCCCAACGGGGAGGTGGAATACGCTGGGGACTGCGTCATCCCGGGGGTGCCCGGAAGCGCTGCCCCTATTAAGATCGCCTTTGTCCATCCGGCAGGGGCGGTAACGGGGAAACTTCTCCCCACCGGTAACCCCAAAGATATTCTGGAGGTGCCGGAGCTGGGACAGTTGGAGGTATCCTTTGTGGATTCCACCAACCCCCTGGTATTTGTCCGGGCGTCGGACCTGGGGCTCACCGGTACCGAGCTTCCAGACCAGATCGATGGGGATAAAGCCCTCAGCGCCCGGTTGGAAACCATCCGGGGGGTCGCTGCGGTGCGGTTGGGATTTCTCACCGACCGCCGGGATTCAGTGGCCAAGAGCCCGGCGGTGCCCAAACTCACCCTGGTTTCTCCGCCTCAGGATTATCCCACCGTTTCCGGAGGAATGGTCCGGAAGGAAGACTGTGATATCGTCAGCCGGATGATGAGTATGCAGCGGGCCCATAAGACCCACGCCTTCAGCGGTGCCCTCTGCGAGGCCACGGCGGCGGCGGTCCCTGGCACCATTGTCAGCGACATTGTAGGAGAGGGGCGCACTCAGATTCGCCTTGGCCACACCGATGGGGTGATGATCGCAGGGGTAACCCTGGAGGAGGGACGGGATGGACTCCCCGGGATCCGGGAAGCCTACGGCCTGCGCACCGCCCGGCGCCTGATGACCGGCACCGCCTATTATCTCCCCCGCTGATCCTTTGCCCGGCCCTCCCAGGGAAGGAGGGCCGGAAAAGATCTGTTATTTTGTATCCAGTATACATAAATGGAAAGAGCCAAAAAGAAAAAGCAAGACAGAAGAAGGAGGCAGCATTTCATGGGAAAGACCATGACCCGCAAGATCCTGGAGGCACACTACATCTCCGGCAGCATGGAACCGGGGGAAGAGGTAGCCATCCGCATCGACCACACCATTACCCATGACGTCACCGGTACCCCCGCCTACCTGGCCTTTGAGACCCTGGGCATCCCACGGGTAAAGACCCAGGTGTCCGCCAGCTACATCGACCACAATCTGCTCTACGCCGATAACAAGAACCCCGACGACCACCTTTATCTCCAGACGGTGGCGGCAAAGTACGGGGTCTATCTTTCCAAGGCCGGCAACGGCATCCTGCACACCGTCCACTTTGAGCGCTTCTCCAAACCCGGGATTACCCTGCTGGGCTCCGACAGCCACACCCCCACCGGCGGGGCCATCGGTGCCTTCGCCATGGGGGCCGGCGGTTTGGACGTGGCCCTGGCCATGGCCGGGGAGCCCACCTACCTGAAGATGCCCCGGGTCATCAACGTCCGGCTCACCGGGAAGCTCCGCCCCGGCGTTTCCGCCAAGGATGTCATCCTGGAAATGCTCCGGCGGGAAACGGTGAAGGGGGGCCTGGGGAAGGTCTACGAGTACACCGGCCCCGGGGTGGACACCATCAGCGTCCGGGACCGCTCCACCATTGCCAACATGGGCGCCGAGATGGGTGCTACCACCTCCATCTTCCCCAGCGACGAGGTGGTGCGGCAGTTCTTCATCGACGAAGGCCGTGAGGAGGATTGGAGCCCCCTGGCCCCCGATCCCGACGCCCAGTACGACGGGGTCATCGATATTGACCTCTCCGCCCTGGAGCCCATGGTGGCCATGCCCGATATGCCGGACAAGGTGGCTCCCGCCCGCTCCTGTAAAGATGTCAAGATCAACCAGGTGTTCCTGGGCAGCTGCACCAACGCCAGCTACACCGACTTTGCCAAGGCGGCCGCCATTCTGGAAGGTCATAAGGTGAATCCCTGGGTCAGCTTCGTGGCTGCCCCCGGCAGCCGCCAGCTCTACCTGATGCTTCTCCGGGACGGCATTATCGAGAAACTGGTGATGGCTGGCGCCAGGATCCTGGAGTGCGGCTGCGGCGCCTGCTGCGGCATCGGCCAGGCTCCCAACACAGGCGGCATCTCCCTGCGCACCTCCAACCGGAACTTCAAGGGCCGCAGCGGTATCCTGGACGCCCAGATCTACCTTTCCAGCCCTGAGGTGGCCGCCGCCAGCGCCGTCACCGGGTATATCACCGATCCCCGGGACTTCCGGGATATGTCGGTGCTGGAAGGAATCCGGGAGCCCCACGACTTTATCATCGACGACACCCTCCTCCTCCCGCCCCCCGAGGACGGCAGCAAGGTGGAGATTGTCCGGGGACCCAACATCAAGCCCATGCCCATCAACGACCCCATGCCCCAGACCCTCCAGGCCAAGGTGGTGGCGGTGCGGGGGGACAACATTACCACCGACGACATCACTCCTGCCAACGCCCAGTTCTCCGCCCTGCGTTCCAACATCCCAGAGATCAGCAAATACGCCTTCAGCCGTATCGACCCCGGCTTTGCCGACCGCTGCAAGGAGCTGGGCAAGAGCATCATTGTGGGAGGCGAAAACTACGGCCAGGGCAGCAGCCGTGAGCACGCCGCCATCGCTCCCATGTACCTGGGGGTTAAGGCGGTATTGGCCAAGAGTATGGCCCGGATCCACAAGAACAACCTGGTAAACCATGGGGTGATTCCCCTTCTCTTTGAGGACCCCGCGGACTACGACGGCATTTCCCAGCTGGATGAACTGCGCATTGCGGATATCCAGGATCAGATCAAGACCCGGCGGCTGACGGTGGAGAACCTCACCAAGGGTACCTCCTTCCAGGTGAAGGTGGATCTGACCGACCGCGAGATCAATGTCCTCATCGCCGGAGGCCAGCTGCGGTATGTGGCGGATAAGAACAAGGCGAAATGATTCTTTTGGCATCTCCCAGCCCCGGGGAGGTTTGGAACAGATGAGGTGAGCTGAAACCGGGGAAAGGGCGGATCCCAGCAGGGGTCCGCCCAAATCCGGGGAGGCAGCGTTATGAAAGGAAGGAACAGAGATGGATCAGAACATTCAGGCGGCTCAGGAGAAATTCGGGCAGCTGATTGAAAGCGAATATGCCCGCATCCAGCGGATGAAAGAGGACAACGAGGTCACCGACTTCGCTAAGCTGGATAAGATCATTGTGGGGGTGCTCCCTGGGGATGGCATTGGCCCCATCATTATGGAGCAGGCTCTGCGGGTGCTGCGGTATCTCATGGCTCCCGAGCTGGAGAGCGGCCGGGTGGAGATTCGGATCATCCCCGGCATGACGATTGAGGAGCGGGCCGCCCAGAACGAGAGCCTTCCTCCCAAGGTGCTGGAAGAGGTCAAGAAGTGCAACGTCATCCTGAAGGGCCCCATGGTGACCCCCCGGGCGGGCGATCCCTGGCCCAACCTGGTGAGCGCCAACAGCCTTCTGCGCCGGAACCTGGAGCTTTTCGCCGCGGTGCGGCCCATCAAAATCCCCGAAAAGGGCATCGACTGGGCCTTCTTCCGGGAGAACATCGAAGGGGAGTACATCTGGGGCAATAAGGGAATCCAGGTCAACGAGGACCTGGCGGTGGACTTTAAGGTCCAGACCCGCCAGGGGAGCCGGCGCATCGCCCGGGCGGCTTTTGACTACGCCCGGAAGAACGGCAAGCACAACGTTACGGTGGTCACCAAGGCCAACATCGTCAAGCTGGCCGACGGCAACTTCATCAAAGCCGTCCGGGAAGTGGGGGAGGAATATCCCGAAATCGAGATCCAGGAGCGGCTAGTGGACGCCATGTGCGCCAAGATGATGGATCCGGAGTTCAACGCAGGCTGCGAGGTGTTTGTCCTCCCCAACCTCTACGGCGATATCGTCACCGACGTGGCGGCGGAGCACCAGGGAGGCCTTGGCACCGCTTCCAGCAGCAACATCGGCAACAAGTACGCCATGTTTGAGGCCATCCACGGCACAGCCCCCTATCTCATCTCCCACAACCGCGGGGAGTACGCCGACCCCTGCAGCCTGATCCGGGCGACCGGTATGCTCATGGCCCATATCGGTTACGGCGACCGCAAGAAAAAGCTGGACGACGCTCTGGACATCTGCACCGTCACCGAGCGGAAAGTGGTGGTCACCACCCTGCCGGAGGATGCTTCCACCAAGGAGTTCACCGATTACCTCCTGGAGGTCCTGGCCCGGTAACCGACGGCGGGAAGGGGAGAAAAGGAAATGGCCAGTTATTTCTGCGCCGCCTGCGGCGTGAAAAACTGCATTAAAAAGATGGGGGAGGAGGGAGAGTATCCCGCCTCCTGCCCCACCCTGTCCCCGGAGATGGCGGAATACCGGAAGATGTACGGCGACCCGGAAGATTACCGCCTGGCCCGGGCCTCCACCCTCTGCAGCCCGGACCACAGTGAGTGCAGGGTGCTCAAGACCATCCGCTTTGCCAAGGAGTGCGGCTTCAAGAAACTGGGGCTGGCTTTCTGTACCACCCTCCGGGAGGATGCCCAGGAGGTGGACCGGCTTCTTCGGGAAGCGGGTTTTGAGGTGGAAAGCATCATCTGCAAAGTGGGCCATCTGGACAGGAGCTTTTTGGATGTCCCCCCAAGCCGCAAGTGCATGTGCAACCCCATCGCCCAGGCGGAGATGATGAACCGGGCGGGGACGGAGCTGAACATTCTTCTGGGACTCTGTGTAGGTCACGACAGCCTGTTCATTCAGCACTCCAGAGCTCCGGTTACAGTGTTGGCCGCCAAGGATCATGTTTACAACAATGCCCCCATGGATTATATTAAGGAAATAAGACAGCAGAAGGAGGAAACGCCATGAGAAAATTCCCAGTGATTTATATGAGAGGCGGCACCAGCAAGGGGTGCATGTTCCTGAAAAAGGATCTGCCTGAGGACAGAAGCCAGTGGGACCATATCTTTCTCCAGGTCATGGGAGGTCCTGACCCCAAGCAGATCGACGGCATGGGGGGCACCGTCTCCTCCAACAACAAGATCCTTATTGTTTCCCCCAGCAGCCGTCCCGACGCCGACGTGGATTATCTGGTGGCCCAGGTGGTGGTGGGTAAGCCCATTGTGGACTACACCGCCAACTGCGGCAACATGACCGCCGCTGTGGGTCCTTTCTCGGTAATGACCGGTCTGGTTCCCGCAGTGGAGCCGGTGACCAAAATCCGGATGTACAACGAGAACTCCGGGAAGGTTATTGAGGAGTTCGTTCCGGTGAAGGATGGCCAGGTGGAAGAGGATGGGGACTGCTCCATTGCCGGCATCGACGGCACCGCCGCGGAACTGAAGGTGAATTTCCTCAATCCCGCCGGGGCCAAGACCGGCAAGCTTCTCCCCACCGGCTCGGTTCGGGACGAGGTGCTGGTGGAGGGCCTGGGGAAGACCATCACTGTTTCCGCCATTGACATTTCCAATATCTTTGTATTTATCCGGGCTTCCGACCTGGGGATGCGCGGGGATGAGCTTCCCGCTGAGATTGCCGGCAACAAGGCCCTTTTGGAGAATATTGAGTGTGTCCGGGGCAAGATCGCCCAGAAGTGCGGCCTGGTGGAGAAGTGGCAGGACGCCGCCGCAGGAAGCGCCGGTTCCCCCAAGGTGGTGCTTTTCTCGGAGCCCCGGGACTATACCGACATTGCCGGGCGTCCAGTGAAGGCGGAAGATATGGACATCTGTGTCCGGGTTATCTCGGTGGGCCAGCCTCATAAGGCTTCTCCTATGACTGCCGCCACTGCCATCGGCGGGGCTGCCTTTATCGACGGCTGTGTTATGGCGTCCTGCCTGCGCCCCGTCTCCGGGGACTGTGTCCGCATCGCCCATCCCAGCGGCAGTATGAAGGTCTATGTGGACCGGGAAGGCAGCGGTGAGGACATCCACTTCCGGGGTATCGCCGGCCAGCGCACCGCCCGGAAGATCATGGAGGGCACTATCTATATTAAGGACTGATGTGAAATGACAATGATAAAGCTTTACCAGCAAGGTTATTACCTCCTGGACGGCCGGGAATGGGTCTCCGACGAGGAAGCCGCCCGCCGGGGAGGGTTCCCCTCCCCCGAGGAAGCGGCCATGGGGGGGATCGCCCGGCGTATCCTCCGGGACCACAACAAAGGCGAGGGAAAGGACCTGCTCCGGCTTACCTTTGACAGTTTGGTTTCCCCGGACAACAACTACACCAGTATCCTCCAGACAGCCCGGGCCTCAGGGCTCCGGCGCTTCCCTGTGCCCTATGTCCTCTCCAACTGCCATAATACCCTCTGCGCTGTGGGCGGCACCACCAGTGAGGACGACCATACCTTCGGTCTCTCTTGCGCCAAGCGGTACGGCGGGATCTTCGTCCCCCGCTACCGGGGGGTGCTCCACCAGTACATGCGGGAGAGAATGGCCGGCGGGGGCCGGATGATCCTGGGCTCGGACAGCCACACCCGTTACGGCGCCCTGGGCACCCTGGGCTTCGGGGAGGGCGGCGGCGAAGTAGCCAAGCAGCTTCTGGGGCAAACCTATGATATTGCGCCGCCTCCTGTGGTGGCGGTAAATCTTACCGGTTCTCCCCGGCCCGGGGTGGGCCCTATGGATGTGGCCCTGGCCCTGGTAGGGGCAACCTTTAAGAATGGCTTTAATAAGAATAAGATCCTGGAATTTGTGGGGGATGGCATCGGCGGACTCAGCGTGGAGTACCGCATGGGCGTTGATGTCATGACCACTGAATCTGCGGCCCTTTCCAGTGTCTGGCGCACCGACGACAAGGTCCGGGAATGGTTGGCTCTCCATGGCAGGGAGAAGGACTTCGTCCATTTGGAACCCGCCTCCTGCGCCCATTACGATGCCTTGATTGAGATGGATCTTTCCCAGGTGGAACCCATGATCGCTCTGCCCTTCCACCCCAGCAATGTCTGGACGATCCGGGAGTTCAGCCAGAACCCCGACGAGATCCTGGAAGGGGTGGAGGAAGAGGGAAGGAAGCTTTACGGCAAGAGCTTTTCCCTTACCGACAAGATTAGAGGCGGCCGCCTCGTAGCCGACCAGGCTCTGATTTCCGGCTGCGCCGGTGGGCTTTTTGAGAACCTATGCGCTGTCCGGGACATTCTGGACGGGTATGTCATCCCAGGCGACAGCCTGGGCCTGGGGGTGAACCCTGCCAGCCAGCCTATCGCAGCTGAGCTGATGCGCCAGGGTGTCACCCAGGATCTGACCCTTTCCGGGGCGGTGGTGCGCCCCGCTATCTGCGGCCCCTGCTTCGGGGTCACCGATGTCCCCGCCAACGGCCAGCTGAGTATCCGCCATGTGACCCGGAACTATCCCGGCCGGGAAGGTGCCCAGAAGAACCGGGGCCAGTGGTCCTGCGCTGCCCTGATGGATGCCAGAAGCATTGCCGCCACTGTCCGCTGCGGCGGGCGCATCACCGGGGCCGACGAGCTGAATACCGCCTACCGGAAGTATCAGTACCACTATAATCGGGAGATCTATGAAAAGCAGGTGTATTACGGCTGGGGCAGCCCCAAGCCGGAGGAACCCATCCGCCTGGGTCCCGGCATTGCCGACTGGCCCAGGATGTATCCTCTGGGAGACCACCTGATCCTTCGGGTCACCGGCGCTTATGAGGGATCGGTGACCACCGACGACCTGATTCCCTCCGGAGAGGCTTCCGCCCACCGCAGCGATCCCAACCGCATCTCCGAATATCTCCTGGTGAACAAGGACCGGGAGCTGGTGGGACGCGCCAAAGCGGTCCGGGAAGAGGAGCGTCTGCGCCGGGAGGAAAACGATATGGAGGCCCAAGACCTGGAGGAAGCTTTCCGCTGGCTCCGGGAAAAGACCGGGGCCGCCCTGACCCAGGTGACCATTGGGGGTCTCCTGACGGCTCCTCTTCTGGGGGACGGCTCCAGCCGGGAGCAGGCGGCCAGCAGCCAGAAGGTGTTGGGCGGCTGGGCCAATCTCGCCAAGGAGTATGCCACCAAGCGTTACCGCTCCAATCTCATCAACTGGGGCATCCTTCCCTTTACGACTCAGGAACTGCCTGTGCTGTCCCCCGGCCAGCTGCTGGTGGTTCCGGAGATCCGCCGGAGCCTGGAAAAAGGGGAGACCCAAGTGACAGGATACCTGGCGTCGGAGGGGATGAAGCCCATTACGCTGGAGTTGGGCTCTCTCACCTCCACCGAACGGGAGATTCTTCTTAAGGGCTGCGTCATCAATTACTACCGCAAAGACCAGTAAACCGGAAAATAAAGCAGACGGCAGGCGTTTTGCCTGCCGTCTGCTTTTGAAACAGGGAGGTGTGCAGCCGGTTGACAGCGAATCCCCCGATGGTATAATTTGTGTTAAATCACAGCTGGAAAAGGAGGAGAGTAGGATGGACAGAAGGATGAGAGGCTTGGCGCTGATGCTGTTGAGCCTGATCCTGATGATGGGATTCGGCAGCGTCGGCTGGATCTACGTGTTTGACCTGAGCATCTGTTGGCAGCATCTTTTTATGCTGCTGGGGGTTGCCGGCTTTGTCATGGTTTGGATGGGAGAAAAGAAAAACAGATCTTGAGATCCGAGGGTAAGCAGAAAAATGGCAACCGGATCACTACCCTTTGTATTATCTAGAAAGCCCTATACAAACTGTTGGCTGTCTCCAAAAACAAACCGGGAAATTCGGTAAAAGAAGCTGAAAAAAATTGTAAAAGGGTGTTGACAGAGCAGAATGGGTGTGGTATTATAACTAAGCCGCTTCGGGGAACACCCCCACAGAGCGGTGGTTGCACCTTGAAAATTGAACAACATTTAGCTTGAGAGAAACCAAGCCCTTGAG